>NZ_JAOCDM010000111.1 GCF_029840925.1 Pseudomonas sp. GD03858
TGCGGCTCGAACAGGGGCGAACGAACGCCGATGAATGGGCGTCGGCCCAAGACGGGCCAGGGCCTCGAGGTGCACCGGGGTCGGATAGCCCTTGTGCCCGCCGATCCCGTACCCCGGGTAGATCAGCTCGAACTCGCTCATCTCGCGATCACGGGTGACCTTGGCCAGGATCGAGGCCGCCGCGATCGCCGGCACCTGGGAGTCACCCTTGACCACCGGCGCCGCCGGCACGGCCAGTTTCGGGCAACGGTTGCCGTCGATCAGCGCCAGTTTCGGCGTGATGTGCAGCCCTTCGACGGCGCGCTGCATGGCCAGCATGGTGGCCTGGAGGATGTTCAGGCGGTCGATCTCCTCGACCTCGGCCCGGGCGATGCAGAAGCTCAGGGCTTTTTCGCGGATCTCGTCGAACAGTGCGTCGCGCTTGGCTTCGGTAAGCTTCTTCGAGTCGTTCAGACCAAGGATCGGCCGTCGCGGATCAAGAATCACCGCCGCCGTGACCACCGCGCCACACAGCGGGCCACGGCCCACTTCATCGACGCCAGCCACCAGTTCTTCGACCAGGTTGAAATCCAGTCCCATCTGCATGTCAGCGGTCCTTCAACAGGGCGAGCACCGCGTCGGCCGCCTGGTTGGAGGCGTCGCGGCGCAGGGTGCGGTGGATCTGGTCGAAGCTATCGGTCTGTTGCGAGCCGTCCTTGACCAGCGGCGCCAGGGTCTGTGCCAGGGCTTCGCTGGTAGCGGCGTCCTGCAGCAACTCCGGTACCAGCAGGCGCTGGGCCAGCAGGTTGGGCAGCGACACGTACGGGCTCTTGACCATGCGCTTGAGGATCCAGTAAGTCAGCGGCGCCAGGCGGTAGGCCACCACCATCGGCCGCTTGTACAGCAGCGCCTCCAGGGTCGCGGTACCGGAGGCGATCAGCACCGCGTCACAGGCAGCCAGCGCCTGATGCGAGCGACCGTCCAGCAGCGTCAGCGGTAGCTCACGCCCTTCCAGCATCTGCTCGACCTGGGCACGCCGGGCGGCATTCGCGCAGGGCAGCACGAAGCGCACGCCAGGCACCAGCTCGCGCAGACGCTGGGCGGCATCGAGGAACAAGGCGCCCAGGCGCCCCACCTCACCGCCGCGGCTACCAGGCATCAACGCGACCACCGGGCCGTCGCCCAGCCCCAGCTCGGCACGTGCCGCGCCGCGATCTGCTTCGAGGGGGATGGTATCCGCCAGCGGATGGCCGACGAACCGCACCGGCACGCCTTGTTCTTCGTAGAAGCGCGCCTCGAACGGCAGCAGGGTCAGCATCAGATCGCAACCCTCGCGGATCTTCAGCACGCGCTTCTGACGCCAGGCCCAGACTGACGGGCTGACGTAGTGCACGGTCTTGATCCCGGCCTGGCGCAGCTTGAGTTCGATATTGAGGGTGAAATCGGGGGCGTCGATGCCGATGAACACATCGGGTTTTTCGCCGATCAGTGTCTGGATCAATTCTTTGCGGCGCTTGAGCAGCTCACGCAAGCGTCCAAGCACCTCGACCAGGCCCATGACGGCCAGGCGTTCCATCGGGAAATAGGAGGTCATGCCTTCGGCTTCCATCAAGGGACCGCCAACACCGATGAAACGGACATCGGGATGACGTGCCTTGATGGCCCGCATCAGGCCGGAGCCGAGAATGTCGCCACTGGCCTCGCCCGCGACCAGCGCAACGCAGAGTCGCGCCATGTCAGCGGGTGATGCCGCGGGCGGAATTGGCGATCGATTGGCGGAACAGATCGATCTCGGGGAACTGGCTCACCAGTTCCTCCAGGTCCTTGAGCGCCTCATCGACGGTCAGGCCCTGGCGGTAGACGATCTTGTAGGCACGACGCAAGGCGTGCAGCGCTTCGTCGCTGAATCCACGACGGCGCAGGCCTTCGAAGTTCATGCTGCGCGCTTCGGCCGGGCTGCCGAATACCGTGACGTAGGCTGGCACGTCTTTGCCGATCGCGGTCCCCATGCCGGAAAACGCGTGGGCACCAATGTGGCAGTACTGGTGCACCAACGTGTAGCCCGACAGGATCGCCCAGTCGCCCACGTGCACGTGGCCCGCCAACGCAGTGTTGTTGACCAGGATGCAGTGGTTGCCGATGACGCTGTCATGGCCGATGTGGGCATAGGCCATGATCAGGTTGTGGTCGCCCAGGGTCGTTTCCGAACGGTCCTGCACGGTGCCGCGGTGGATGGTGACACCCTCGCGGATCACGTTATGGTCGCCGATCACCAGGCGCGTCGGCTCACCCTTGTACTTCAGGTCAGGGGTGTCTTCGCCAATCGAGGAAAACTGGAAGATGCGGTTGTGCTTGCCAATGCGGGTCGGCCCCTTGAGCACCACGTGCGGACCGATGACGGTACCCTCCCCGATTTCCACATCGGGGCCTACGATCGACCAGGGGCCGACCTCGACGCCCTCGGCCAGCCTGGCCGAGGGGTCGATGATCGCCCGTGGGTCAATCGAACTCATAGGGAGCGTTCCGCGCAGGTGATCTCGGCCGAGCAGACCGGCTTGCCGTCGACCAGGGCACGGCATTCGAACTTCCAGATCATGCTCTTGCGGCTGAGGAATCTGGCTTCCAGTACCAGCTGGTCGCCTGGCAGCACCGGCTGGCGGAAGCGCAGCTTGTCGGAGCCGACGAAGTAGTAGAGGGTGCCGTCGGCCGGTTTGGCGTCGAGCATCTTGAATCCGAGAATTCCGGCCGCCTGGGCCATCGCCTCGATGATCAGCACGCCCGGCATGATTGGATGCGCCGGGAAGTGGCCATTGAAGAACGGCTCATTGATGCTGACATTCTTGTAGGCACGAATGCTTTGGGCCTCGAAGTCCAGATCCGTGACCCGATCCACCAGCAGGAACGGGTAACGGTGAGGCAGGTATTCGCGAATCTCGTTGATGTCCATCATTTCGGGGGGAAGCCTGTAATAAGAATAGGGAGCGCAGGTGCTGACCACACGCTCCTTTTGCAGATCCAAAGAGGAGCCAGCTAGCGACGGTTCACGCTTGCTCAGGGAATGGTATCAGCCTTCTGATGCCGGCTGGCCACCTGAGGTCACGGTGTCGACTCGTTTTTCCAGCTGCCCGAGACGCTTGGACATCTCGTCCAGCTGGCGGATACGCGCGGCGCTCTTGCGCCACTCGGCCAGCGGCTGCATGGCCGTACCGGAAGAATAGCCACCAGGTTCGGTAATCGAACGGGTCACCATGGTCATTCCAGAGACGAATACGTTATCGCAGACATCGATATGCCCGACCATGCCGACACCACCGGCGATCATGCAGTGCTTGCCGATCTTGGTGCTACCGGAAATACCGACGCAAGCCGCCATCGCCGTGTGGTCACCGACCTGGACGTTGTGAGCGATCTGGATCTGGTTGTCGAGCTTGACGCCGTCACCGATGAGCGTGTCCGACAGCGCGCCACGGTCGACCGCGGTATTCACGCCGATCTCCACGTCGTCGCCCAGGGTCACGCCACCGATCTGCGCGATCTTGCGCCAGATACCCTTCTCGTTGGCGAAGCCGAAGCCTTCACCGCCGATCACTGCCCCTGACTGGATCACCACACGCTTGCCGATGGTCACGTCGTGATACAGCGTCACCCGCGGTGCCAGCCAGCCACCTTCACCGATGACACAGCGCGCGCCGATGGAACAATGCGCGCCGATGGTCACGTTGGCAGCGATGCGCGCGCCGCTCTCGATCACCGCGAACGGGCCGATACTGGCACTGGCATCCACCTGTGCATCATCCGCCACCACGGCGCTGGGATGAATTCCCGCCACAGCCTTGGGCTTTGGATCGAACAGGTGCGAAATACGGGCATAGGCCAGGTAAGGGTCGGCGACGATCAGCGCACTGCCGGCGAAGCCTTCGGCGTCCTCGGCCTTGAGCAGCACCGCGCCGGCCTGGGTATCGTCCAGAAACTTGCGGTACTGCTTGTTGGCCAGGAAACTCAATTGCCCGGGCCCCGCCTCCTGCAAGGTGGCCAGGCCGGTGATTTCCAGCGCCTCGGAGCCCTTCAGCGTGGCCCCGAGGGCCTCGGCCAGCTGGCCGAGCGTCATCGTCACGGTCATATCAACGCGCTTGGTTCATGCGCTCGATAACCTGGCGGGTGATGTCGTACTGTGGCTTGACATCGATCACCGCACCACGCTCGAGCACCAGGTCGTAGCCACCTTTCTTGATCACTTCCTCGACGGCGCCGTCGAGCTTGGGCTTGAGCTGCTTGAGCATGTCGCGGTCAGCCACGGCCTTGGCCTCGTTCAGTTCCTTGGACTGGAACTGGAAGTCACGGGCTTTCTGCTTGAACTCGAGCTCGAGGCGCTCGCGCTCCGGCTGAGGCATCTTGTCGCCACCCTTGATCAGGCGGTCCTGGATGCCCTTGGCGCTGCTTTCCAGGCCCTTGAGCTTGGTCAGTTGCGGACCGAACTTCTTCTCCGCATCGACGGCGTACTTCTTGGCCGCGTCGGATTCCAGCAGCGCCATCTGATAGTTCAGCACGGCGACCTTCATTTCGGCGAAAGCCGGGGTGGCGACCAGCGCCGCGGCCACTACGGCCAGTTGAGTCAACTTACGCACGATGCACTCCTGGATAAACCGTTGTCGTTAAGCGAGGGCCGACCTCAGAAGGTCTGGCCCAGAGAGAATTGGAACACCTGCGTGTCGGCGTCGTCCGGCTTCTTGATCGGCATCGCCAGGCTGAAGCTCAGCGGGCCCAGCGCGGTGATCCAGGTCACGCCCAGACCGACCGAGCTGGCCATGTCCGAGAAACCGACTTTCGCGCAATCGGGCTTGGAGCCGCAGTTGGTGTCGAACACGTTACCCACATCCCAGAACACGGAGGTGCGCAGCGAACGCTGATCCTTGACGAACGGCAGCGGGAACAGCAGCTCCACGCCACCCTGGACGAGCACGTTACCACCGAACGGCAGCGGATCCTGATCCGGGTCGGCGATGGTGCCCTGGTTGCCGGTCACGGCCGCGCCACGGCTCGGCGTGCTGCGAGGACCCAGGCTGCTGTCCTTGAAGCCACGCACCGAGTTGAAGCCACCGGCATAGTAGTTTTCATAGAACGGCAGACCGGAGGTCGAACCGAAACCATCACCATAGCCCAGCTCGGTGTGCAGGCGCAGGGTGTATTCGTTGTTGATCGGCTTGAACAGCTGGCCACGGTAGTCGAGCTTGTAGAACGACAGGTCGCTGCCCGGCACGGTGGTTTCCAGGGTCAGGCTCTGGGAGTGACCACGGGTCGCCAGCACGCCTTTGTTCAGGGTCGATTCGGACCAGCCGATCGACGCCTTGAAGTTCAGGAAGTTGTCGCCCTCGTCCTGGAGGAACTTGAAGATCTCGTCGACGGTGTAGCGGCCGGTCTTGATCTTGTCCTGCTGCACGGTCAGGCCGTAGGTCAGGCGCGAGGTCTCGCTGATCGGGTAGCCGAGGCTGACACCGGCACCCAGGCTGTCGACCGCATAGCTGGCCACGTCGACATCGAGGTCGTCATAGTCGGTGCTGCGGTAGAAGGCGTTGTAGCCCAGGCTGACACCGTCGGCGGTGAAGTAGGGGTCGACGAAGCCGAAGTTGTAGCGGGTCTGGTATTCGGAACGGGTCAGGCCGATCGACACCTTGTTACCGGTACCCAGGAAGTTGCTCTGGCTGATCGAGCCACCCAGGATCAGACCGGCGCTCTGGGCGAAACCGACGCTGGCGGTGATCGAGCCGGAGGCTTGCTCCTCGACGCTGTAGTTGACGTCGACCTGGTCGTCGGTGCCCGGCACCGGCGGGGTCTCGACGTTGACTTCCTTGAAGAAGCCCAGGCGCTCGAGACGGGTCTTGGACTGGTCGATCAGGTAGGTCGAAGCCCAGCCGCCTTCCATCTGGCGCATCTCGCGACGCAGCACTTCGTCTTCGGTCTTGGTGTTGCCGCGGTAGTTGATGCGGTTGACGTAGGCACGCTTGCCCGGATCGACGACGAACATGATGTCGACGGTGTGATCCTGGTCGTTCGGCTGTGGCACGCCGTTGACGTTGGCGAAGGTGTAGCCTTCGTTACCCAGGCGACGGGTGATCAGGTCGGAGGTGGTGGTCATCACCTTGCGCGAGAACACCTGGCCTGGCTGCACCAGCAGCAGCGACTTGACCTGGTCTTCCGGCACCTTGAGGTCACCGGACAACTTCACGTCGCGAACGGTGTATTTCTCGCCTTCGTTGATGTTGACGGTGATGTAGACGTGCTTCTTGTCCGGGGTGATGGACACCTGGGTCGAAGCGATATCCATGTTGATGTAGCCGCGGTCCAGGTAGTAGGAACGCAGGCGCTCGAGGTCACCGGACAGTTTCTCGCGGGCGTACTTGTCGTCGTTCTTGAAGAACGACAACCAGTTGGTGGTCTTCAGCTCGAACAGCTGGCCGAGGGTCTCGTCGTCGAACACCGTGTTGCCCACCACGTTGATGTGCTGGATCGCGGCGACGGTGCCTTCGTTGATCTTGATCTTCAGGCCGACACGGTTGCGCGGCTGCGGCACGACTTCGGCGTTGACCTCGGCCGAGTAGCGGCCCTGGGCGACGTACTGGCGCTGCAGTTCGTTACGCACGCCTTCGAGCGTCGCGCGCTGGAAGATCTCGCCCTCGGCCAGGCCCGATTGCTTCAGGCCCTTCATCAGGTCTTCGGTGCTGATCGCCTTGTTGCCTTCGATCTCGATGCTGGAGACCGACGGGCGCTCGACCACGTTGATGATCAGGACATTGCCGTCGCGGTTCAGCTGAATGTCCTGGAAGAAGCCGGTCTTGAACAGCGAGCGGGTCGACTCGACCAGGCGGCGGTCGTCGACCTGGTCGCCGACATTCAGCGGCAATGCGCCGAACACGCTGCCAGCGGACACCCGCTGCAGGCCGTTGACACGAATATCGGAGATGGTGAAGGACTCGGCGTGAACTTCAGCGATCATCAGTGCGGAGAGCACCGCAGTTAGCAGCAGACGTTTCATGAAGTCCTTTTATTCCAACTGGCAATAAACAACCTGCCGCGACGAGGCGGCAGGTTTCGCGATTGAGCGAAGCTTTTATAGTCGACCCAGATCGTTGATCAGGGCGAGCAACATCACCCCGATGACCAAACTGATACCGATCTGGACCCCCCAACCTTGCACCCGATCCGAGAGCGGGCGACCGCGCGCCCATTCGATCAGGTAGAACAGCAAATGCCCCCCATCCAGTACCGGGATGGGCAGCAGATTCAGAACCCCCAGGCTTATGCTCAGATAGGCCAGGAAATTAAGGAAATCCCCGACGCCCGACTGGGCTGAAGCGCCCGCCACTTTAGCAATGGTTATCGGTCCGCTCAAGTTTTTTACCGAGAGCTCCCCGAACAGCATTTTCTTCAGCGATTCAAGGGTCAGGACGCTCATGCTCCAGGTGCGCGAGAGGCCCTCGCCCACCGCTTCCAGCGGTCCGTAGCTGACCTCGCGAAGCATGCGCGCCGGCCATTCGCCAGCTTTGACACCCGCCCCCAGGTACCCCCCGGAAGCCTGCCCTTCACCCTTGCGCGCCAGGGTGACAGGCACCTCGAGTTGCGCACCATCACGCTCGATGCGCAGGGTCACCTTGCTATCCGGGCGGGCACGCACCGCGTCCACCACCTGCTGCCAGTCGGCCAGCGCCACGCCATCGAGCGCCAGCAGCGTGTCGCCGCTTTTCAGCCCCGCAGCGGCGGCCGGCCCCTTTGGATCGATCTCGGCCAGCACCGGGATCATTGCCGGGCGCCAGGGGCGCAGGCCCAGGGATTGGATCGGGTCGGGCTCGTCGGCCCCCTTGAGCCAATGGTTCAGCTGAATCTCGTGCTGGCGTTCTGCGGTAGCGCCTTCGTCGACCACGCCCACCCGCAACACGCCGCTCTCGCCGAGGCGTCGCACCAGTTGCAGGTTGACCGCTGACCAGCCATTGGTCGGCTTGCCGTCGATGGAGACGATTTCCTGGCCGACGTTCAGACCGGCGGTCGCCGCCAGACTGCCCGACTCGACCGCGCCGATGACCGGCCGCACCTGCTGCGAGCCGAGCATGGCCACCACCCAGAAGAACAGGATGGCCAGCAGGAAGTTGGCGATGGGGCCAGCGGCGACGATGGCGATGCGCTGACGCACGCTCTTGCGGTTGAACGACTGTTCGACCAGCGCCGGCGGCACTTCGCCCTCGCGCTCGTCGAGCATCTTGACGTAGCCACCCAGGGGAATCGCGGCGATCACGAACTCGGTACCCTGGCGATCATGCCAACGCACCAGCGGCGTACCGAAGCCGACCGAGAAGCGCAGCACCTTGACGCCGCAACGCCGGGCCACCCAGAAGTGACCGAACTCGTGGAACGTGACCAGCACACCAAGCGCTATCAGTGTGCCGACAATCATGTAAAGCGCAGTCATGTCCAGTCTCCGGGTGACATTCGGCGGAGTCGGTCGCCAGGGTCAGCGACCGTGGCGTCGCAACCATTCCCGGGACAGCTCCCGGGCACGCTGATCGGCGGCGAACACCGCATCGAGCGTTGGCAGTGGAACCACAGGCTCCTGGTCGAGCACCTGCTCGATCATACCCGCGATCTCCGGGAAGCGGATACGCCGCTGCAGGAACGCCTCGACGGCCACTTCGTTGGCGGCATTGAGCACCGCCGGGGCGCTGTTGCCCGCCTCGGCAGCCTGACGCGCCAGGCGCAGGCAGGGGAAGCGCTGTTCGTCGGGGGATTGGAAATCCAGACGAGCGATGGCGAACAGGTCCAGCGGCGCGACGCCCGAATCGATGCGCTCCGGCCAGGCCAGGGCGTTGGCGATCGGCGTGCGCATGTCCGGGTTGCCCAACTGGGCGAGCACCGAACCGTCGACGTAGTCCACCAGCGAGTGGATGACGCTCTGCGGATGCACCACCACTTCCACCTGCGATGGCCTGGCATCGAACAGCCAGCAGGCCTCGATCAGCTCAAGGCCTTTGTTCAGCATGCTGGCCGAATCGACCGAAATCTTGCGGCCCATGGACCAGTTAGGGTGCGCGCAGGCCTGCTCCGGAGTTACATCCAGCAACGCTTCGGCAGGGGTTTCGCGGAACGGGCCGCCGGAGGCGGTCAGCAGGATCCGGCGCACGCCGACAGCGCTCAGGCCGCGGGCATAATCGCCAGGCATGCACTGGAAGATCGCATTGTGCTCGCTGTCGATCGGCAGCAATACCGAACCGCTGCGACGCACCGCATCCATGAACAGTGCCCCGGACATCACCAGGGCTTCCTTGTTGGCCAGCAATACCTTCTTGCCCGCCTCGACCGCAGCCAGGGTCGGACGCAAGCCGGCTGCGCCGACGATGGCGGCCATCACCGTGTCCACCTCGCTGGCGGATGCGACCTGGCACAGCCCGCCCTCGCCTTCCAGCACCTCGGTGGCGCAACCGGCCGCGGCCAACCCTTGGCGCAGCCGCTCGGCCGCCTCGGCGCTCGGCACCACGGCGAAGGCCGGACGATGACGCTCGCACAGGGCCAGCAGCTCATCGATGCGCGAATAACCGCTCAAGGCGAACACCTGATAACGCTCAGGGTGTCGGGCAATGACGTCCAGCGTGCTCAGACCGATGGAGCCGGTGGCCCCCAGCACGGTTATGCGTTGCACGGCGCTCACATCACACCCCACTCAGCCGCCCACAACAGCACGGCAAACATCGGAATCGCCGCCGTCAGGCTGTCGATGCGATCAAGCACACCACCGTGCCCCGGCAGCAGGTTGCTGCTGTCCTTGATGCCTTCGCGGCGCTTGAACATGCTTTCGGTCAGGTCACCGACCACCGACGACATGACCACCACCACCGCGCCGAGCAACCCCAGCAGTACCTGGCCGAAGCTCCAGTCGCGGGTCAGGCCCACGCCCAGGGTGATCAGCAGACTGACCACCAGGCCGCCGTAGACCCCTTCCCAGCTCTTGCCCGGACTGACCTGCGGCGCCAGCTTGCGCTTGCCGAAAGCACGCCCGGAGAAATAGGCGCCGATGTCGGCCGCCCAGACCAGCACCATGACCGCCAGGATCAGCCAGTTGCCCAACGGCCAGTGCTTGAGCAGCACCAGGCCTTGCCAGGCCGGCAGCAGCACCAGCAGGCCGATCAGCAAGCGGCATGCCGCGCTGCTCCACAGCTCGTTGCTGCGCGGATAGGTCAGCACCAGCCAGGTGGCCAAAGCCCACCAGATCACCGAGGCGCCCAGCACCCAGGGCGCGAGGTCCGGCATCAGGTAGAGCAGCATCAGCGCCCCGGCGACCACCGCGGCATAGGCGATGCGCAGCGGCTGCGCCACCAGGCCGGCCAGACGCGCCCACTCCCAGGCCCCGAGCGTGACCACAAAGCCGATGAACAGGGCGAAATCGCCACCATTGAGCAGGAAGAACCCGCCCAGCGCGATCGGCAACAGGATCAGCGCGGTAATGATGCGTTGTTTAAGCATTAAGCGCGGGCTCCAGCCTCGACCTGCTCGCTGGTCTTACCGAAGCGGCGCTGGCGCGAAGCGAAATCGGCCAGCGCGCTGCGCATGGCCTCGTGTTTGAAGTCCGGCCAGTACAGGTCGGAGAAGTACAGCTCGGCGTAAGCCAGCTGCCACAGCAGGAAATTGCTGATGCGATGCTCGCCACCGGTGCGGATGCACAGGTCGGGCAGCGGCAGGTCGCCGGTGGCCAGGCAAGTCTGCAGCAGCTCAGGGGTGATATCGTCCGGACGCAGGTGCCCGGCCTGGACTTCCCTGGCCAGACGCTGCGCGGCCTGGGCGATATCCCACTGGCCACCATAGTTGGCGGCGATCTGCAGGATGAAGCGGTTGCTGCCCGCCGTGGCCGCCTCGGCCTCGCGCATCGCCGCCTGCAGCTCAGGATGGAAGCGCGATCGATCACCGATGATGCGCAGGCTGATGTTGTTGTCGTTCAGGCGCTTGGCCTCACGCCGCAGGGCCGAGAAGAACAGCTCCATCAACGCCCCGACCTCTTCGGCCGGACGCTGCCAGTTCTCGCTGGAGAAGGCGAAGAGCGTGAGCACTTCGACCTTCGCCTCGGCGCAGACTTCGATCACCGCGCGGACGGCATCCACACCCGCCTTGTGTCCGGCGACGCCGGGCAGAAGACGCTTCTTCGCCCAGCGGTTGTTGCCATCCATGATGATCGCGACATGACGCGGCACCGAGGACGGTGCCACCGACTTGGTCTTTTCCATTAAAGAGAAACCCTGGCCTCAAACGGCCATCAGGTCCTTTTCCTTGGCTTTGAAGGCTGCGTCGACTTCGGCGACGAACTTGTCGGTCAGCTTCTGGATCTCGTCAGCCGCGCGACGCTCTTCGTCCTCGCTGATTTCCTTGTCCTTGGTCAGCTTCTTCAGATCGGCGAGCGCGTCGCGACGAACGTTGCGCACGGCGACCTTGGCATCCTCGGCAACGCCGCTGGCCTGCTTGGTGTAGCCCTTGCGGGTCTCCTCGGTCAGGGCCGGCATCGGCACGCGAATGGTGGTGCCGGCGCTGGATGGGTTCAGGCCCAGGTCGGAAGTCAGGATGGCCTTCTCGATGGCGGCGCTGAGGTTCTTGTCGTGGGCGACGATCTTCAGGGTGCGGGCGTCCTCGACAGTGATCGCGGCCACCTGGTTCAGCGGCATGTCGCTGCCCCAGGCCGGCACCTTGACGCCGTCCAGGATGCTTGGGTGGGCGCGACCGGTGCGGATCGCCGCCAGGTTGCGGGCCAGGGCCTCGAGGGACTTGCCCATGCGCTCCTGCGCGTCTTTCTTGATGTCGTTGATCATGCTTCGCCTTCCTCGATCAAAGTACCTTCAGCGCCACCCACCACGATGTTCAGCAGGGCGCCAGGCTTGTTCATGTTGAATACCCGCAATGGCATCTTGTGGTCGCGGCACAGGCAGATTGCGGTAAGGTCCATGACGCCGAGCTTGCGATCCAGCACCTCGTCGTAGGTGAGGTGATCGAACTTCTCGGCGTGCGGATCCTTGAATGGGTCGGCAGTGTACACACCATCGACCTTGGTCGCCTTCAGCACGACATCGGCATCGATTTCGATGGCTCGCAGACAGGCTGCGGAGTCGGTGGTGAAGAACGGGTTGCCGGTACCGGCGGAGAAAATTACCACATCACCGGAGTTGAGGTGACGAATTGCTTTGCGGCGATCGTAATGATCGGTGACACCGACCATGGAAATGGCCGACATGACCAGCGCCGGGATGTTCGAGCGCTCCAGGGCGTCGCGCATGGCCAGGCCGTTCATCACGGTGGCCAGCATGCCCATGTGGTCACCGGTGACGCGATCCATGCCGGCTGCGCTGAGCGCGGCGCCGCGGAACAGGTTGCCACCACCGATCACCAGGCCGACCTGAACACCGATACCCACCAGCTGACCCACTTCCAGGGCCATGCGATCCAGCACCTTCGGGTCGATCCCGAAGTCTTCCGAGCCCATCAGGGCCTCGCCGCTAAGTTTGAGCAAAATGCGTTTATAGCGAGGTTGGCGACCACTCACCTGCTGAGCCATTGCGAGTCTCTCCTGCGGCGTACTTTTAGAAAATTCCGTGCGGGCTGTTCACAGCCTGCTAACTGTAGCGTGGCACTGCTTCAGTGCCAGCGAAGAAAGGCTTTATAAACCCTTCCGCGCTTTGACAAAGAGGCTGCGCGCGTGAGCGGGCAGCCTCTTCGGGGCGACAGACGAGTCCGTCTTACTGCTTGGCGGCAGCTACCTGGGCGGCAACTTCGGCAGCGAAGTCGTCGACCGGCTTCTCGATGCCTTCGCCAACCTTGAAGTAGGTGAAGGAAACGATTTCGGCGCCAGCTTTCTTGGCCAGCTCGCCAACCTTGACTTCCGGGTTCATGACGAAGGCTTGCTCTTTCAGCGAGGCTTCGGCTTTGAACTTGGTGATACGACCGTTGATCATGTTCTCAACGATGTTTTCCGGCTTGCCGGCGATCTTGTCGGCGTTCAGCTGCAGGAAGACGTTCTTCTCACGCTCGATGGCCTCGGCGGAGATTTCCGACGCATCCAGGAACTCTGGGTTCGAAGCTGCAACGTGCATGGCGATGTTCTTGGCCAGCTCGACGTCGCCGCCTTTCAGGACGACAACGGCACCGATCTTGTTGCCGTGCAGGTAGGCACCGACAACGTCGCCTTCCACGCGCACCAGGCGACGAATGTTGACGTTCTCGCCGCACTTGGCGACCAGGGCTTCACGAGCAGCTTCACGCGAGGCGATCAGCGGAGCTGCGTCGGTCAGCTTCTGGGCGAAGGCTTCTTCGAGGCTTTCGGCAACGAAGTTCTTGAAGTCGTCTTGCAGGGCCAGGAAGTCGGTCTGCGAGTTCACTTCCAGCAGAACGGCGGATTTACCGTCGGTCTTGACGGCGATGGCGCCTTCGGCGGCAACGTTGCCAGCCTTCTTGGCGGCCTTGATGGCGCCCGAGGCACGCATGTCGTCAATGGCTTTCTCGATGTCGCCGCCGGCCTTTTCCAGGGCCTTCTTGCAATCCATCATGCCTTCGCCGGTACGCTCGCGCAGTTCTTTGACCAGCGCTGCAGTAATTGCTGCCATTTCAAAATCCTCTTGGAAAGTTTTTCAACCATTCCACCCGCTCGTCACGGGCGTTAAATTCTGCAAATCGCTGCCTTTATATCAGCTCGCCCATGATGCGGGGCCTTCGCTGACAGCAGGATTTCAAGGTGGCAAAAAGGGGGCCAAGCCCCCTTTTTGCGTGCCAAGTAGACGCCAGGCGTCAATTACTCAGCAGCAGGTGCAGCCGCTTCTTCAGCGTAGACTTCAGTGCCGCCGGCAACGTTGTTGCGGCCGCGGATGACGGCGTCGGCCATCGAAGTCATGTACAGCTCGATGGCGCGGATGGCGTCATCGTTGCCTGGGATGATGTAATCCACACCTTCCGGGCTGCTGTTGGTATCGACAACGCCGATGACCGGGATGCCCAGCTTGTTGGCTTCGGTGATGGCAATGCGCTCGTGGTCGACGTCGATCACGAACAGGGCATCAGGCAGGCCGCCCATGTCCTTGATACCACCCAGGCTGCGGTCCAGCTTTTCCAGATCGCGCGAACGCATCAGGGCTTCTTTCTTGGTCAGCTTGGCGAAGGTGCCGTCTTCGGCCTGGGTTTCCAGGTCGCGCAGACGCTTGATCGAAGCGCGGATGGTCTTGTAGTTGGTCAGCATGCCGCCCAACCAACGGTGGTCAACGTATGGCGAACCGCAACGAGCAGCTTGCTCGGCGACGATCTTGCCGGCGGAACGCTTGGTGCCGACGAACATGATCTTGTTCTTGCCCTGGGCCAGGCGCTCTACGAAGGACAGAGCTTCGTTGAACATCGGCAGGGTTTTTTCCAGGTTGATGATGTGGATCTTGTTACGCGCGCCGAAAATGTACTTGCCCATTTTCGGGTTCCAGTAACGGGTCTGGTGGCCGAAGTGCACACCGGCCTTCAGCATATCGCGCATATTGACTTGGGACATGATAGTTCCTTGATAAGTCGGGTTGGGCCTCCACGTATCCCAATGACCAACCCGTGTTTCCAGGGAAACCGGGCACCCAGGCCATCGTGTCGACACGTGTGTGGGTTTGAGCTGACGAGGGACATCCCCCGAAAGCGGCGCATTTTATACCACAGGCCGCGCGCGAACGGAACCCGTTGAAGCAGCTTCAAGCTGCAAGCCGCAAGCTGCAAGAAAGAGCGGCGCGCGTGCAGGCTGCTTTCTCTTGCAGCTTGCAGCTTGCAGCTTGCAGCTTGCAGCTTGCAGCTTGCGGCTTGCGGCTTGAAACTTGGGGCTTGCTGCCAGTTCGACACCGCCCTCTGGTAGAATAAGGCCTTTCCCGTTCGTTCGCGCCGCACGCGGCGCCGTAGAGAGCCTGTATGACCGTCACCATCAAGACTGCAGAAGACATCGAAAAGATGCGCATCGCCGGCCGCCTGGCCGCCGAAGTGCTGGAAATGATCGAAGAGCACGTCAAGCCCGGTGTCACCACCGAAGAACTCGACCGCATCTGCCACGACTACATCGTCAATGTTCAGCAGGCCATCCCGGCCCCGCTCAACTACAAGGGCTACCCGAAATCGATCTGCACCTCGATCAACCACGTGGTCTGCCACGGCATCCCCAACGACAAGCCGCTGAAGAAGGGTGACACCCTCAACATCGACATCACCGTGATCAAGGATGGCTACCACGGCGACACCAGCCGCATGTTCCACGTCGGTGACGTGCCGGAGTGGGCCGCGCGCCTGTCGAAAGTCACCCAGGAATGCATGTACAAGGCCATCGAGCTGGTCAAGCCGGGCTGCCGCCTGGGCGACATCGGCGAAGTGATCCAGAAGCATGCCGAGAAGAACGGCTTCTCGGTAGTCCGCGAGTTCTGCGGCCACGGCATCGGCAAGGTGTTCCACGAGGAGCCGCAGATCCTGCACTACGGCAAGGCCGGCACCGGCATGGAGCTCAAGGAAGGCATGACCTTCACCATCGAGCCGATGATCAACCAGGGCAAGGCCGATACCAAGGTGCTGGGCGACGGCTGGACCGCCATTACCAAGGACCGCAAGCTCTCGGCCCAGTGGGAACACACCCTGGTGGTGACCGCCAACGGCTACGAGATCTTCACCCTGCGCAAGGACGACACCATCCCGCGCACCTCGGCCTGATATTCACATCACAGGAACGCGACTCGATGCCCCAGGTGGATCCCGAGCTGTTCGACCGTGGCCAGTTCCAGGCGGAACTGGCCCTCAAGGCAAGCCCTATCGCCGCCTTCAAGAAGGCCATCCGCCTGGCCGGCGAGGTGCTCGACAAGCGTTTCCGTGAAGGCCGCGAGATCCGCCGGCTGATCGAGGACCGCGCCTGGTTCGTCGACAATATCCTGCAGCAGGCCTGGCACCAGTTCAGCTGGGGCGCGCCGGACGGCATCGCCCTGGTGGCAGTGGGCGGCTACGGCCGCGGCGAGTTGCACCCGTTCTCGGACATCGACCTGCTGATCCTGCTCGACGCCGCCGAGCACGAGCAGTACCGCGACGCCATCGAGCGCTTCCTCACGCTGCTATGGGACATCGGCCTGGAGGTCGGGCAGAGCGTGCGCACCGTCGATGAATGCGCCGAGCAGGCCCGGGCCGACCTGACGGTCATCACCAACCTGATGGAAAGCCGCACCATCGCCGGTCCCGAGTCGCTGCGCCAGCGCATGCTCGAGGCCACCAGCACCGCGCACATGTGGCCTGCCGCGGAGTTCTTCCTCGCCAAGCGCGCCGAGCTCAAGGCCCGCCACCACAAGTACAACGACACCGAGTACAACCTCGAGCCCAACGTCAAGGGCGGCCCGGGTGGTCTGCGCGATATCCAGACCGTGCTCTGGGTGGCTCGGCGTCAGTACGGCACCCTGAACCTGCACGCCCTGGCCGGCGAGGACTTCCTGCTGGAAAGCGAGAACGAGCTGCTGGCCTCGTCCCAGGCCTTCCTCTGGCGCGTGCGCTACGCCCTGCACATGCTCGCCGGACGCGCCGAAGACCGCCTGCTGTTCGACCACCAGCGCAGCGTCGCCGCGCTGCTGGGCTACACCGACGACAACCCCAAGCGCGCGATCGAACAGTTCATGCAGCAGTACTACCGGGTGGTGATGAGCATCAGCCAGTTGTGCGACCTGATCATCCAGCACTTCGAGGAGGTGATCCTCGCCGATGACGACAGCGGCACCACGCAACCACTCAACGCTCGCTTCCGCCTGCACGACGGCTATATAGAGGCGGTCAACCAGAACGTGTTCAAACGCACCCCGTTCGCCATGCTGGAGATCTTCGTGCTGATGGCCCAGCACCCCGAGATCAAAGGCGTGCGCGCCGACACCGTGCGCCTGTTGCGTGAACATCGCCACCTGATCGACGACAAGTTCCGCAACGATATCCGCAACACCAGCCTGTTCATCGAGCTGTTCAAGTGCGAGATCGGCATCCACCGCAACCTGCGGCGGATGAACCGCTACGGCATCCTCGGCCGCTACCTGCCGGAGTTCGGCCTGATCGTCGGGCAGATGCAGCACGACCTGTTCCACATCTATACGGTCGATGCGCACACCCTCAACCTGATCAAGCACCTGCGCAAGCTGCAGTACACGCCGGTATCGGAGAAATTCCCGCTGGCCAGCAAGCTCATGGGCCGCCTGCCCAAACCCGAGCTGATCTACCTAGCAGGGCTTTACCACGACATAGGCAAGGGTCGCCAGGGCGACCACTCGGAGCTCGGCGCGGTGGATGCCCAGGCGTTCTGTGCCCGCCATCAGCTGCCCGCCTGGGACAGCCGCCTGATCGTCTGGCTGGTACTGAACCACCTGGTGATGTCCACCACTGCCCAGCGCAAGGACCTGTCCGACCCGCAGGTGATCAACGACTTCGCCCTGCACGTGGGCGACGAAACGCGCCTGGACTACCTCTACGTGCTGACCGTGGCCGACATCAACGCCACCAACCCCAGCCTGTGGAACTCCTGGCGCGCTAGCCTGCTGCGCCAGCTCTACACCGAGACCAAGCGCGCGCTGCGCCGGGGCCTGGAGAACCCGCTGGACCGAGAGGAACAGATCCGCCAGACCCAGACCGCGGCCCTGGACATCCTGGTGCGCGGGGGCACCGACCCGGACGACGTCGAACAGCTCTGGTCGCAACTGGGCGATGACTATTTCCTCAAGCACACCGCCGCCGACGTGGCCTGGCACAGCGATGCGATCCTGCAGCAGCCGGCCGACGGCGGGCCGCTGGTGCTGATCAAGGAAACCACCCAGCGCGAGTTCGAGGGTGGCACGCAGATCTTCATCTACGCCCCCGACCAGCACGACTTCTTCGCCGTGACCGTGGCCGCCATGGCCCAGCTCAACCTGAACATCCATGACGCGCGGATCATCACCTCCAGCAGCCAGTTCACCCTCGACACCTACATCGTGCTCGACAACGATGGCGGCTCGATCGGCGACAACCCGCAGCGGGTCAGGCAGATCCGCGACGGCCTGACCGAAGCGCTGCGTACCCCCGAGGACTACCCGGCGATCATCCAGCGCCGAGTGCCGCGCCAGCTCAAGCACTTCGATTTTCCACCCCAGGTGACCATCCTCAACGACGCCCAGCGCCCGGTGACCATCCTCGAAATCACCGCGCCGGACCGCCCCGGCCTGCTGGCGCGGATCGGGCGGATCTTCCTCGAGTTCGACATCTCGCTGCAGAACGCCAAGATCGCCACCCTCGGCGAGCGCGTGGAGGACGTGTTCTTCATCACCGACGCCGACAACCAGCCGCTGTCCGATCCGCAGCTGTGCAGCCGCCTGCAGGAGGCCATCGTCCAGCAGCTGCAGGCCGGCCAGGCCACCGATGCCAGCCCCACCCGCATGACCTTTTGACGATAACGAGACCTTGCGCCAATGAACCCAGCACTGACCCAGCTCCAGCCCTACCCGTTCGAGAAACTGCGTGCCCTGCTGGGGAGCGTGAAGCCGGCGGCGGACAAACGCCCGATCGCCCTGTCGATCGGCGAGCCGAAGCACGAATCGCCGGCCTTCGTCGCCAAGGCCATGGCCGACAACCTCGACAAGCTGGCGGTCTACCCCAGCACCTTGGGCCTGCCGGCCCTGCGCCAGGCCATCGGCCAGTGGTGCGAGCGGCGCTTCGGCGTGCCGGCCGGCTGGCTGGACGCCGACCGCCATATCCTGCCGGTCAACGGCACCCGCGAGGCGCTGTTCGCCTTCACCCAGACCGTGGTGGATCGCTCGGCAGATGGTTTGGTGATCAGCCCCAACCCGTTCTACCAGATCTACGAAGGCGCGGCCCTGCTGGCCGGTGCCACCCCGCACTACCTACCCTGCCTGGAAAACAACGGTTTCAACCCCGACTTCGACGCCGTGCCGGCCGAAGTATGGAAACGTTGCCAGATCCTCTTCCTGTGCTCGCCAGGCAACCCCACCGGCGCCCTGGTGCCGATGGACACCCTGAAAAAGCTGATCGCCCTGGCCGACGAGCACGACTTCGTGATCGCCGCCGACGAGTGCTACAGCGAGCTGTACTTCGACGAGGACGCCCCGCCACCAGGCCTGCTCAGCGCCTGCGCCGAGCTGGGCCGCAGCGACTTCAAGCGCTGCGTGGTGTTCCACAGCCTGTCCAAGCGCTCCAACCTGCCTGGCCTGCGTTCGGGTTTTGTCGCCGGTGACGCCGAGATCATCAAGCCGTTCCTGCTGTACCGCACCTACCATGGCTGCGCCATGCCGGTGCAGACCCAACTGGCCAGCATCGCCGCCTGGCAGGACGAGACCCACGTGCGCGAGAACCGCGACCAGTACCGCGCCAAGTACGATGCCGTGCTCGACATCCTGCAACCCGTGCTGGATGTGCAACGTCCGGACGGCAGTTTCTACCTGTGGGCCAAGGTGCCTGGCAGCGACGCGGACTTCACCCGCGACCTGTTCGAGGCCGAGCATGTGACCGTGGTGCCGGGGTCGTACCTGTCGCGCGAGGTCGACGGCGTGAATCCTGGGGCTGGACGCGTGCGCATGGCGCTGGTCGCGCCACTGGCCGAGTGCATC
>NZ_JAOCDM010000112.1 GCF_029840925.1 Pseudomonas sp. GD03858
ATTTTGAAGTTTTTTTGAAGTCGTTTTCTTGAAAACACCTTCAACCTCAACAACTTACCGCTTGCCTCGCTGCGTTCAACGCTGCGAGGTGGCGAATAATACGCCATTTGAATTAGGAGTCAACACCCCGATTCAAAAAACTTTAACTCCACCTCCGGCAACTAATCGCCAGCACTTTGGATCTGTAGAGAAACACCAAGCGGAGCGGCCTGGCCATGAGCGATGAGCAGAGCGAAAAGACCCCAGGTCTGTCGCCAGATGAAGAGCAGGAGGTCAGTCATAACCAGCCACCGCGCGCGGCGGTGCTGCACGAGATCATACGCTACCAGGGAGACCAGGAACTGGAGCGAACCCTCGCAGCCCTGTGGTGGTCGGCACTGGCTGCCGGCCTGACCATGGGCTTGTCACTGATGGCGATGGGCTTGTTCTATGCCCGCCTGCCCGAGGGCGACAGCGCGCAGGTGATCGCCAGCCTGGGTTACAGCGCGGGTTTTCTCGCGGTGATTCTTGCCCGCCAGCAACTGTTCACCGAAAACACGCTGACCGCCGTGCTGCCGGTCATGACCACGCCGACCCTGACCAACCTCGGTCGCCTCCTGCGCCTGTGGAGCATCGTCCTGCTGGGCAACCTGGCGGGCACCCTGCTGGTGGCCTGGGTCATGCTCGAACTGCCGATCTTCGACAGCAAGACCGACATCGCCTTTCTCGATATTGGCCGCAAGGTGATGGAGAACGGCATCGCCCAGATGTTCGCCAAGGGCATCGTCTCGGGCTGGATGATCGCCACCATGGTCTGGATGATCCCGTCCATGGAGCACGCCAAGATCTGGATCATCCTGATGATCACCTACCTGATGGCCCTGGGGGATTTCACCCATATCGTGGTCGGCTCGGTCGAGGTGTCCTATCTGGTCTGGGCCGGCGAACAGACCTGGCAAGCCTTCTGGCTGCAGTTCGCCCTGCCCACGCTGGCCGGCAACATCATCGGCGGCAGCTTCATCTTCGCCCTCATCAGCCACGCCCAGGTACGCAGCGATAGCGGCAAGCCGCCCTCGCGGCTATTAAAGGATGGCAAAACCTCGAAGACCGATGGCTAGCGTGTCGCGACAGCGCGCTCGACCGCCCTGCCCTTCTGCGGCAGCGGCCGTGGCCGCCACCAGTTCTGCCCCGGATGGGGAGAGTCGAGACTGATCCGCTCCCCCATCTGCGGCGTGCTCAGCGGGACCTGCGCCGCGTTGGCCAGCGCCAGAATGCGTTCGAACGGTTCCTGCCAGCTGTGGATGGAAAGATCGAACGTGCCGTTATGAATCGGCAGCAGCCAACGGCCACGCAGATCCAGGTGTGCCTGCAGACTCTGCTCTGGCTGCATGTGTACATTGGGCCAGGCCAGGTTGTAGGCGCCGGTTTCCATCAGTGTCAGGTCGAACGGTCCGAAACGCTCGCCGATTTCGCGAAAGCCTGCAAAGTAGCCAGAGTCGCCACTGAAGAACAGGCGCATGCCCTCATCGATCATCACCCAGGACGCCCATAAACGTCGGTTGCTGTCGAACAGCCCGCGTCCCGAGAAATGCTGCGCGGGCGTGGCGACGAAACGCACGCCTTGCACTTCGGTCTCCTGCCACCAGTCCAGCTGCCGCACCTTGGCTGGCGGCACGCCCCATTCGATCAGCAGGTCGCCCACCCCCAGCGGCGCCAGGAAATGCTCGGTGCGCGGCGCCAGGCGACGTATGGTCTGTTCATCCAGATGATCGAAGTGGTCGTGAGAGAGAATCACCGCAGTCAGCGGCGGCAGATCGTCGATGTCCAACGGTGGCGCGTGAAAGCGCAAGGGCCCGGCCCATTGCACCGGAGAGGCGCGCTCGGCGAAAACCGGGTCGGTAATAAAGAAGCGCCCGCGCAACTTGAGCAATACAGTGGAATGCCCGAGGCGCCACAAGCTGCGATCCGGGGCATCGGCCACCTGCTGGCGGGTCATGGACTGCACACTGAGCCCCGTGCCAGGGCGGGTTTCTGGCGGCTTGCGCAGCAGCAGGTACTTGATACCGATGCGCAGCTTCTTGAGCGCGCCATCCTTCGGCAATTCGACCTGATTGTGGAAACGTCCATCCCGGCGCGGTGCCGGCTCGCCGGCAGGGGTAGCCATGGGAACCATGAGCATGAGCACTCCGAGCAAGAGGAAAGCCTTCATGTTACTCCACAGGGACCGGATCAACCGTGAATTGGCTTGTAAGGTCATTTTTCGCCGATGAGCGATTGTTCAACAATATTCACGCGACTTATGCGATAAACGGCGCCTCACAGAAGAACGACAACCATGATCGACAACCGCAGCGGCAAAGGGATTTCTTTCGTCAGGCGCATCTACCTGCCGCGGATCATCGGCCTGGGTATCGGTCTGTTCAGCGTGATGGCCGCCATCGCCCCCCTGTCACCGCCGTCTTGGGCCTGGGCCCTGTTGCTGTTCAATGGCCTGGCCTGGCCGCATGTGGCCTATCAATGGGCATTGCGCTCGACAGCGCCCTACCAGGCCGAGCAACGCAACATGCTGATCGACTCGCTGATGGGCGGATACTGGACCGCGGCGATGCATTTCAATCCATTGCCCACCGTCACTATCCTGTCGATGATGACCATGAACAACGTCGCCGCTGGCGGCACGCGGCAGCTCGGACGCGGCCTGCTGGCCCAGCTGTGCGGCATGCTGCTGGCCAGCGCCCTGCTTGGCACCGGCCTGCAAACGCAGGCGACGCCCCTGCAGGTACTGGCCTGCCTGCCGATGCTCACGCTCTATCCATTGGCCCTGGGCTGGGTGTGCTACCAACTGGCGATCAAGCTGGCCGAGCACAAGCGCCGGCTAAGCGCCCTGAGCCGTACCGACAGCCTCACCGGCCTGCTCAATCATGGCTCATGGAAAGACCTGCTGCTGCTCAAGTTCCAGATCTGCCAGCAACAGCAACTGCCAGCGGTCGTCGCCCTGATCGATATCGACCACTTCAAGGCCATCAACGACACTTACGGCCACGTGGTCGGAGACTGTGTCCTGCGCCAGCTCAGCCAGGAACTCAAGCGCAACCTGCGCGAGGACGACCTTGCCGGGCGCTACGGTGGCGACGAGTTCTGCGTGATCCTCCCCAATAACGGGCAAGCCCAGGCCTGCCTGGCCATGGAGCGTCTGCGCGAGCGTGTGGGCGCCTATCGCAACCCGCAGCTGCCGGACCTGCGCATCAGCCTGAGCATTGGCATGGCGCCGATCCACCCCAGCATGCCCTCGCCCGAGCACTGGCTGGAACAAGCCGACAGAGCCTTGTACGCAGCCAAGCACCAGGGCCGCGACCAGGTCAATTTCGCCCGTGGCGAGGTCACACCGCTCAAGCTGGCCTATCCTGACTGAACCTTCCCCCAGGCCGGGCGGAAGACTGCAGTTGAAGGAGTCGCCCGTACATGGACAGGAACGTCGACCTTTCACCCTCGAGCCCTACGTCACACCGGCAGGTGCGTCGCCTGGTCGGCGCGTTCTGCGCCCTGTTCGGGCTTGCCTGCCTGTTCACCCTGGTGGCGCTGTTCAACATCGCCGCCACGCTGGACCGCCAGGAGCAGGCGCAAAGTGCCTTCCACGCCACCCAGGCGCTGGAGCAGCGGCTGCTGGCCTCGCGCCAGTTCCTTTCCAGTTACGCGGTCTGGGATGCCGCCTACGAGCACCTGGTCGGCAAGGTCGACTGGCAGTGGGCCTACGACGAAAAGAACATCGGCGAGTCGCTGTACAGCGCCAGCGGTTACGAAGGCGTCTTCGTGATCGAGGACGGACGCACCAGCTACGCCCTGTTCAAGGGCAAGCCCACCGACTCGCCCGCCGGCGCGCACATCGACAGCCCCCTCGCGCCCCTTATCGAAGCTGCACGCAAGGCCGCGCCGGCCCGCGAGCAGATTACCCATTTCGTGCGTTTCAATGGCTGGCCTGCGGTGCTCAGCGCGGCGGCGGTACGCCCGGACAAGGACGTGACCGAGGCCGATGTCAGCCAGGCACCGGTGATGGTGTTCGTCGACCAGCTGACCGACGCCAAGCTGGCTGCGCTGGGCGCGGGCGCGGGCCTGACCGGCATGCGCCTGGAGAAGGACAGCGCCGCCCAGGCCGAAGAGCCCCATATCGCCCTGGGTGATACCGGCTATCACCTGGCCTGGAACAGCCCGCAGCCAGGCCGCCAGTTGCTTCATGCCTTCCTGCCGCCACTATTGGCCGTCCTGGCACTGCTCGGCCTGGTGCTGCTCTACCTGTTCCGGCACGCCTTGCGCAGCTCCCGGGCCATCGATGCCAGCCTGTTGCGCCTGCAGCAAAGCAACCGCGCCCTGGAAGCCAGCGAGCAGCGCTTCCGGGCAGTGGCCGAAGCCGCTTCCGACTGGATATGGGAAACCGACCGCCACCATCGCCTGACCTATCTGTCGCAACGCTTCGCCAGCGTCACCGGCTACCGGATCGAGAACTGGCTCGGACAGCCGCTCAATCAGTTGCTGTCCTGCGACACCACGCCCCTGCTGCCCTGGCTCGACAGCCAGGCCGACAGCGACCCGCAGCAGTTGGCGAACCTGCGCTGCAACTACGATGACGCCAGCGGGCAGAACCGCTACTGCCGCATCTCGGCGCGCTCGATCGTGTACGAGGGCAAGCTAGCCGGTTTTCGCGGTACCGCCAGCGACATCACCGACGAGGTCGCCGCCCATGCCCGGATCCAGCACCTGTCCATGCATGACGCGCTGACCGGTCTGGCCAACCGCAACAAGCTTTCCCGGCACCTCGAGCAAGCCCTGCTGCGCGGCAGCGATGCGCCTGCGCTGACCCTGCTGCTGCTCGATCTGGACAGTTTCAAGCCGATCAACGATTCGCTCGGTCACCCGGCGGGCGATGCGGTGCTGCAGGAAGTGGCGACCCGTCTGCGCGATACCACCCGCGACGGTGACCTGGTCGCGCGCCTGGGAGGGGACGAATTCGTCCTGGTGCTGCTGGGCCTGGATAACCGTAGCGAGATCGATCGCTTCTGCGCGCGCCTGCTCGACCTGCTGCAGCAGCCTGTCAGCTTCGAGGAGCATCAGTTGCATGTCGGCGCCAGCATCGGCATCGCCCAGACCCGGACCCAGGGCTTCGACGCCGGCGAACTGATCCGCTGCGCCGATATCGCCCTGTATCAGGCCAAGGCCGACGGCAAGAACACCTGGCGCTACTTCTCGCCGGAGATGAACCAGCAGATCCAGTACCGCCGACAGCTGGAAAACGACCTGCGCCGGGCGATCAAACAGCACGAATTCGTTCTCTACTACCAGCCACGCTACCGCCTCGACGGCCTGCGCATCGTCTCGGTCGAGGCCCTGCTGCGCTGGCAGCACCCGCAGGAGGGCCTACTCGGGCCGGATACCTTCATTCCGCTGGCCGAGCAGAGCGACCTGATCGTCCCCCTGGGGCGCTGGGTACTGAGCGAGGCCTGCCGCACCGCGCGCGAATGGCCCGACGAACTGCTGGTCTCGGTCAACCTGTCGCCAGCGCAGTTCTCGCGCAGCGATGTCGTCGCCGACGTGCGCCAGGCCTTGCTGGAAACCGGATTCCCAGCCCAGCGCCTGGAGCTGGAGATCACCGAGAACGTCATGCTCAACGATATAGAAGGCGCCCTGGGCACGATGCTGGCGCTCAAGGAGCTGGGCGTTCGCCTGAACATGGATGACTTCGGCACCGGCTACTCGTCGCTGGGCTACCTGCGCACCTACCCGTTCGACAGCATCAAGATCGACAAGCGTTTCATCGCCGGGCTGAGCAGCCAGAGCGGCAACGACCGGGCGGTGGTCCAGGCCATCATCAACCTGGGCAAGGCCATGGGGCTGACCGTGACGGCCGAAGGGGTGGAGACCGAGCAGCAACTGAAGACCCTGGACAAGGAGCAGTGCCACGAGGTGCAGGGCTACTACCTGAGCAAACCGATGGACCGCGAAGGATTCGAGGCGCTGCTGGCGGGACGCGACGCCCGCCAGGATGTGTCCTGACCCGGCGGGAACGGGTCGCGCGCCGCGATGACCTCGTTCCCACAGGATGAACACTGCCCCCGAAATCAGCGCAGGTTGCGCTCGGCGACGATCTCCGGCAGGTCGGTGCGCTGCAGATAAAGACGTAACGGCTCGCCGATGTTCAAGCGATCGTCGACATGCTGCGCCAGCAACAGCGCCAAGCGCTCACGGCAGAGCGCCATGCGCGCCTCGGTCTCGGGCCGCCAGACGAACTCGCTGCACGGGGTGATGCTGTCGTCGGCCACATCCATGCCGAACGAGTCCTCGGAAAACCGCACGATATGGGTACCGCGCTTGCCGTGGAAGCCGACGAAGCCTCTGAGCTGGTCGGCAGCGTTGCAAATATCCTGGGAAGTGATGGCCATGGCGTTACCTCGCATGAAGAACCGGAAGTGACGCACACAGGGCAAGCGGTCGCCTCTGGCGGGCAACGCGCAGGCCCAGCCTAGCGCAACTGCCAGACCGTTCGCCAAGATTTTTTTGCCCGGCCCGACGGCCCGCTAGAATGATTTTTCGAGCCCTTTCGCCGCCATCGGACCCGCACCTTCATGACCCAGGCCGCCAATGCCGACATCGCCATCATCGGTCGCATCAATGCCGTGCCGGCCATCCTCCAGGTGATCTGCGAGACGACCGGCCTGCGCTTTGCCGCCGTGGCGCGGGTCACCGACAACAGCTGGACCGCCTGCGCCGTGCTCGACACCCTTGGCCTGGGCCTGGCGGTTGGCAGCCAACTCGACGTCGCCACCACCCTGTGCCACGAGATCCACGGCACCCGCCAGACCATCGTGATCGACAAGGCCAGCGAGGACCAGCAGTACTGCCACCACCCCACACCACGCCTGTACCGTTTCGAAAGCTACATCTCGGTCCCGGTGCTGCGTACCGACGGCAGCTTCTTCGGCACCATCTGTGCCCTGGATCCCCAGCCGACACCGCTCAAGGGCACGGCGATCCAACCGATGATGGAGTCCTTCGCCCGCCTGCTGGCGATCCAGATCGAGAGCGAGGAGAACGCCCAGCGCACCGAGCGCGCCCTGCGCAAGGAGCGAGCCATGGCAGAGGTTCGCGAACAGTTCATCGCCGTGCTTGGCCACGACCTGCGCAATCCGCTGTTCGCCATCACCGCCGGCGCCGAACTGCTCAGCCAGCGCCTGCGGGATGACAAGCAACGTGCCATCGCCCTGCACATCCTCACCTGCGGTCAACGCGCCAACCAGCTGGTGCGCGACATGCTGGACTTCGCCCGGGGGCGCCTGGGTACTGGCATCCCGCTGAACCTACAGCCATGCCACGACTTGCCCGAAGCCCTGCGCCACGTCGCCTCCGAGTTGCAGCGGATTCACCCGCAGCGGCGCATCGCCCTGGATATCGGCCAGGTTGGCGGCCTGTCGTGCGATCGCGAACGGATCACCCAGCTGCTCTCGAACCTGATCGCCAACGCGCTGGTGCATGGTGATCCCCAGGGCACGGTGACCGTGCGCGCCACGCTCGCCGACGGCACCTTCACCCTGAGCGTGCACAATCAGGGCGCGCCAATTCCTGCGCAGACGCTGCCCCTGCTGTTCCAGCCCTTTAGCCAACCGCTCTGCGACGCCCCTGGGCAAGGCCTGGGCCTGGGCCTGTACATCGCCAACCAGATCGCCCTGGCCCACGGCGGCCAGATGGAAGTGACGTCGAGCCTGGAGCACGGCACGTTGTTCAGTTTCCGCCTGCCATCGGGTCGACCTGGGACGCCAGCAACACCGTCAGCCAGTTCATGAACGCCTGGACCCGGCGCGGCACATGGCGCTGCCGCGCGTACAGCAGCGACACCGGCATGGCCCGTGCCTGCCAGGGCTCGAGCAACGACACCAGTTCGCCCTTGCGCAGGTGCTCCTCGACGCCCACCGCCGGCACCTGGATCAGGCCGAGACCGGCCAGGCAAGCGGCGGAATACGCCTCGGCGTTGTTCACCGTGACCACGCCGGCCATGGCCTGGAAGCACAACTGGCCACCCTGCTCGTACTCGAAGCCGGGGCTGCGCGCGCCGAGGCTGCGCACGTAATGAACCAAGCGATGGCTGGCCAGGTCTTCGAGCCGCTCTGGCACGCCATGCCGCTCGAGATAGGCCGGGCTGGCGCAATTGCGCATGCTCAGGCTGCCTACCGGCCGGGCCACGACATCCAGGTCGCCCAGCGCGCCGATGCGCATGACGCAGTCGAACCCCTCGCGCAGCAGGTCGACCTGACGGTCGGTGCAACTGATTTCCACCTCCAGGCGCGGGAAACGCTCGAGAAAACCCGGCAGCGCCGGCACGATCACCCGCCGCGCCATCATGGTCGGCAGGTCGATGCGCAGGCACCCGGCCAGCTCGGCATCGTCGGCGCTGAACAGGCTTTCGATCTCGTCCATGCCCGACAACAGGTCCTTGCCGCGCTCATACAGCAAGGCGCCATCCTGGGTCGTCCGCACCCGGCGCGTGGTGCGATTGAACAGCCGCGTGCCGAGCAGGTTCTCCAGCGCGCGCACTTGCTCGGAAACGGTCGAGCGCGGCAGGCCGAGGCTTTCACCGGCCAGGGTGAAACTGCTGAGTTCGCTGACCCTGACAAAGGTGCGCAACAGATCCAACTTGTTCATCAAGGCCTCAATTGTCCATTCATCACGAACAGTATTTCCAAAATCAGCGGATTTAACAGACCTCGACCGACCAATAACCTGTCGCTAACCACCACCCCACCGAGGTAACCGACATGACCCGCAAGATCGCACTCATCACCGGCGCCAGCCGCGGCCTGGGCAAGAACACCGCTGAGCACCTTGCCGCCCGCGGCATCGACGTCATCGGCACCTACCATAGCAAGGCCGATGAAGCCCAAGCCGTGGCCATCTCGCTCGAACAGGCCGGCGTGCGCGCCGCCATGCTGCAGCTGGATGTCAGCGACAGCGCCAGCTTCGGCGATTTCGCCCAGCGCCTGGGCGAATCCCTCGAACAGCGGTTTGGCCGGCGCCAACTGGACTTTCTGGTGAACAACGCTGGCATCGGCTTGAACGTCCCCTTCAGCGAGACCAGCGAAGCGCAGTTCGATCAGTTGCTGAACATCCAGCTCAAGGGCCCCTTCTTCCTCACCCAACGCCTGCTGCCGCTGCTGGCCGATGGTGGACGCATCGTCAACATCTCCACCGGCCTGACCCGTTTCGCCCTGCCCGGCTACGCCGCCTACGCCGCGATGAAAGGGGCCATGGAGGTGCTGACCCGCTATCAGGCCAAGGAACTGGGCGCACGCGGCATTCGCGTGAACATTCTCGCCCCGGGTGCCATCGAGACCGATTTCGGCGGTGGCGTGGTGCGCGACAACCAGCAGGTCAATGACTACATCGCCGGCAACACTGCCTTGGGCCGGGTCGGGTTGCCCGACGATATTGGCGCGGCGATCGCCCTGTTGCTGGAGGATGGCAATGGCTGGATCACCGGACAGCGCCTGGAGGTGTCTGGAGGGATGTTCCTCTGAGATTGATCCGCCCCGACGAGGGCGGGTCTTGCCTCAAGGTCCCATCAAGGCCTGGTGCAGGCTGGCCAGTGCCGGCAACGCCAGGGCCTGGCTGCTCATGCACAGGCCAATCCGTCGCCTGAGCGCCAGCCCCGGGCCCGGCTGCCAGTAGACTCCTGGATGGCGCTCGACCAGCGACTGTGGCAGCCACGCCGCGCCCAGCCCGGCGGCGACCATCGCCAGGACCCGTTGCAGCGAGCCGGCCTGGCCGACCTGCTCGCCCTCGCCATACAACCCCATCAAGCGCTGGTGCGAAGGGTGCTGCGGGCAGGTGATCCAGCGCCCATTCGGCTGGCTGCCGGTCGCCACGACCAGCACGAACGCCTCCTCCCAGAGCGGCAGGAACAATTCGTCCTCGCAACGCTGGGCCTCGTCGGCCAGGCGCGCATCGCCCTCGCAGCCCTCGAGCAGCGTCAGCTGCAACCCTGCCACCGCCTGGCTGGCCAAGCGCACGCAGGCCTCGACCTGAGCCGGTGCGATGTCCGCCTCGATGCCCAACGCCAGCGCTACCCGCTCTTGGCCCTGGCGAAAGCGCAGGCGCAGCGCGTCGGCCTCGGCCACCATGCGGCAGGCCTGTGGATACAGCTCACGCGCCTGTTCGCTGACTTCGACGCCGCGGGCCTGACGCAGGAACAGCTCGGCGCCCAGGTCCTCCTCCAGTTGGCGAATGGTCACCGACAAGGTCGGCTGGGCCACGCACAGACGCTGCGCGGCCAGCGTGATGTTGCGCGCTTCAAAGACCGCGATGAATGCTTTGAGATGACGAATATCCATAGACAAAACCGATGCCAGCCAAAGAAATAAGCCGTTTTTCATGGTCAGGAGCGCTACCTAGAATACCGACCATCGAAAGCGATTATGCCTGGGAGGCAACCATGAACAAACCACTGATCATCGTCACCGGCGCCAGCTCCGGTATCGGCGCCGCCACCGCCCGTCTGTTCAGCGCCGCCGGCCATCCCCTGCTGCTGCTCGCCCGCCGGTTGGAACGCCTCGATGCCCTGGCATTGCCCGATTGCCTGTGCCGCGCCGTGGATATCCGTGACCGTGCGGCACTCGTCGCCGCCGTGGCCGAGGCCGAGGCGCTTTACGGTCCGGCCGATGCCCTGGTGAACAATGCCGGGGTGATGCTGCTGGGGCAGATGCACGAGCAGGACCCGGAACAGTGGGAACGCATGTTCGACATCAACGTCAAGGGCCTGCTCAACGGCGTGCATGCGCTGGTCGGCGGGATGATCGAGCGGCGCCATGGCACCCTGATCAACGTAAGCTCGGTGGCCGGACGCAAGACCTTCCCCAACCACGTGGCCTATGTCGGCAGCAAGTTCGCCGTGCACGGGCTGTCGGAGAATCTGCGCGCGGAACTGGCACCGCACAATGTGCGGGTGGTGACCATCGCCCCTGGCGCGGTGGAGACCGAATTGCTCGGGCATACCACCGATGAGGACATCAAGCGCGACTACGAGGCGTGGAAGGCCAATGACATGGGCGGCGTGGTGCTGACGGCGCAGGACGTGGCCGGGGCGATCGTCTGGGCGTATCAGCAACCGCAGCAGGTGTGCGTCCGCGAGATCGTGCTGGCGGCGACCGCCCAGCAGCCCTGAGAACCCGCCCTTCAGAGCTTTGGGTGAGAGGGATATTGACCGAGCGAGGGCCTTAAACTCTAACGGCGAACACCTTGAAAGCAATGGCCTGAAAACGCGCTATCGATCGTTAGCCGGCACGCCGGTCTCCGCGCGCTCCTCGTGAACTTGCACGCTTGCGGTCATGCCGGCGCTCAGCGTCACCCCTGCGGGGATTTGATCCAGGCGGATCCGCACCGGGATCCGCTGCGCCAGCCGCACCCAGTTGAAGGTCGGCTCCACTTCGGGCAACAGCTGCCCGTCCGGCGTCGAGTTGCGGTCGGTGATCCCCCGGCTGATGCTCTGCACATGCCCTTGCATCGAGTCGCCAGCGCCCATCAGCCAGACCTTGACCGGGTCGCCGACGCGGATCCTCGGCAGCTTGGTTTCCTCGAAATAGGCCTGGATGTAGAACGTGGAGTCGTCCACCAGCGCCATCACCGATTGCCCGGTATTGACGAAGTTGCCCTCGGCCAGGCGCAGGTTGGTGATGTGCCCGCCACGCGGGGCGCGCACCTCGCTGCGGGCCAGGTTGATCTTCGCCACCTGCAACTGCGCCTGGGCCTGGTGTAGTTCACCACGGGCGACGGCAGCGTTGATCTGGGCATTCTCGCGCAGCTCCGCGCTGATCGCCTCAGGCCCCAGGGCGGTGCGCCGCGCGGCTTCACGGTCACGCAGGCGCAGCTGCTGGGTGCGGGTCTCGACCACGGCGCTGGCCTGGTCGAAGGCGGCCTGGAAACGTTCGCGATCGATGGTCATCAGCAGGTCGCCCGCCTTGACCTGCTGGTTGTCATGCACCTTCAGCGCACTTACCCAGCCGGACACGTCAGGGGCGATCACCACCACGTCGGCCCGCACCCGGGCATCTCGGGTCCAGGGCGTGAGCATGTAGTACTGCCAGAGCTGATAGCCGGCGAACACGGCGAGGATCACCACGCACAGGGTGACCAGGGTACGTACGGCTGTACGCATGGACTTACTCCTTACAAAGGTCCCAGCAGCCTCACCACCAGGTACAACACGCACACGAACAGCGCGGCGTCGAACAATGCCTCGTGCCAGATCCACCGCCCCAGGGGCGTGGCCTGGACGAAGATGCGCACCAGGCCGGTGACCACCAGCGCCATCAATACATAGATCAGAAACGGGCTGAGCAGCACGCCCCCCAGAGCCCACTCACGCAACCCCATGCACGTCCTCCTGCCAAAGGCACCACTTGCCCCAGCTCTTGCGCAGCTGCAATACCGCGCCGACGGCCAGGCGCAGCGGGTCGCTGGGCGGCTGGCCGCGCAGGGCCTCGATGAACTGTTCGGTGGCGGCGTCCAGCCGCTTGCCGCGCCCGGGGGCCGGGCCGCTGGCGAGCACCGCCTCCAGTTGCCTCAGGTACGCGCGCTCGGCATCGCCCAGCGGCGCCTTCGCCACCGCCAGGCACATGCGCAGATGCACCAGTTCGTCGCCGATGTCCAGGCCATGCAGCCCGTCGTCCCAGCGCTTGCGCTCGGCTTCGGGCAGCTCGCTGGCATGTCGCGCCAACTGCATCAGGCGGTCGGCCATGCGCCCGCCGAACCAACTGTCGGCGCCGCGCAGATCGCGTCGGGTCAGGCGTACCAGGTCGCTCTGCGTGGCGGCGCGCAGGCGGCGACCGAGCCAGGCCGGGTGACGCAGTACCAACAGACGGAACGCCAGCACCGCGGCGCCCACGCCAAGCAGCATGGCCTGTGCGCTGTTGAGCATGCTCGCGACATCGAAATGCATGGCGTTGAGCGGTGCGACCAGCACGATGAAATGCAGGCAATAAGAGGTGGCGGTAGCGCCGATGCGTGGGTGTGCCATGCCCAGGGCCCCGAAGAACAGCGGCACGCCCATTGCCAGGCAGAGCATGGCGAAGCTGCTCCACTGCGGCAGTAGGATCTGCCCCACCAGGAACGCGACCGGGATCGCCAGCAGGATGCCGCGCAGGAAGCTCAGGCCGATCTGCGCGCCGTTCTCGCGGCTGGCGAACAGGCTGCAGACCACGCAGGTCAGCACCAGCCCGCCTGGCGCCGACGGCCAGGCGGTGGCTAGCCAGAAGCTGCTCATGGCCAGGAAGGCCAGGGCACTGCGAGAGCCGAACAGCAGCGCCAGGGACAAGTCACGGTGGGCAGCCAGGCTCTGGGCCACCTCCTTCGGCGCCCTGCCCTGCTCCACGTCGCCAAGGGCCCCGCTGGCGGCCATGGCAAAGTCCAGCAACAGGGTCAGGCGCGCCAGGCAGTAATGTTCGGCGGGGCTGATGGTTTGATCGTGAGCCGCATCCCAGACCCGCTGACGCAACACCAGCAGGCTGGGTTGATCGGGCGCGGCCAGTTGCGTGCGCACTTCTTCCAGCCAAGGCGCCAGGCGTCCGGCCTCGCTTGCGTCGAGCTGACGCCACTGTCGGCGCACCGAGCGGGCGATGCGCAGCAGCACCATCAGTTTCTGGCTGAGACCGCTGATCGCACGGGCTCGCTGGCGGCCACGGCGCCCCTCGAACCAGGCATGTTCACGTTGCGTGTCGATGGCGACGATGCGCCCGAGGCTGTCGAGCAGGCCTTGGCGTGCACTCTCCTCGCCGCCGAGCATGGCGCTGGCCGCCTGCAGGCCATTCTGCCAGGCCTGGCGTGCCTGACCGGCAAGCTGCTGTTCGACCCGAAGCGGCCAGACCAGCGCGCTGCTGAGCGTGGCGCAGCAAATGCCCAGGCTAATCTCGGTACAGCGCGCCACGGCCTGGTCGAACACCTGCAGCGGATGATCGATCGCTGGCAGGGCGATGATCGCCGCCGTGTAGCCGGCGAGCACGTAGGCATAGGCCCAGGCGCTGCGCAGCTGGGTGGACGCCGCGGTGCACAGCGCCAGCCACAAGGCCAGGGTCAGCAGGAACAGCCAGGGCGTCTGCGCGAACAGGCCGATGAACACCACCGACATGAAGGTACCGACCAAAGTACCGACCAGACGGGCCAGGCCTTTCTGCACCACCATGCCCGACAGCGGCTGGGCGACGATGAAAGCAGTCATCAGCGCCCAGGCCGGCTGCTCCAGGCCCCAGCGCAGCGCCAGCCACAACGCCAGGCCGCCACCGAACAGGGTCTTGATGGCGAACTTGAGGGCGAGACTGCTGGGGGCGAACAGGGCCTGGAAGGTGATGGGCACGAGGCGGACCTTGGCAAGGCGGTGTAGTACAAGAAAGATAGACAATGCAAAGCAGGATAAATCGAGAACGATTAATTAGCTAGCTAATCATCATTTTAGCGTTCTTCGCGGCCAAGCCCCACAGTGACCGCGCCGATCTCAAGCCATGCGCTGTACCTGTGGGAGCGGGCTTGTCGGGGCGCCGAACCGCCGCGAAGGGCTGCAAGGCAGCCCCGAAGCCTGCAATGACTTTTCCATGGGCAAAAAAATGGGCGACCGAAGTCGCCCTAAATGCCTTGCGTGCTCGTGAATCGGGAAGGCTCAGCGCTGGTTGCGCTTCTTCGCGTCCTTCCAGATGAAAATGCCCAGACCGGCGAAGAAGGCCAACATCAACCCGACCGTTACCACTCCGGCGATAACCACGTTGTCGAAGAACATGTCGGCCCCTCCCTTGGTGTGCCGTCATCCGATGGGTGCAAGGTAACCAATGCAGGGCGGGGGAAAATTGACCGGAGTCAAAGGTGCCCGGGACCGGGCACGCGAGGCGGGCGCAGGGTTGACCTGCATCAAGTTTCAGCGTTTCTTGGGCTTGCCCTTGGACTTCTTCTTTTTCGCCTGCCCCAACGGCATGGCCTGCTCGAAGGCCTGGCGCATGTCATTCAGGCGCTTGTCGTTGAGGTCATGGATGCGTTTGGCGCGCTCGGCGCCGAAATCGATCAGGTTGTCTTGGCTCATGGCGGGCTCGACGGACAGCAGAGGCCTTCATGATGAAGGCAAGCGCTCGTGCTGACTAGTCAGACTTCGATGTCCACCAGCAATCCCTGGCGGGTACGCTCGCCCAGTGGCGCCACCGGCACGGTGTTGTCGGCATTCAGCTCATCGCCGGGCACGGTGTTGTCGGCATTCAGCTCATCGCCGGGCACGGCCTCGTACCGCTCGCCTTCGGCCTGCTGGCGACGCTGCTGCTGGCGCCGCTGCTCATCGCGCAGCAGCAAGGCCTGCTCCTCGGGGTCGCGATGGTTCTTCAGGTCGATGGCGCCATCACTGGAGGTTGGCTGCGCGGGCACCACCGGCGCGATCGTCGGCGGCGGCTTGACCGGATCCTGTTGCGAGGTCACGGGGGCGGCACTGAGAGGAATGATGGGCGGCAACATGGGGTGGGTCTCCTATAGCCTTTTTGTCGGCTGGTGGTCCGCCGCCTTGAATGCCTGCGGGCGAAGGTGTGCGGCGCATCACAGCGCCGCGGCTGCCTGAAGTATAGCGTGGCCTTACTCGGCCTCGTCGTCCGGGTCGTCCTCCGACGGCGTGGCGGAATCGCTCCAAGGCCGTTTGTAGACCTGCTGCCAGACCGCATCCAGGTGCGCACGCAACACTTGCGGGGCATTCTTCAGTGAAGCGCTGTCTTCGCGCTCGCCACCGAACGGGTCTTCGCCCGGCGGCGTGATCAGCGACTGCCCGGTGATGGTGTAGACCGCCTGGCCCTCGCGCATCTCGATAGCGATGTCATGGGGGTCGATGCCGCCGCCGCAGAATGAATGACTGGCCACCGTCACCTCGGCGATGCCGTCCTTGTTCAGGTCGCTGACGTCGCTGACATCGGTGTAGAAGTCCACGTCGAGGTCCAGGCCGGCGCAGGTGGTTTCCTGCTCGTTCTGCCAGCGTGGCCTGAACACCTCGCCACTGCTCGCGCGGCCATACAGGGTGGCCTTGAGCACCACCTTGTCCACTTCCTCCTCGGTGTCAGGGTCGGTGGCCTGGCCATCGACCCGGCTCAGCACCAGCAGCCCTTCGCCTTCGCGGTCGTGGAAGTGCACGCTCTTGATCGGCGTCTGCACGCCCAGCACTTCCAGTTGCTCGGTCGGGATCGGCGGCAGGACCTCGAAACTCTTCTGTTCACAGGCGGCCAGCAGCGCCAGGCTGCCCAGGCCCAAGGAGACGTTCAACCAGCGGTGCTTGGCAAACATGGTGGCGCAGGGTCCTCATGGCGGGCGGTGTTCGTCGATGAACGCGCTAGACTCTGTAGATTCTTTGGTCTGGCGCAGCCGATCCGTTAACATAGCCGGCTTTGTTCATCGCGGGAGTTTTGGCAGTATGGCGCAGCAGTATCAACCGGGGCAACGCTGGATCAGCGACAGCGAAGCCGAGCTCGGTCTTGGGACCATCCTGGCGCAGGATGGCCGCCTGTTGACCGTGCTCTACCCGGCCACCGGCGACACCCGCCAATACTCGCTACGCAACGCGCCGCTGACCCGCGTGCGGTTCTCGCCAGGCGACCAGATCACCCACTTCGAGGGCTGGAAACTGACCGTGCGCGAGGTCGACGATGCCGACGGCCTGCTGGTCTACCACGGCATCGACGCGCAGAACCAGCCGCGTACGCTGCCCGAGACGCAGCTGTCGAACTTCATCCAGTTCCGCCTGGCCAGCGACCGCCTGTTCGCCGGGCAGATCGATCCACTGTCGTGGTTCTCGCTGCGGTACAACACCCTGCAGCACACCAGCAAGCAGATGCTTTCCAGCCTGTGGGGCCTGGGCGGCGTTCGCGCGCAACCCATCGCCCACCAGCTGCACATCGCCCGTGAAGTCGCCGACCGCATCGCCCCACGGGTACTGCTGGCCGACGAAGTGGGCCTGGGCAAGACCATCGAAGCCGGCCTGGTGATCCACCGCCAGCTCCTGTCGGGCCGCGCCAGCCGTGTGCTGATCCTGGTCCCGGAGAACCTGCAGCACCAGTGGCTGGTGGAAATGCGTCGGCGCTTCAACCTGCAGGTCGCGCTGTTCGACGCCGAGCGCTTCATCGAAAGCGATGCCAGCAACCCGTTCGAGGATGCCCAGCTGGCGCTGGTCGCCCTGGAATGGCTGGTTGATGACGAAAAGGCCCAGGATGCGCTGTTCGCCGCCGGCTGGGACCTGATGGTGGTCGACGAGGCCCACCACCTGGTGTGGCACGAGGAGCAGGCCAGCCCCGAGTATTCGCTGGTCGAGCAACTGGCCCAGGTCATTCCCGGCGTGCTGCTGCTCACCGCCACCCCCGAACAACTGGGCCAGGACAGCCACTTCGCCCGTCTGCGCCTGCTCGATCCCAACCGTTTCCACGACCTGGCCGCCTTCCGCGCCGAAAGCGAAAACTATCGTCCGGTGGCCGAGGCCGTCCAGGAGCTGCTCGACGAAGGCCGCCTGTCGCCCAAGGCCCACGCCACCATCCAGGGTTTCCTCGGCGCAGAGGGCGAGGCGCTGCTGGCCGCGGTCAGCGATGGCGACAGCCAGGCCAGCGCCCGCCTGATCCGCGAGTTGCTCGACCGCCACGGCACCGGCCGCGTGCTGTTTCGCAACACCCGCGCGGCGATCCAGGGCTTCCCCGAGCGTCAACTGCACCCCTATCCCCTGGCCAACCCCGACGCCTATGCCGAACTGCCGTCGGGCGAGCGTGCCGAGCTTTACCCTGAAGTGGCCTTCCAGGCCCAGGGCGAGACCGCCGACGACGAGCGCTGGTGGCGCTTCGACCCACGGGTCGACTGGCTGATCGACACCCTGAAGATGCTCAAGCGCACCAAGGTCCTGGTGATCTGCGCCCACGCCGAGACCGCCATGGACCTGGAAGACGCCCTGCGCGTGCGCTCCGGCATCCCGGCCACGGTATTCCACGAAGGCATGAGCATCCTTGAGCGTGACCGCGCCGCCGCCTACTTCGCCGACGAAGAGTTCGGCGCCCAGGTGCTGATCTGCTCCGAGATCGGCAGCGAAGGTCGCAACTTCCAGTTCGCCCATCACCTGGTGATGTTCGACCTGCCGGCCCACCCGGACCTGCTCGAGCAGCGCATCGGCCGTCTCGACCGGATCGGCCAGAAGCACACGATCCAGTTGCACATCCCGTACCTGCAGGACAGCCCGCAAGAGCGCCTGTTCCAGTGGTACCACGAGGGGCTCAATGCCTTCCTCAATACCTGCCCGACCGGCAACGCTCTGCAGCATCGGTTCGGTCCGCGCCTGCTGCCGCTGCTGGCCGGTGGCGACGACAAGGGCTGGAGCGCCTTGGTGGCCGAGGCCCGCGCCGAGCGCGAGCGCCTGGAAGCCGAGCTGCACAGCGGTCGCGACCGCCTGCTGGAACTCAACTCCGGCGGTGCCGGCGAAGGCCAGGCGCTGGTCGAGGCGATCCTCGAACAGGACGACCAGTTCGCCCTGCCGATCTATATGGAAACCCTGTTCGACGCCTTCGGCATCGACAGCGAGGACCATTCGGAAAACGCCCTGGTGCTCAAGCCGAGCGAGAAGATGCTCGACGCCAGTTTCCCGCTGGGCGACGACGAAGGCGTGACCATCACCTACGACCGCGGCCAGGCGCTGTCGCGCGAGGACATGCAGTTCCTCACCTGGGAACACCCGATGGTCCAGGGCGGCATGGACCTGGTGCTGTCCGGCTCGATGGGCAACACCGCCGTGGCGCTGATCAAGAACAAGGCGCTCAAGCCCGGCACCGTGCTGCTCGAACTGCTGTACGTCAGCGAGGTGGTGGCCCCACGCAGCCTGCAGATGGGCCGCTACCTGCCGCCGGCCGCGCTGCGCTGCCTGCTCGACGCCAACGGTAACGACCTGGGCGCGCGCGTGGCCTTCGAAACCCTGAATGATCAGCTCGAAAGCGTGCCCAGGGCCAGTGCCAACAAGTTCGTCCAGGCCCAGCGCGACGTGCTGGCCCAGCGCATTGCCGCAGGCGAGGCCAAGGTCCTGCCGGTGCATGACGAGCGCGTGGCCGAGGCCCGACAGCGCCTCACCGCCGAGGCCGATGAAGAGCTGGCACGCCTGACCGCGCTCAAGGCGGTCAACCCGAGCGTGCGCGACAGCGAGATCGATGCGTTGCGCAAGCAGCGCGAGGACGGCCTGGCGGCGCTGGAAAAAGCGGCGCTGCGTCTTGAAGC
>NZ_JAOCDM010000113.1 GCF_029840925.1 Pseudomonas sp. GD03858
CGTAACTTCGCGACTTCAGGAGGCCGAACGTAGGCCTTGCGGAGGGAGGTGACGGGCATGGATGCCCGTCAAGCGCTGCGGCCCAGGATGGGCCGTTCAGCGCGGTCCTCCCGGGAGCAAGGCCGGAGTGAGGGAACCCGGAGCGTAGCGGAGGGCCGGATGAATGGAGCGCAGCGTTTTTTGGTTACTTTTTGTCGCGTTTGACAAAAAGTGACCCGCCGTAAGGGCGGAAAGGTGACTATGCGTCGACATCGTAAATGAATGCGCTTGCAGCTGTAGAAACCCACGCCGACCGACTTTGACTTTGACTTTCAGAGCGTGAGTTTTGAAAGTTATGCGCTCATTCATTGGCGATGGCGACGCGTAGTCACCTTTCCGCCCTTACGGCGGGTCCCTTTTTGAAGGATCAAAAAGGAACCAAAAAATCCTCGCTCCATTCATCCGGCCCCTACGCTGCGCTCCGGGGTCCCCTCACTCCGGTCTTGCTCCCGGGAGGACCGCGCTGAACGCCCCATCCTGGGGCGCAGCGCTTGACGGGCATCCATGCCCGTCACCTCCCTCCGCAAGACCTGCGCTCGGCCTCCTGAAGTCGCATTTTGCGTTGCCTGAACTACCGCGCGCTTACAAAGCAGAAGCAGAAGCAGAAGCAGAAGCAAAGGCAAAGGCAAAGGCAAAGGCAAAAGCTGGATGCCGTGGAGTGGTTGCGAACCACCGCCCCGGCGCACTGTCCCTATACTGCGAAGCGCCACTTCACATCACGACCTTAGCAGGTGGGTTTGCCACCGCGCTTGTGTCATCATGCTCCGACCGCCGGTTAGCCCTCCAAAGCCCCCTATGAACAAACCCTACGCATTGCTGCTTGCCCTCGCCCTGCTCCAGGGCTGCCAGAGCCTGGCCCCGCAGAAGACGGACGCCCAGTCGCCCGCCGCCGACGCCAGCAAGAGCGCGGAAAAGCCCGTGGTGTACGGATCGTTCAAGCAAGACACCCTGTACAGCCTGCTGGTGGCCGAGCTGGCCGGCCAGCGCAACCGCTTCGACATCGCCCTGGCCAACTACACCGACCAGGCCGAGAAGACCCAGGACCCAGGCGTCTCCGAACGCGCCTACCGCATCGCCGAATACCTCGGCGCCGACGAACCGGCCCTGGAAAGCGCGCTGATCTGGGCCCGCAACGCCCCGCAGGACCTCGACGCCCAGCGCGCCGCCGCCATCCAGCTGGCCCGCGCCGGACGCTACGACGACGCCATGGTCTACATGGAAAAAGTACTGCAGGGCCAGGGCGACACCCATTTCGACTTCCTCGCCCTGTCGGCGGCAGAAACCGACCAGGGCACCCGCGACGGCCTGATGCAAAGCTTCGACCGCCTGCTGGTGAAATACCCCGAAAACGGCCAGCTGATCTTCGGCAAGGCACTGCTGCTCAACCAGGACGACAAGCCCGAACAGGCACTCGACCTGCTCGAAAGCCACCCGCCGCAGAACGGTGAAATCGCCCCGGTGCTGCTGCGCGCCCGCCTGCTGCAGGCGCTGGACCGCGGCCCCGAGGCACTGCCGCTGCTGCGCGGCGCGATCCGCGACAACCCCGACGACAAGCGCCTGCGCTTGACCTACGCACGCACCCTGGTCGAACAGGACCGCATCGACGATGCCAAGGCCGAGTTCGAAAGCCTGCTGCAGCAGTACCCCGAAGACGACGAAATCCGCTATTCCCTGGCCCTGGTATGCCTGGAAACCAAGCACTGGGACGAAGCCGAGGGCTACCTGCAGGAATTGGTCGAGCGCGATGCCAACGTCGACGCCGCCCACCTCAACCTCGGCCGCATCCGCGAAGAGCGCAGCCAGCCGGCCGCCGCCTTGCGCGAATACGCCCTGGTCGGCCCTGGCCCGGACTATCTGCCAGCACAATTGCGCCAGGCCGACATCCTCATCGCCAATGGCCGCACCGCCGAGGCCTCGCGCCTGCTCGCCGAAGCCCGCGAAGCGCAGCCCGACTACGCCATCCAGCTGTACCTGATCGAAGCCGAGAGCCTGGGCAACAACGGCAAGGAAGCCCAGGCCGGCCAGGTACTGGAGCAGGCGATCAAGCGCTACCCGGACGATCTCAACCTGCTCTATACCCGCGCCATGCTTGCCGAGAAGCGCAACGACCTGGCGCAGATGGAGAAAGACCTGCGCGCCATCCTCGTCCGTGAGCCGGAAAACGCCATGGCCCTCAACGCCCTGGGCTACACCCTGGCCGACCGCACCACCCGCTACGCCGAGGCGAAAGCCCTGATCGATAAGGCCCACCAGCTCACCCCGGACGACCCGGCGGTGCTCGACAGCCTGGGCTGGATCGCCTACCGCATGGGCAATCTCGAGGAGGCCGAGCGCCAGCTGCGCCTGGCCTTTGAGCGCTTCCCCGACCATGAAGTCGCCGCCCACCTGGGTGAAGTCCTGTGGGCCAACGGCAAGCGCCGCGAAGCCCGTCAAGTCTGGGCCAAGGGTTTCGAAGCCCAGGCCGACAGCCCCATCCTGCGCAAGACTCTGCTGCGCCTGACCGGATCCGAGAGCCTGTAAACCATGTTCCTGCGTCATTGCATCACCTTCACCCTCATCGCCCTGCTCGCCGGCTGCGCCGGTTTCGGCAGCAAGGAAGCCGTGCAAGGCCAGGGCAGCCCACAGCTGTGGCGCGAGCACAAGCAGCAACTGGGCAACCTCGACGGCTGGCAGATCAGCGGCAAGGTCGGCATCCGCGCCCCACGCGACTCCGGCAGCGGCACGCTGTTCTGGCTGCAGCGCCAGGACTACTACGACATCCGCCTGGCCGGCCCGCTGGGCCGCGGCGCGGCACGCCTGACCGGACGCCCCGGCGGTGTGGTGCTGGAAGTGGCCAACCAGGGCCGCTATGAGGCCGAGAACCCCGAGACCCTGCTGGAAGAACAGCTGGGTTGGCGCCTGCCGGTGTCCCACCTGGTCTGGTGGGTGCGCGGCCTGCCCGCCCCGGACAGCAAGAGCCAGCTGACCCTCGATGGCGACAGCCGCCTGGCCAGCCTCGACCAGGATGGCTGGAAGGTCCAGTACCTCAGCTATATAGAACAGAATGGCTACTGGCTGCCCGAGCGCCTGAAGCTGCACGGCGAGAACATCGACGTGACCCTGGTGGTCAAGGACTGGCAACCTCGCCAGCTGGGGCACTGATTCGATGGCGAAGCTCACACTGCCGGCCCCGGCCAAGCTCAACCTGTGGTTGCACATCACCGGCCGCCGCGCCGACGGTTATCACGAGCTGGAAACCGTGTTCCAGTTCCTCGACCACGGCGATGAACTGGGCTTCGCGCGACGTGAGGACGGCGTGATCCGCCTGCACAGCGAAATCGCCGACGTCCCCCACGACAGCAACCTGATCGTGCGCGCCGCGCGCATGCTTCAGGAACAGTCCGGCACCACCCTGGGCGCCGACATCTGGCTGCACAAGGTACTGCCCATGGGCGGCGGCATCGGCGGCGGTAGCTCCGACGCGGCGACCACCCTGCTGGCACTCGCCCACCTGTGGCAACTCGATTGGGACGAAGATCGCCTGGCCGTGCTGGGCCTCGCGCTCGGTGCCGATGTGCCGGTATTCGTGCGCGGCCACGCGGCGTTCGCCCAGGGTGTTGGCGAACAACTTACCCCGGTCGATCCCGAGGAACCCTGGTACGTCGTGCTGGTGCCGCAAGTGTCTGTCAGCACAGCGGAAATTTTTTCGCATCCAGAGTTGACACGTGATTCCCTCCCCCTTAAGATGCGCCCCGTTCCCGAGGGAAACAGTCGAAATGACTGCCAACCGGTAGTAGAGCAACGTTATCCAGAAGTTCGCAATGCGCTGATTTCACTGGGTAAATTCACCGAAGCTCGAATGACCGGAACTGGAAGTTGTGTGTTTGGGGCCTTCCCAAGCAAAGCCGAAGCTGATAGAGTTCTGGCCCTTCTTTCAGAGACCCAAACAGGGTTTGTGGCGAAAGGAAGCAACGTTTCGATGTTGCATCGCAAGCTGCAAAGTCTGATCAAGAAGTCGAGTTCATAAGAGCTCGCAGCAACAGATACAGGGGCGTCGCCAAGCGGTAAGGCAGCAGGTTTTGATCCTGCCATGCGTTGGTTCGAATCCAGCCGCCCCTGCCATTTCTTATACTCATCCAGGTTACCCTCAGCCTCCAGGTACTGCGCGTGTCCAAGATGATGGTCTTCACGGGGAATGCCAACCCCGATCTGGCTCGGCGTGTCGTACGTCAGCTGCATATTCCACTGGGTGACGTGTCTGTCGGTAAGTTCTCCGACGGCGAGATCAGTGCTGAAATCAATGAAAATGTCCGCGGTAAAGACGTCTTCATCATTCAGCCCACCTGTGCTCCAACCAACGACAACCTGATGGAACTGGTAGTGATGGCCGATGCCTTCCGCCGCTCCTCAGCGTCGCGAATCACCGCCGTGATTCCCTACTTCGGATACGCCCGCCAGGACCGCCGTCCGCGTTCGGCACGTGTAGCCATCAGCGCCAAAGTCGTCGCTGACATGCTCACTGTCGTGGGTATCGACCGTGTACTCACCGTCGACCTGCACGCTGACCAGATCCAGGGCTTCTTCGATATCCCCGTCGACAACATCTACGGCTCGCCCGTGCTGGTCGACGACATCGAGGACCAGCGTTTCGAGAACCTGATGATCGTTTCCCCGGACATCGGTGGTGTGGTGCGCGCTCGCGCCGTCGCCAAGTCCCTGGGCGTCGATCTCGGGATCATCGACAAGCGCCGCGAGAAGGCCAACCACTCCGAGGTGATGCACATCATCGGCGACGTCGAGGGACGCACCTGCATCCTGGTAGACGACATGGTCGACACCGCCGGCACCCTGTGCCACGCGGCCAAGGCCCTGAAAGAACACGGTGCCGCCAAGGTCTATGCCTACTGCACGCACCCTGTGCTGTCGGGCCGTGCGATCGAGAACATCGAGAAGTCGGTACTGGACGAGCTGGTGGTGACCAACACCGTTCCGCTGTCCGCCGCTGCTCAAGCCTGTGACCGTATCCGCCAGCTGGATATCGCACCGGTTGTCGCTGAAGCGGTGCGCCGCATCAGCAACGAAGAATCGATCAGCGCGATGTTCCGCTAAGCGGAACACTCGCTGACGAAAAGCGCCCCGCCCCAACACTGGTTGTTGGGGCGGGGCTTTTTTGCCATCCCCGCCTGGCGCTGGTCGCAAACGCCTTGCGGGAGGCTAATTTGGAGAAACAAAATGACTGACTTCATCCTGAACGCCCAAGCGCGTACTGACCTGGGGAAAGGTGCGAGCCGCCGCCTGCGTCACTCCGCCAACATCCCTGCCGTTGTCTACGGTGGCGATAAAGAAGCCCAATCCCTGACCATCGTGGCCAAGGAAATCGCCAAGCTGTTCGAAAACGAAGCTGCCTTCAGCCACGTTATCGAGCTGAACGTCGATGGCGCCAAGCAGAACGTCGTGGTCAAGGCCATGCAACGTCACCCGGCCAAAGGCTTCATCATGCACGCCGACTTCGTTCGCGTCGTTGCTGGTCAGAAGCTGACCGCCAAGGTTCCAGTTCACTTCGTCGGTGAAGAAGCCCCGGTCAAGAAAGGCGGCGAGATCTCGCACGTCGTTTCCGAGATCGAAGTGTCCTGCGAAGCCAAGGACCTGCCTGAGTTCATCGAAGTCGACCTGTCCAAGGCCGAAATCGGCACCATCATCCACCTGTCGGACCTGAAAGCTCCGAAAGGCGTAGAGTTCGTCGCTCTGGCCCACGGTGATGACAAAGCTGTCGCCAACGTCCACGCCCCGCGCGTAGCCGCTGACGCTGCTGAAGGCGCTGCCGAGTAATCCACTCGCACGCCGGCGTTGATCGGGTTACAGTGCCGCGCGCACCGTAACCCACCAACTCCAAGGAAGAGCCCCTGACGTGACCGCCATCCAGTTGATCGTCGGCCTGGGTAACCCCGGCCCCGAATACGAACAGACCCGGCATAACGCAGGGGCTCTTTTCGTTGAACGCCTCGCCAGCGCCCAGCGCATCTCGCTGTCCGCTGACAAAAAGTATTTCGGCCTGACGGCTAAGTTCAGCCATCAGGGCAACGATGTTCGCCTGTTGATCCCCACCACCTACATGAACCGTAGCGGCCAGTCCGTGGCGGCTCTGGCGAATTTCTTCCGCATCAAGCCGGAAGCGATCCTGGTGGCCCACGACGAACTCGACCTGCCTCCCGGCGTCGCCAAGCTCAAGAGAGGCGGCGGCCATGGCGGGCACAACGGCCTGCGCGACATCATCGCGCAGCTCGGCAACCAGAACGACTTCCACCGCCTGCGGCTTGGCATTGGCCACCCGGGCGACGCCAAACTGGTCTCCAACTTCGTCCTGGGCCGCGCGCCGCGCGCCGAGCAGGAGAAGCTCGACGCCAGCATCGATTTTGCCCTCGGCGTGATGCCCGACGTGCTGGCTGGCGACTTCGCCAAGGCCATGCGCGAGCTGCACAGCCAGAAGGCCTGACATTCAAGAAAGGGGAATATCCATGGGTTTCAATTGCGGCATCGTCGGCCTGCCCAACGTCGGCAAGTCCACCCTGTTCAACGCCCTGACCAAGTCCGGCATCGCGGCGGAGAACTTCCCCTTCTGCACCATCGAGCCGAACAGCGGCATCGTGCCGATGCCCGACGCGCGCCTGGCCGCGCTGGCCGAGATCGTCAAACCCAACCGCATCCTGCCGACCACCATGGAGTTCGTCGACATCGCCGGCCTGGTGGCTGGTGCCTCCAAGGGTGAAGGCCTGGGCAACAAGTTCCTCGCCAACATTCGCGAGACCGACGCGATCGCCCATGTGGTGCGCTGCTTCGAAGACGAGAACGTGATCCACGTTTCCAACAGCGTCGACCCCAAGCGCGACATCGAGATCATCGACCTGGAACTGATCTTCGCCGACCTCGACAGCTGCGAGAAGCAACTGCAGAAGGTCGCCCGCAACGCCAAGGGCGGCGACAAGGATGCCCTGGCGCAGAAGGCCATCCTGGAAAAACTGATTCCGCACTTCACCGAAGGCAAGCCGGCACGCAGCCTGATGAAGAACATGGCTGACGACGAAAAAGCAGTCATCCGTGGCTTCCACCTGCTGACCAGCAAGCCGGTGATGTACATCGCCAACGTTGCCGAAGATGGCTTCGAAGATAACCCGCACCTGGACGTGGTCAAGGCCATCGCCGAAGAAGAAGGCGCGGTGGTGGTGCCGGTGTGCAACAAGATCGAAGCCGAGATCGCCGAGCTGGACGACGGCGAGGAGAAGGACATGTTCCTCGAGGCCCTGGGCCTGGAAGAGCCAGGCCTGAACCGCGTGATCCGCGCCGGCTACGAGCTGCTCAACCTGCAGACCTACTTCACTGCCGGCGTGCAGGAAGTCCGCGCCTGGACCGTGCGCGTCGGCGCCACCGCGCCACAGGCCGCGGGCGTGATCCACACCGACTTCGAGAAAGGCTTCATCCGCGCCGAAGTGGTGGCCTACGATGACTTCATCCAGTTCAAGGGCGAAGGCGGTGCCAAGGAAGCCGGCAAATGGCGCCTGGAAGGCAAGGACTACATCGTCAAGGACGGTGACGTGATGCACTTCCGCTTCAACGTCTAAGCGCAAGCCGGCGTCCCCCATCGCGGGGAAAAGCTACCCCACGACACAAATTCCGTCAGGCGGGAATCCAGCACAATGCAATCAATGCCAGTGACCACGAGATCGTATTCATCGAGACCGGGTTGAAGTAGCCCGGATACACACGTTTCCTGTGGGAGCGGGCTTCGCTTTTCCAAGGCTTCACCGCCTCCGCGTAACCTTCTACACTCTCCCCTGCTTGAACCGGGATAACCGAAGCACTGCCTCGAAACCCGATGGACCTGACCACTGCCGGTCAACCGTCGGGACGAATGGGTCCGGACCTTGGCCGGCCCGTTTATCGGAGGCAACACATGAGCCCGCGTATCTGGCTGCTGGCCCTGGCGACGTTCGTCACGGGCATGGCGGAAAACATCACCGTCGGCATACTGCCGGCTCTGGCCGACGGCCTTGACGTCCCCCTGGGCATCGCCGGGCAACTGACCACGGTCTTCTCCCTGAGCTTCGCCCTTGCCGCGCCCTTCTCGCCCCTGCTCACCACACGCTTGCCGCTGCGTCGCCTGCTGTGCGCCACGCTGGCACTGTTCGCCCTGTGCAACCTCGCGGCGGCACTGGCGCCGGGCTACACGGCGCTGCTGATCGCCCGCATCGGCATGGCGGCGACCAGCGCCCTTACCTGCCTGACCTGCACGCTGATGGCCACGCGCATGGTTCCCGAGACGCTGCGCGGCCGGGCCATCGGGGTGATCTTCATGGGTATCTGCAGCTCGCTGGTGCTGGGGGTTCCGGCCGGCATGCTGCTGTGCGACGTGGCAGGCTGGCGTGGGGTCTTCATTGGGCTGAGTGGGCTGGCCATGGCGGTGTTGCTGCTGGCCTGGCGCGGGCTGCCACAGCTGCAAAGCAGCGAACGCGTGGCGCTGGGCAGCTACCTGCGCCATCTGCGTGACGGGCGCCTGGTAGCCGCACAGGCCGTATCGCTGCTGATGATCGCCGGGCATTTCACGGTATTCGCCTACCTGGCCCCCTATGCGCAACTGGTCGCCGATGTGCCGGTACAATGGCTGGCCGCGGTGTTCGCCGTATTCGGTATCGCGGGGGTATCGGGCGGCTATGTCGGTGGCTGGATGGCCGATCGGCTTGGCGCAGGCAAGGCGATCGCGATCGCGCCGCTGCTGTATCTCGCCAGCCTGTTGCTACTGCCCTTCAGCGCGGGCTCGCCCTGGCTGTTCCTGCCGGCGATGATGCTCTGGGGCGGGCTGAGCTGGACCACCTCGCCGGTGGTGCAAAGCTATCTGGCCAGCCGTGGACCGGACACCTTCCCCGCCGGCATGAGCCTGAACATGTCGGCGATGCACCTGGGCGTCGGCCTGGGTTCGGCCATCGGTGGCGTGGTGATCAGCCAAGCGACGCTGGCCGCCACCCCCTGGGCCGGCGCGCTGCTGACGGCGATGGCGGCGGCACTGGCGCTCTGGTCGGCGCGCCCGCCCCGCCCATCGAGCTTCAGCGAGCGCGAGCTGGCATAGCGTCCTGCTGTTCCTGCTCGAAGGCATCGGCCAGGAAGTCGATCAGCTTGCGCACAGCCGGCATCAAGCCGCGCCGGGAAGGAAACAGGGCCACCACCTCGCCATCCCGTGGGGCCCAGCCTTCGAGGACATGGCGCAAGCGTCCACTGGCGAGGTCGGCCCTCACCGCCTCCTCCGGCAACAACACCATGCCGACCCCGGCCAAAGCGCCTTCGCGCAGCACCGCCAGGTCGTCCGATACCACGCGGGGTCGAAACCGCACGGAGGCTTCGGCGCCCTGCGGCCCGATCAGGGCCCAGGTGTAATCCTGAACGTTGCCCCCCCAGCACAGGCTCGGCAAGGCATCCAGTGCCGCCGGCGAAGCAGGCTGGCCATGCTCGGCCAACAACCCCGGGGAGGCCACCAGGTACTGCCGGCTCGGCGCCAGCCGGCGCATGATCAGTTCGCTGCTTTCCAGGCGCTGGTGCTGCACGCTGAGCACCAGGTCAAAACCCTCGCCGATCACATCCACCCGGCGATTGAAACTCTTGACCAGCAGCTCGACCACCGGGCACTGCGCCATGAAGCTCGCCAGCATCGGCGCCAGCCGCGAGTCGAGCAACTCGGTGCTGCTGGCCAGGCGCACGATGCCACGCGGCTCGGCACGATTGCGCTCGACGGCATCCTCGGCGGCGACAGCCTGCTCGAGCATGCCCAGGCAATGGCGGTAATACTCCAGCCCCACTTCGGTGACCTGGAACTGCCGCGTGGAGCGCTGGATCAGACGCACGCCCAGGCGCTCCTCGAGCTTGGCCACCCGCCGGCTCAGGCGCGACTTGGGCAGGCCGAGGATCCGTCCGGCGGGGGCGAAGCCACTGTGTTCCACCACCTTGGCATAGAGATACAGGTCGTTCAGGTCAAACATCGGCAACACTCGTCCACGGCTCACCGCTGCATCATCCGTCATTCCTCGAGGATCGTCACAGTGGCGGTGGTCCCGGCCCGCAAGGGTGGAGCATCACTGCCCTGGGGATCCAGGCGCAGGCGCACCGGCACGCGTTGGGCCAGCTTGACCCAGGTGTAGTTCGGGTTGACGTTGGCCAGCAGGCGATTGCCCGGCTGGTTCTCACGGTCGGTGATGGCGTAGGCGATGCTCTCCACCGTGCCCTGCAAGGCCTGGCCATTCATCAGCACGATGCGCGCACGGCTGCCAATGGCGATACGTGGCAGCTTGGTCTCTTCGAAGTAGCCACTGACATGGAACGAGTCGCTGTCCACCAGCGCCAGCAACGCGGCGCCCGGCTGCGCGAAGTCGCCCTGGCGGGTCAGCAGGTTGGTGACATGACCATTGACCGGCGCCAGCAGCTCGGTGCGTTGCAGGTCCAGCAGCGCCTGCTCCAGCGTGGCCTCGGCCAGCTGCACGTTGGCTTGTGCCAGGCCAAGGCTGGACTGCTCGCGCAGCAGGTCGGCCTGGGCCACCGCCACCTCGGTCTTGGACTTTTCCCACTCTTCTGCGGAAATCGCCGAGAGTGACTGCAACTTGCTGCGGCGCTGTTCCTCGCTACGCCGTTGCCTGAGCAGCGCCTGGTTGGCGACGATATTGGCCTGCGACTGACCGAGGGCGGCCCGGGCCACCTCGACCGCGCGCCGAGCATGCAGCACCGCCAGCTCATAGCGCGCCGGGTCGATGCGCAGCAACAAGTCGCCCTTGTGCACGTACTGGTTGTCCCGCACCGGCAAGGCGACGATGCGACCACTGACCTCCGCCGCCAGGGTGACCACATCAGCCCGCACCCGGGCGTCACGGGTCCAGGGCGCCTGGGTGTAATGGCTCCAGGCCTGCCAACCCAGCACGATGGCCACCATCAGCATGGCCAGGGTCAGGCTGCGCGATAACAGCGGCTTGATCGACGACATCTACGCACTCACTCCCATCCACAACAGCAAGGCCGCGCAAATCGCGGTGTACAAGGCACCCTGGAACAGCGCCGGATGCCAGACGAATGCCAGCACGCCCACCCGGCGCAACAAGGCATCGACCAGCAGAAACAACGGCAGCGCCAACAGCAGCGCCTGGGCGATGGGCGGCAGGTAGACCCCGCCCACCTCGAAATCAATGGGCATTGGCCACCTCCGGCGACAGCCGCGATCGTTCAGCTTCCAGCACCTGGCGATAACGCGCCAGCAACTGCCCGGCCACCGCCAGCGCCACCCGCAGGATGAACAGCCGGCGCAAGGCGTCAGGCCCCATCTGCCCTGGCGCGCCATGCAGGGCATCGAGCAGCTGCGCCTGGTCGTCCAGTTCCCGCAACAGCGGATCGAGCGCCACCGCTCCCTGGCCACCGATGAAGTCGGCGACACCCTGCAGGCTTTCCCGCAAGCGTGTCCGGGTCGCCGACGGCAACGCCAGGTCACTGTTGCACAAGGCGCGCGCCTGGCCCAGGGCGATGGCCAGCGCCGGACATACCAGCGCGCACTCGACACGCTCGCGCGAGGTCATGTCCGGGGCGGCCGGCAACAGACCGATCAGCGCCGACAGGCGATCAAGCAGCAGGCTCTCGAAGGCGAACTGCCCAGCCAGCGAACCGCTCCCGAGCACCTGGCGGCGCACATCCTCACGGGTCTGGCGAAACAATCGGGCGATGCGTTTCTGCGCATTGAACGGGAATACCAGCGCGAACACGGCCATCGCCAGCACCCCGGCCACCAGGTAGCCACCGGCGAACTCGAACCACTGGATATCGCTGTTGTGATAGGCCCCGATATTCTGCGGCCCGATCATCAGCAGGCTGATCAGACCGATGCCCATGCCGATCCCCGCGGTCATCGGGTTGGCCAGGCCGACCGCCGCCAGGTACAGCAACGGTGCCAGGCACAAGGCAAGCATCTCGAAGTCGGTGAACAGCGGCAGCAGGGCGAACTGATAGAGCGCGGACAAGCCCATGCCCACCAACAGCCCGCGGTTGTAGTTCTGGCTGGCCAGCAGAGGTCGGGGCAAGGTCGCCATCAGCGAGCACATCACGCCCATGAGAATCACCGCTGAGCGCGCGCCGTCCCAGGCGCTCTCGATCCACAGCCCGCCGATCAGCAACAGGGCCAGGCAGGCGCGCACGGCGTTCATCGCCGCCAGCGGCCAGTCCAGGTGCAAGGCGCTGGCGCGCCCCTGCTGCTGGGGACAACTGGCCAGACGGCCCTGCTGGATCGCCTCGTTCAGTTCGATCAGCTCGTCCAGTTGCTGCAGCAGGCGCGCCTGCTCCCAGCGCAAGGCCCAGGCCAGGGCACGCAGGTGCGGGGGCAGTGGCTCGTTGAGAAATTCGGCACGGTCGGCGGCGTCATCGAACCCCTTGTGCAGGGTGCGCAGGGCCTCGCGGTCCGCTGCCGAGAGTGCCATGCCGTCACGCGCCAGCGCATCCAGGCTCGCCAGTTCGGCGTCGCGCAGCAACTGGATATCCGCTGGCAGCGGCCCCTGCCAGTGGGCCTTGATCAGCTCACGCTGCTGACGCAGCACCAGCAGTCGCGAAACCAGCAGCACCAGCTGGTTGGCGAACAGTTGCACCAGCCCATCGCCGCTGCGCAGGTGCGGGGCATCGAAATACAGGTGCCGACGCAGCCCCTCCAGAGCGCTGACCTCGGCGATCAACCGGGCCTGACGCTGACCGAATGCGGCTTCGTCCTCTTCGGTGCGGATCACCTCGGCGGCATGCTGGGCGATCAGTTTCAGCAGGCTGTCGACTTTGGCGAAATAGCTATTGGCCACGGCCTGGGGACGGGCGCTCAGCAGGCTGACCACGGCCACGCAGGCCACCGCCAGCAAGGTCTCGGTAACCCGCGTGACGGCCAGCATGAAGGTGCCCTCGGGCTCGGGCACGGCCAGCATGGCCACCACCACCGCGGTGAAGCCACTGAGCACGAAGGCATGGGAATCGGTGTAGCGCAGCAAGGTGCCGCCGGCGGTACACAGCCCCAGCCACAGCGCCAGGCTGACCACCAGGGTGTATGGCATCTGTGCGAACAACGCCATCAGCAGCACGGCCACCGCCGCGCCGACCACGGTGCCGAGCACCTGCGCGAGGCTGCGCTTGAGGGTCATGCCGGCCAGCGGCAGGCTGATGATGATCACCGTCATCAGCGCCCATTTCGGTTGTTCCAGGTCGAACAAGAACGCCAGGTAGAGACACAGCAGGCCCGCCACCACTGTACGCAGCGCGAACAGCAACACATCGCGCCCGGGGCGCAGGGCAAGCCTGAAATAGGCAATCAGTGGAGCCATCCATTACCTCGTAACCGACAAGGCGGGTCCGGGCCCCCGCACCGGGGCCCGGACACACCGTCACTTGGCCAGCTTGCTGTAGCTGGTCATCAGGTTACGGTAGTCGGGAATGTGGTTGGAGAACAACGTGCCCAATCCTTCGATGTCGTTGCGCCAGTCGCGGTGCAGCTCGCAGGCCACGCCGAACCAGGTCATCAGCTGCGCGCCGGCGGCCTCCATGCGACGCCAGGCCGAGTCGCGGGTCAATTCGTTGAAGGTGCCCGATGCGTCGGTGACCACGAACACGTCAAAGCCCTCTTCCAGCGCCGACAGAGCCGGGAAGGCCACGCACACCTCGGTGACCACACCGGCGATGATCAGCTGTTTCTTGCCGGTGGCCTTCACCGCCTTGACAAAATCCTCGTTGTCCCAGGCGTTGATGTTGCCTGGGCGAGCGATATAGGGCGCGTCGGGGAACTGCTCCTTGAGCTCGGGCACCAGCGGGCCATTGGGACCGGTCTCGAAGCTGGTGGTGAGGATGGTCGGCAGCTTGAAGTACTTGGCCAGGTCCGCCAGTGCCAATACGTTGTTCTTGAACCGGTCCGGGTCGATGTCGCGCACCAGCGACAGCAGCCCGGTCTGGTGGTCGACCAGCAGTACCGCGGCGTCGTTCTTGTCCAGACGCTTGTATTGGAATGCCATGATGCTTCTCCTTGCGTGGATTGAAAGGCGTGGTTCAGCTGCGCTGCGAGTCCAGTTGCTCGTTCTGGGTGACGACGGCCTGAGCCTTCATGTAGCTCTCGATCAGCAGTTGGTAATGCGGGAACACCGAACTGTAGGCCTCGGCCCACTGGGCGGCGTCCGGGCGGTTCCAGGTACGCTGCACTTCCGAGCAGACGGCGGCGGTGTCCATCGGCACCACGCCGGCCTGCACCACCCGCGCCAGGGTCACTTCCTGGGCCATCTTGGAGTAGGTGCCTGACGCATCGATGACCGCGAATACCTGGTAGCCGGCGGCCACCGCGCTGATGCTGGGGAAGGCCATGCACACGCTGGTGATGGTCCCGGCGATGATCAGTTGCTTGCGCCCGGTAGCCTTCACCGCGGCGACGAACTCAGGGTTGTCCCAGGCGTTGATCTCGCCTTTGCGAGCCACGTACTTCGCGTGCGGCGCGGCCTCATGGATTTCCGGAATCAGCGGGCCGTTGGGACCTTGCGGCACCGATGCGGTGGTGATGACGGGGATCTTCGCCAGGCTGGCGATCTTGGCCAGGGTGATGGCGTTGGCCCGCAGTTCGGTCATGGGCATGTCCTTGACCGTCTGGAACAGACCGCTCTGGTGATCGATCAGCAGCATCGTGGCGTTATCGGGGTCGATGCGTGGGGCCTGACCTTCGAAGTTGGCGGCTTGCGCGAAATTGCTCATCGTTCTCTCCTCGTTGGTTTGGAGAACAGGCCATCCTGGCCAATGCGGAGGGACCGCGACCCACAAGTCCACAGTGGGGATTATGAGATTAGGCAACACCGGCTAATCGGGACGACCGTCAGTCGGTGACCTTGGGAAATCGACAAATGTCGAGGCAGCCCGAGCGGCCTTTGGCCAAGCGGGCAACGAGCCCAAAGGTAGAGGCATGGAGGCATGGGCCGGTAGGTCCATGGATGAACCCTCAGAGTTCCATATGAAGAACGACACACGGTTCGATATCGCTGTCGCGGGGCAAGCCCGTTCCCACAGGGATCGCGGGAATCTGAACGGGACAGTGTTTGGGAGCAGCCCATAACACTTCACAAATTTCTGAACTGATTATTTGCCCGCAGCGATTTTTCCCCCCGCCCGCCCCCACCAGAATCGCTTCACCAACAATCACAATAAATCGTGAGGCCACTCCCGTGGACCAGACACTCCAGGTACGGCAGGCCGCCACCGACCTCGTCGCCGCCTTCGCCAGCAACGACACCGCCCGCTACTTCGCCTGCTTCAGCGAAGACGCCACCTTCCTTTTCCACACCGTGCCGCAACCGCTGCTGTCTCGCCGCGCCTATGAAGATCTCTGGGCGAGCTGGCAGGCGGACGGATTCGCCGTGCTCGGCTGTGAGTCGAGCAACGCGCAGGTGAGCCTGCAGGGCGATGTGGCGATCTTCATGCACGATGTGGCCACGCGCCTGCGCGTCGCTGGCGAAACCCTCGACCTGAACGAACGCGAGACCATCGTCTTCCGCCGGCAAGACGAACGCTGGCTGGCCTGTCACGAGCACCTGTCGGTCATCTCGCCGGCCTGATCTCCTTTCAAGCGGCCCTGCCGCACTGCCATCGCATCCACAACAAGGCCGCCCGACGGCCGACAACATTCGCGCTGGAGCACCACCATGAGCCACTCGACCGGTATCGAGACCAATGGCGTCGAACAGATCCCCGACGATCAACGCGACGCCGCCCCGCTGGACCTGTTCCGCCTGATCTTCGGCGGCGCCAACACCTTCGCCACCGCCGTGCTGGGCAGCTTCCCGGTGCTGTTCGGGCTGTCGTTCCAGGCCGGGGTCTGGGCGATCCTGCTCGGCGTCGGCGTCGGTGCGCTGATCCTCGCGCCCATGGGCCTGTTCGGCGCGCTCAACGGCACCAACAACGCAGTGTCGTCCGGCGCGCACTTCGGCGTGCACGGGCGCATCGTCGGCTCGTTCCTGTCGCTGCTGACCGCCGTGGCGTTCTTCTCGCTGTCGGTGTGGAGCTCGGGCGATGCCCTGGTCGGCGGCGCCAAGCGCCTGGTCGGCCTGCCGGAAACCGACCTGACCCTGGGCCTGGCCTACGGCCTGTTCGCGGTGCTGGTGCTGGTGGTGTGCATCTTTGGCTTCCGCTTCATGCTGTGGGTCAACAAGATCGCGGTGTGGGCCTCGAGCCTGCTGTTCCTGCTGGGCATCTTCGCCTTCGCCGGGCCGTTCGACGCGGGCTACGCCGGCAGCGTCAATCTCGGCCAGGCTGGCTTCTGGGCGGCGTTCGTTGGCGCGGCGATCCTGGCCATGAGCAACCCGGTGTCGTTCGGCGCGTTCCTCGGCGACTGGTCGCGCTACATCCCACGCGAAACGCCCAAGTCACGCATCATGCTGGCAGTGATCCTCGCCCAGGCGGCCACACTGATCCCGTTCCTGTTCGGCCTGTGCACCGCCACCCTGGTGGCCAGCCAGGCACCGGACTACATCGCCGCCAACAACTACGTCGGCGGGCTGCTGGCGATCTCGCCGGGCTGGTTCTTCCTGCCGGTGTGCCTGATCGCGGTGATCGGCGGCATGTCCACCGGCACCACGGCGCTGTACGGTACCGGCCTGGACATGTCCAGCGTGTTCCCGCGCCTGCTCAGCCGCGCCGCCGCCACCTTGCTGATCGGCGTGCTGGCCATCGGTTTCATCTTCGTCGGCCGTTTCACCTTCAACCTGGTGCAGAGCGTGTCGACCTTCGCCGTGCTGATCATCACCTGCACAAGCCCCTGGATGGTGATCATGATCCTCGGCCTGATCACCCGCCGCGGCTTCTACCATGCCGACGACCTGCAGGTATTCACCCGTGGCCAGCAAGGCGGCCACTACTGGTTCGACCACGGTTGGAACTGGCGTGGCATGGGCGCGTGGATCCCCAGCGCGGTCGTCGGCCTGTGCTTCGTCAACCTGCCGGGGCAGTTCGTCGGCCCGCTGGGCACACTCGCCGGCGGTATCGACCTGAGCCTGCCGGTGACCCTCGGCATCGCCGCCGTGCTGTACCTGACCCTGCTCAACTTGTTCCCCGAACCCGCTGGCGTGTATGGCCCACAAGGCCCGCGCTGGGTGCGCTGCAAAAGCACGCCCGTAAAGCCCGTGACCACCGCCGAAATGGCCTGACTGGAATCCGACCATGACCACACCTCACTACATCGACGGCCGCTGGGTCGAAGGCCAGGGCAGCGACTGCATCGTTGTCCACAACCCGTCCGACGGCCTGCCGTTCGCCGAACTGATGGCCGCCAGCACCGACCAGGTAGACCAGGCCGTGGCCGCCGCGCGCCGCGCCCTGGCCTCCTGGAAGACGGTCGGCGCCGCCGAACGCGCCAGCTACCTGCGCGGCTTCGCCGCACAGCTGGGCCAGCGCCGCGACGAACTGATCGACCTGCAGATGCGCAACAACGGCAAGCCACGCCACGAGGCCGAGATCGACCTGGACGACGCCATCGCCACCTTCGCCTACTACGCTGATCTGGCCGAGCAACTGCCGGCGCAGAACCGCGACGTGCCCCTGGCCGCGCCGGGCTTCTCCGCCCGCACCCGTCTGGAGCCGGTGGGCGTGGTCGGCCTGATCGTGCCGTGGAACTTCCCGCTGGTGACCAGCGCCTGGAAGCTCGCCCCGGCCCTCGCGGCCGGCTGCACCGTGGTGCTCAAGCCCTCCGAAGTCACCCCGCTGATCGAGCAGGCCTATGGCCAGATCGCCGAGGTGCTGGGCCTGCCGGCCGGCGTGCTGAACATCGTCAACGGCAAGGCCGAGACCGGCGCCGCGCTGAGCGGCCACAACGGCCTGGACAAGCTGTCGTTCACCGGCAGCAACGGTGTCGGCAGCCAGGTGATGCGCGCCGCCGCGGCCCAGTGCAGACCAGTGACGCTGGAGCTGGGCGGCAAGTCGGCGATCGTGGTGTTCGACGATTGCGATGTCGACCAGGCGGTGGAATGGATTGTCGCCGGCATCACCTGGAACGCCGGGCAGATGTGCTCGGCCACCTCGCGCCTGCTGGTGCAGGAAGGCATCGCCGACGCGCTGCTGCCGCGTTTGCAGGCGGCGCTGCAGGCCTTGCGCGTGGGCAACCCGCTGGCTGAAGAAGTGGACATGGGGCCGCTGACCAGCCAGGCGCAATGGCTCAAGGTTGCCGGCTATTTCGCCACCGCCCGCGAAGAGGGCCTGAAGTGCTTGGCCGGCGGCAAGGCGCTGGACCGCGATGGCTGGTTCGTCAGCCCGACGCTGTATGTGGATGTGCCGGTGAGCAGCCGCCTGTGGGGCGAGGAAATCTTCGGGCCGGTGCTGTGCGCACGACGCTTCGGCAACGAGGCCGAGGCTATCGCCCAGGCCAACGATAGCCGCTTCGGGCTGGTGGCCACCGTGTGCTCCGCCGACCTGGAACGCGCCGAGCGCGTGGCCGACGCGCTGGAGGTCGGGCATGTGTGGATCAACTCGGTGCAGGCGGTGTTCGTCGAAACCTCGTGGGGCGGGACCAAGGGCAGCGGGATTGGCCGAGAGCTTGGGCCTTGGGGGCTCTCGGGGTATCAGTCGGTGAAGCATGTGACGCGGTGTTTGGGGTGAGTAGCTGAGCCCTTTCACAGGGCGCGTGAGGCTGGCAGGTGTTCGACGGCAGCCTTGCAGTGCCTGTGAGACCGAGCGCCGCCCGCGCGGCGCATCGCGACGCAAGGCCGCTCCTACATCTGTTTCGGGCCAGTCAATCCTGTGCCATTACCGGGTCCGCCTTGTTGGTACGACGCGGTCGCAGCGTGGGCACCACTGGCGCCTCACCTGTCTCAAGACATGCACCAAGGCGGGCAACCATGGCCTGACAGGTTCGGCACGTTGCAACAAATGTAGGAGCGGCCTTGCGTCGCGATGCGCCGCGCGGGCGGCGCTCGATCTCACAGGCGCTGCAAGGCTCTCGGCGAACACATGGTCGCCTTCTGGCGATATCACTTGGAACACCATCGCGGGCCAAGCCCGCTCCCACGACGATCAATACCTCTTCAGCCGTCAGACATTTCCGAATGCCCACCACCGAGGCGCTGCTTCACGCCATCCAGCTGATGCGCGGCATCGAAGACACCCTCGACGAGTACTG
>NZ_JAOCDM010000114.1 GCF_029840925.1 Pseudomonas sp. GD03858
ATTAAAACTGCACCGGCATCCATGGCCAGGTAGTCACAAAGATGACCATCCTCGCCACTTCAGATCTCTGCCTTTCCATCCACCATCTTCCAAGCCCATGCAGATGAGCTGCCAAGCAAGCACATCAGCACCAGCGAGGCCGAAACAACCTGTCGCGCCATAGCGTTTCGCCATTATCAAAAATGGCGAGCCTATCATCGCCCTGCTCATTCATCCATGGCCGCTCATAGCGTGAAGCCAGCAATCTGGCGTCGCCAGGTAAGCTGCAGCGGCTGAGCGCCGATCTAAGAATTTGACCGCAAGGAGCGGAGTTTCAGGGCCAGGGCCGATCCCTAGACTGGCCCCATTCGCCAACCCAAGAGAGGCACGGTCATGAGTACGCATCCTGCTTTCAACTACAACTTCCGCACCCCAGGCAGCCAGATAGAAGGCCCGATCGATTTTGCCGTTGGTCAATCGATGCGTGGCAACGTGCTGGTCGCGTTCAGCCGGCGGGGCGTGTGCGCGATCTTTCTGGGCGACGAGGCTCAGGACCTGCACCGCCTGCTCGCGGCCGAGTTCCCGGCGGTCGAGCTGCGGTCTGGCCAGGCTTCGACGGCGCGCCAGCTCAAGCAAGTCATCGGCTTCATCGACAACGGCGTTGCCGAGGGAGCACTCGATCTCGACATCGGTGGCACGGCATTTCAGCAGAACGTCTGGCAGGTGCTTTGCGGCATTCGAGTGGGCAGGACCCGTAGCTACAGCGATGTGGCGCGCGAGCTTGGCAAGCCGCAGGCCGTGCGCGCAGTGGCAAGTGCCTGCGCGGCCAATACGCTTGCCATCGTCATTCCGTGCCATCGCGTGGTGCGCAGCGATGGCGCGATTTCCGGATATCGCTGGGGCGTCGAACGCAAGCGCGCACTGTTGAAAGAAGAGGCTGCCCGCAGGACGGTGGAGTTTTCGCAATGACGGTCATCGAGAGCAGGCCACTTGCCGCCTACGACTGGGCAAGCATCGAGCGAGCGCTCGATGTTCGTGGAAATGCGCTGTTGCCCGGCCTGCTGACGGCGGAGCAATGCGCGGCGCTCGTCGCGCTCTATCGGCAGGAGGACCGTTATCGTTCGCGTATCGTCATGGCTCGCCATGGGTTCGGACGCGGGGAATACAAGTACTTCGCGTACCCGCTGCCGCCACTGCTCGAGCAGTGGCGCCACGCGCTTTATTCCAGGCTCGCACCGATCGCCAACCGCTGGAACCTGCAATTGGCAATCGACGTGCATTACCCGGATGATCTGGCCACCTTTCTGCAGCGCTGCCACGCGTCGGGGCAGCGGCGGCCGACGCCGCTGATCCTCCAGTACGGCGAGGGCGACTACAACTGCCTCCATCAGGATCTCTACGGCGAGCATGTGTTCCCGCTACAAGTGGCGATCCTGCTGTCGGAACCCGGAAGAGATTTCTTGGGCGGTGAATTCGTCATGACGCAGAGCTCGAGCAGCGGCCAATGCGCGCAGGTCATCGAGCTACATCAAGGAGATGCCCTGGTGTTCGCCGTCAATCAACGGCCAGTGATGGGCCGGCGTGGCCCGCGCCAGGTCGCCATGCGCCATGGCGTCAGCCGCATCCGCAGCGGTTTGCGCCATACGGTGGGCCTCATCTTTCATGACGCGAGGTGAACATGCTGTTGAGTGCAGTCGATAAGGCGCTCGATCAGCTGGATTGGGCGGGCATCGAGCGGCAGCTCGATACCGAGGGCTATGCCGTGATACCCGGTGTGCCGAGGCGCGAGGCAGGGCGCGGCCTGATGCGGCTGAGCAGCGCGGCTGGTGTCGAGCGAGAGACGCTGGAGTCTCGTGGGCTTGGCCGGGGTGAGCTGCTGTGCTTCGGCGCTGCCCTTCCGGCGCCGCTGGCGCAGTGGCGGGCAGGGTTCTATCGCCGGCTGGTCGCCATTGCCAATCGCTGGAACGAAACCCTGGGTGTCGACTATCGCTATCCGACGGAGCTGGAAGACTTCCTGCTGCGCAATCGCCGGGCCGGACAGGTTCGAATGCAATGCCACGTCAGCAGGCTGGGTGTGGAGGATCATGTCTGCCTGCATCAGCGCAACGACGGTGAACATGTATTCCCCCTGCAGATCGTCGCGCTGCTTTCCGAGCCCGGGGTGGACTTCCAGGGGGGCGAATTCGTGATGACGGAGCAGCGCCCACGCATGCAATCACGTCCGATGGTGGTACCGCTCGGGCTTGGCGACTTGGCCATCATCACCACCGCGCAGCGCCCCTTCAAGGGCGCCAAGGGCTACTACCGCGTCAGCCTCAAGCATGCCATCAGCCGCGTGCGCCAGGGGGAGCGACTGGGGTTGGAGCTGTCGTTCCACGATGCTCCGTGATAGGGGAGGCATCCTGCGGGGCCTGCTCGAAGAGTCGAGCGACTGGGTGTGAATATTTGGTTGTATGATGCAACTAAATAGCGTTGTATAGCGATACCACCCAGACGAGGCTGCAGAAATGATCGACCCTTCGGTTGTGGAACAAGTCCGCTCTGCTTCACGGACGATGGTGCGTGAGCTGGGCTTCATGCGCGCGACATTGGCGGGCACGCAGTACTCGCCCTCCGCTGTGCACACCCTGCTTGAGTTAGGCGAGCGCGGCGCGCTGACCGCGGGGCAGCTGGTACAGGCGCTCGGGCTGGAGAAGTCGAGTGTCAGTCGGATGGTCGCGAAGCTCATTCAGTCCGGGGAGCTGGAAGAAGGTGAAGGTGAACAGGATGGCCGCACGAAACAACTCAGGCTGACTGCGCAAGGAAGGCGCTCGCTCGAAGAGATTCATGCCTATGGGCAACTGCAAGTCTCGTCAGCGCTGACTCCGCTCACTCAGCAGGAGCAGCAGGCCATTGCGCAGGGCTTGAACGCCTATGCGCAGGCGTTGAAGACGTATCGCCACGGCACGGTCGAGCAGGTGGCGGACAGGATTCAGATCACCTCGGGCTACCGCCCAGGTCTGATCGGGCGCATGGTGGAAATGCATGCAAGCTACTACTCACGGCATTCCGGTTTCGGTCAGTTCTTCGAGAGTCAGGTCGCAACAGGCGTCGCGGAGTTCGCAGGACGATTGGGCAATTCACGTAACGCCGTTTGGGTCGCGCAAAGCGCTGGCCGGATCGTGGGGGCGATCGCTATCGACGGCGAACATCTGGGCAATGACGAGGCCCATTTGCGCTGGTTCATCCTGGATGATGGTTGCCGTGGTGGCGGCGTGGGGCGTCGCCTGCTTAGCGAAGCCGTGGCGTTTTGCGACCGGCAAGGTTTTGTGGCGATCCAGCTTTGGACATTCAAAGGCCTGGAGGCCGCCCGCAGCCTTTACGAGTCCTTGGGCTTCGCGCTGACTCACGAAGCGCAAGGCAGCCAATGGGGCGCTGCGGTCACCGAGCAGCAGTTCACGCGCAAACGCTGAGCGGCATTCCACGCGCCGGGTGGTTCTGCGCATTGCGTCAGTCGCGATGTCAGGTGCTGGTGAGATCTGGAAGGCAGGCACTTGAGGCAGGCCGGCGAATACCGGCCTGCCGTCGGTGCGATTACTTGGCCTTGCCCGAGGCGTCCTGCTCGACCACCAGGTCCAGCACATAGACCTGCGACGGGGCGTCGGCTGGCGGGTTCTTCCACTGGAACTGCTTCACCCGCAGCACGGTGCGCACGCCGTCACGGTGCTCGAAGCCCTCGATGGACTGGTACAGCGGATGCCAGCTGTCCTGGGTCGGCAGCTGCAGGCCGGCGTCGTCATAGCGACGCTCGCGCACTTGCAGGCACTGATAGTTCGGGATCAGCGGATGGCTGCACTTGACGGTCTTGGCCGCCACTTCCAGGAACTTGATCTCGCCCTTGCTGCCGTAGCGGGTCTCTGGGGTGGCTTCGCCCTGGAACTTCAGTACCGAGCCGTCCTGGGTGGTCAGCGTGAGCACCGGCTCCTGGGCGTCAGCGGTGATGGTGGTGCGCAGGTCGCCGTTGAGCAAACGCCCGACCTGGGTATCCAGGTCCATCAGGCTCTTGTCGCAAGCCATCAGGGTCGAGGCCAGTGGTTGCACTTTCAGTACGCCGCCCTGGTGGCTGTAGCCGCCGAACTGGCTGTTGCAGCCGCCGCTGATGTTCAGTTGCCGATCGCCGAAGCTCAGGCGCAGCTTGTGCTCGATGCCTTTGGCCATGGCGGCGATGGGGGCGCCCGACGCATCGTTGGCCGATACCAGGTTCCAGTAGTAGGCCGGCAGCGCTGGCTGGGCGGCGACAGACGAAGAGGTGGCGGGCATGGAAGGCGATCCTTCATGGGACTTGGAGGCCGGGGTGCAAGCCTGGAGCAGGGCGGCACAGACGGCAACGAGGAGAATGTTCTGTTTCATGGTTCGCTCTTTCAGCCATTCAAAAAGGGGCGGCATTCTGCGCAGGGAGAATGCACGCGCCGGTAAGCCGGTGTATCGAGGTCGCTTCAGGCGTGTCACGCGAAGTGGATCCTGCTCGGTCGTCAGGCCGAGACGGGGCGACCTCAGCCGCTACCGATGGCAATCGGACAGCATTGGTCGCGTTTGGGTTCATCGACTGACTACCCAGGGAGTGTTACCAAATCTTACGCAGGGGGTGCACAGCTCGCCAGCGATGGGGTCTTGCCTCGGGCGCGGGGACTGCCTCGCCGATGAAGTCAGTCCAGCACGTTGCGCAGCACCTCGTAGATCACGCCGGTGGCGAGGGTCACCAATATCAGGTCGGTTCCGGCCTGGCGCCATTCATAGCCGTCGTAATGGGGGAGGCGTCCTATCAGTCGGCTGTCGAGTTGCTTCGCGATGCCCGGCGGCAGGGGTTTGCCCCGTGCCAGATTCTTTTGAATCCCAGGTGGTAGCGATGCGCCGGAGTGCCAGTAATCACGGTTGTCGTTGAGAATTACTCGCACGCCGCCCAGGTCGATGCTCGGGCCCGAATGCCGGCCGTTTCCATCGCCAGGGCGTGCCTGTTCGCCATGCGGATTGCCTTTGTCATGACCTTTGCCTTTTCCCGGATCCGCCATCAGTGCCGGGCATGTTCCAATCAGAAGCACGAGCGCGACAGCGCAGCGCGATTTGATGTTCATGGGGCATATCCCTTCAGATTCAGTCAAAGATCCAGCGTAGTCGCTCTCTGTGAGAAAAGAAGCAAGCGTCGAATAGGCGATCGGTTGACCGGTTCGCGCACGTGGCAACCGAAAAGGCGTTTTGCGTCACTGCAGTGTCGTCGGCTTCAAGAGGGTGGGCGTCGCGGCCAGCCCTTGTTCCAGCGTCGCGATCACGCGTGCCAGGCTCGCCGCCTTTTCCAGTTCGCCCTGCGCTTCGAGCCGGGCGTGATCCCGGCGCATGTTCAGCAGGCATTTTTGCAATCCGAGGGCCGAGGTGTCGTAGTTGTCCATGTCGTTCTCACATGCCTAGGCATCCGTGCCGTTGTAGGAAAAACACGACGGTATCAGTTCAATTCACCCCTCAATACTGATTATTCATACACCGACTTTCGCAATGCTGGAAACGTCCTACGGGCCAATAAGAGGAGCCCTACAAAAAACGAACTCGAATATTTCCACTTGCTTCCAGCTGCTCTGTGCCAGGCCTTGTACGGCGGGGCATGTCGCTGGTCCACTGGTTTGGCGCGGGAAGGTGGCCTGGTGGCGTCGATCGCATCGTTCAGAAACGATATGTTGCAATTGACCGTGCCGCGGCTGCACCGCCGCAAATCTTCGCGGCGTTTGCGGCGCGGCTCGGCAAGCCACGCGCTCAGGCCTGGGCTTTGGCCTCCCTTGCCAGCCAGCGTGCCACCTGTTCGGCAGCGGACCCCGGCTCAGGCGTGTGAGCCGCGAGCAGATGAAACGCTGCGTCGCTTTGCAGTTCATGCCCTTCCAGCGCCAGTACCAGCGTGCCGGCCTTCAGGGCGTTCTCCACCAACAGGCGAGGCACCAGGGCGATGCCCATGCCTTGCTCGGCGGCTTCGATGGCGAGGATGGTCTGGGAAAACACCGGGCCGTTGAAGCGGGTGCCGGGTAGTGCATGGTGGTCGAACCAGCGCTTCCAGTTGTTGTGGCTATCGGAGATCAGTGGTTGCCCGGCCAGCTCGGCGGCCAGTTGCCAGCGATGCTCGCCACGCAGCGAGGGGGAGCAGACGGGCACGGCGACGCCGGGCAGCAAGGGTTGGGCATAGGCGGCGGCAAAGGGGCCCGTGCCCCAGCGCACTGCCAGGTCGACCGCGCCCTTGCCGCTGAGTGGCCGGGTGCCGTCGGACGCGTCGATCATCAAGGCCACCTGCGGGTGCGCCTGGGCCAGCAGCCCCAGGCGCGGGATCAGCCAGCGACTGGCGAAGGCCGGCGTGGTGCTGAGCAGGACCTGCTGTGGGTCATGCTGCCTGTCACGCTCCAGCAGTTCGCGGGTGGCGTCTTCGATGATGTCCAGGGCCAGGCGCACGCGGGTGAGGTAGTCGGCGCCGTCCGGGGTGGTCCGCAGGCCTCGGGGCAGCCGCTCGAACAGCGGGCCGCCGAGCTTGTCTTCGAGGGTGCGCACCTGCTGGGCGATGGCGCCGGGAGTGACATGCAGTTCGTCGGCCGCGGCGCGGAAACTACCCAGGCGTGCGGCGGCCTCGAATGCCGTCAGGTGATTGACGATGGCGGGGGCGTTACGTCGCTTGGGGGCGCTCATCCAGTAGATTTCCTGCAGGCTCGTGCCAGTATTTGTGATTGGTGCGGTCACGCGGATTCTGGCTTCATGCACCTACCTGATCAACTCCCGCAAGGAACGGAACATGACTTCGCAGAAAGTGGCAATCATCACCGCAGGTGGCAGTGGCATGGGCGCCGAGGCGGCCAGGCGGCTGGCGGCCGATGGCTTCAAGGTCGCGATCCTGTCTTCTTCCGGCAAGGGCGAGGCCCTGGCGCAAGAGCTGGGCGGCCTGGGCGTCACCGGCTCCAACCAGTCGATAGAAGACCTGCAGCGTCTGGTCGACAGCGTGATGCAGCGCTGGGGCCGGGTCGATGTGCTGGTCAACAGTGCCGGTCACGGTCCACGGGCGCCCATCCTGGACCTGACCGACGAGGACTGGCACCGCGGCATGGAGGTGTACTTCCTCAACGTGGTGCGTCCGACCCGGCTGGTGACGCCGATCATGCAGCGGCAAAAGGGCGGCGCCATCATCAATATCTCGACCTTCGCCGCCTTCGAGCCGGATCCGGCCTTCCCGACCTCGGGCGTGTTCCGTGCCGGGTTGGCGGCCTTCACCAAACTGTTCGCCGACCGCTATGCGGCCGAGAACATCCGCATGAACAACGTGCTGCCGGGTTTCATCGACAGCCTGCCGGAGAAGGAAGAGTTCCGCAGCCGAATCCCCATGGCGCGCTACGGCAAGGCCGAGGAGATCGGGGCGACCATCAGCTTCCTGGCCTCTGAAGGCGCAGGTTACATCACCGGGCAGAACCTGCGCGTCGATGGTGGCATCACCCGTTCGGTCTGAGAAACGACAGGGGCATGCAGCCGGGCAGCGACTTCCGTTAGCATGTCGCCTCTGTTTTTCGCCACCCGGATCCGCCCCATGAGCACCCAGACGTTCCGCCAGGCCATGTCAAGCGACGTGGACCGCTGCTACCAGATCGAAACCAGCGCCTACGAAGGCGACGAGGCCGCCACTCGGGAAAAGATCGACACGCGCATCGCCCAGTATCCGCAAGGCTTTCTGGTGCTGGAGGTCGATGGCCAGGTGGTCGGCTTCATCAACAGCGGCTGCGCCCATGAGGTGGTGATGTCGGACGAGGCGTTCAAGGAGCTGGTCGGGCATGATCCGCAGGCACCCAATGTGGTGATCATGTCGGTCGTGCTCGACCCGGCCCATCAGGGCCAGGGCCATGCTGGCCGCCTGATGGCGCGCTTCGTCGAGCAGATGCGCGAGCAGGGCAAGGCGACCATCCACCTGATGTGCAAGGAGCGGCACGTCGGCTTGTACGAGAAGATGGGCTACGCCTATGTTCGTCCCTCGACCTCCGATCATGGCGGCATGGCCTGGCATGAGATGGTCATGGTGCTCCAGCGGCCCTTCGACTAGCATCGATGTTTTTTCGCAGCCAGGGAGAGGCTTGTGAAGTACGTCGTTATCGCAGCACACCGCAGTGAGTACCCTGCGCCCATCACCTTCGCCCAAGGCACGCTGCTCAGCATCGGCCAGCGCTACGAGGGCGACGAGCACTGGGAGGACTGGTACCTGTGCAGTTGCCAGGGCCAGGAGCCTGGTTGGGTGCCCGCCCAGGTGATCGAGCGGCTTGGCGTTGACCGGGGCAAGGCGCTGGAGGCCTACTCGGCCCATGAGCTGGACATCGACCCAGGCCAGCAGGTGGAAGGCTTGCGCCCGCTGAACGGTTGGCTCTGGTGCCGTCGGGTGACTGGCGAGGAGCTTGGCTGGGTGCCGTTGGCCAAGCTGCGTCCTCTGCGGTGAGTTCAAGTCATGTCGAGCACCGCGGCGCTGTCGAGAATGCACGCATAGTCCATGGCCAGGTTGCTCAGTGCCAATGCATGCACTTCTTCCGCCGGCCATAGCCGTCCCTGCAGGTCGCGCTGATCGAAGGTGTAGCAGGCGTCCGCCACCACCCGTGTTTCGAACCCCAGGTTGCCCGCCGAGCGCGCGGTCGATTCCACCGAGTTGTTGGTGATCACGCCGACGATGACCAGTTGATGGATGCCGCGCTGGTGCAGCCAGTGTTCCAGGCCGCTGTTGCAAAAGGCGTCGGGCACGTGCTTTTCGAACAGTGTCTCGCTGGCCAGTGGCGTGAAGGCGGGCTGGAACTCACAACCGCCCTGGCCCGGCCAGAACACTGAACCCGGTTCGCGGGAGATGTGCCGGACATGCACCACGGGGCGCTCATCCCGGCGCCAGGCGGCGAGCAGCTCGCCCATGCGCCGTTCGGCTTCGGGATTGTTGCGCCGGCCCAGGCGCGGGTGGTTGATGCCGTTCTGCATATCGATGATCAGCAGGGTGGCGTTGTCGGCGAAAGCATCCATGGTCCTGCGGCTCTCTGGCTCGTCGAGTGGTGGACCGTAGCACGGCCAGGGGGACGCGGCATCTGATCTGCTTTTTTTGCAAGAACCTGAATCTGTAACCGTATCAGTCACTGCCCGACAATATCCCCAGGCCCAGCCTCCAACTCGGTGTGTGCTGGGCAGGCTGCGCCGCTTTGGCCAGCCCCGCCGTTCCGTCATCACACTGTAGAGGTTCCGATGGGCAAGCTCGCGCTGTTTCTGGGTGGTTTTCTGCTGCTGACTATCATGATTGGCCTGCTCGGCACCATTCCGCCAAGCTGAGCCGCTGTTTCCTGCCAGCCCGCCTGACCTGGAGGCGGGCTCTATCTCTTGCGCGCCGCGGTTGTCTGGACAAGCGGTAGCTGCAAGTCGTTCTCAAGTGCAAGTCGCTCGTGTAATCTCGCGCCCCCAATCCTGGGCCCGGATGCATGGGCCGATCACTTGCCTTGGAGTCGATACACACTATGGAATGCAAGAAAGGCACTGCAGCGATGCTGGAGTGGCGCGGTCGTTTTCTCGGCGAGGGTATTCTCCACGAAGAGGACTACGACCAGGCACTGCGCGGGGCTGAAGAGTTGGAGCGTTCCGGAGTGATCAGCGCAAGCGAGTGGATCGAGTTGGTGAAGCTGGCCAATGCGGCGTTGCTCGGTTTGCGATAATTCCTTCAAGGCTTGCTGAAACTGTCCACAAAAAACGTGGGTAGGTCTGTGGATAAAGCGCTGCAAGTCATGTCTGGCAAGGGCTCTGTCAGATTGAGCAGAAATTGAGCAGCGTCGTTCAGGTCATTTCTCTCGGTCCAGGGCGGGCTTCGCGTAGTGCTTGCAGCAGCTCGCGAACCCGCGCCCGGACGGCGCCGGCCGGGTAGACCGCGTGCATCTCAGGGTCATGGCCGCTGCTGGATGTCAGGCGGTAGTCGGGACAGACCCGCACCAGGCGCCCGGCAAGCACCTCGGGTTCGCCCAGCCAATCGGCCAGGCGCGCGATACCCGCGCCAGCGAGGGTGCTCTGCAGCACCGCGACACCTGAGCCCAGCCGCAGTCGTGGCCGGGGCCGCAGGCTGTTGATCCTGCCATCGCGACAGAAGTGCCAGGCCTTGAGGATGCGTGGGGCGGTGTGCAGGATCAGCGCATGCCGCTCCAGGTCCTCCAGCGCCTGCGGAGTGCCCGCGTGCGCCACGTACCCTGGGCTGGCATACAGATGCCGGCGATAGCGCCACAAGGGGTAGCCGATCAGTTCGCTGGACTGGGGAAAGGCGCCTCGGATCACGAAGTCGAACTTGCCCTGCAACGGGTCAAGGAGCTGGTCGCTGAACTGCACGTCGAGCGTGACCTGCGGATGGCGCCGGGAGAACTCGGCGATTACACCCGGCAATACCTGTTGGGCGAGCACCTCGGGGGCGGCCAGGCGGATCCAGCCTTGGGCGCTGCCGGTCAGGGCGGCGAGCTCGTCGGCGGCATCGCGTTGCACATCCAGCAAGCGTTCGGCATGGGGCAGCAGGCGTTCACCCGCTTCGGTCAGGGTCACGGCGCTGGCATTGCGGTTGAGCAGCTTGGCGCCGCTGTTGTCTTCCAGCGCCTGTACCGCCCGCGTCACGGCGCTGGGCGAGCGCCCCAGGGCACGGGCGGCACTGACGAAGCTGCGCTTGTGGGCGACGGTGACGAAAGCCTGTATTTCACGCAGCATGTCCAAGGCCATTGGTGCTTTTCCTTATTGCAGTTTTTGCAACATGGTATTTCAACATAGCCGCGGCACTTTTATTAGTCTGGCGGCCTGCTTCGTACCGCCTGGACATTCGACATGATGGATATCGCCCTGCTTTCGCTGTTCGCCTTCGCCGCTGGCCTGATCGACGCTGCCGTTGGCGGCGGTGGGCTGATCCAGATCCCGGCCTTGTTCAACGTGTTGCCCGCCGCGCAACCGGCCAGCCTGCTGGGCAGCAACAAGCTGGCCTCGGTCTGTGGCACGGCCTTCGCTGCGCGTTCGTTCATCCGCAAGGTAAAGCTGGATTGGGGGCTGATCGTGCCGGCGGCATTGAGCGCGTTCGTGATGTCGTTCTTCGGCGCCGCCACCGTGTCACTGGTGCCGGCGAGCCTGATGCGTCCGGCGGTACTGGTGCTGATCGTGCTGATGGCCATCTACACCTTCTGCAAGAAGGACTTCGGTACCTTGCACAAGCCGACGGCGATCGGTCGCAAGGAACAGTGCCTGGCGGTACTGATCGGTGGCGCCATCGGCTTCTATGACGGGTTGTTCGGGCCGGGTACCGGGAGCTTCCTGATCTTCCTGTTCATTCGCTTCTTCGCGCTGGACTTCCTGCATGCATCGGCGTCGGCAAAGCTGGTCAACATCGCCACCAACCTGGCCGCGCTGGTGTTCTTCATTCCTTCGGGCAACGTGCTGTGGGCCATCGCCCTGCCAATGGCGCTGTTCAACATCCTGGGCGCGCTGACGGGTACCTGGCTGGCGGTGCGCAAGGGGGCGGGGTTCGTGCGAGGCTTGTTCCTGGTCCTGCTGTGCGTGCTGATCGCCAAGCTGAGCTGGGACTTGCTGGGGGGCTAGGTCAGACCACCTGGCGTTGCGTATCGGCCTGCTCGATACGGTTGCGACCGTGCGCCTTGGCCCGGTACAGGGCCTGGTCGGCCTGGGCCAGCAGCTCGTCCAGGCTGGGTATCGAACCTTCGGCGCCGCAGCCGCTCAGGCCGATGCTCACCGTGATCTGCAAGCGTGGGTCGGCATGGGTGGCGTGCAGGTCCTGGACTGCCCGGCGCAGGCGCTCGGCGATGAACTTGGCCTGGTCCGGCGCCACTCCCGGCACGACGATGACGAACTCCTCGCCGCCCAGGCGGGCGAACAGCTCGCCCTCATGCAACTGATCCTGCAGCGTGGTTGCGAACTGCTGCAGCACCAGGTCGCCGGTTGCATGGCCGTAACGGTCGTTGATCGTCTTGAAATGATCGATGTCCAGCATCATCAGCGTCAGCGGCCTGCCGCAGGCATCGAGCAAGGCATTGGCGCGTCGGGTGAAGGCACTGCGTGTAAGGACGCCGGTCAGGTGGTCGATGGTCGCCTGGTGGGCCAGGCGTGCCATCAGGCTTCGATTGGCACTGCTCACGCAGGACAGTACCAGCGGGCCGAGCACCAGCATGGCGATGCCCAGCCGCGCGGACATCAGGGCGGTGACCCCTGGCTCGCTCTGCGGCACGCTGAAATGCATGAGGTTCTGCGCCACCGCGACGATCAGCGTGCTGCCGGCGGTCAGGGTCAGCAGGGAAACGAGGAAGGGCGAATAGCTCAGTGCGCACCACAGCAACGCGGCGATCGGGAAGGCGATGGCGCCGGGGCCGCCGAAGGCGATGCTGAGTGCGAGCGACGCCAGCAGCACCAGCAGTGGCGCCAGGCGAATCGGCTGGCTGGCGCGGCTGTTGCGGGTCAAGGCCCTGGACGAGGGCAGGGTGAGCAGTACCGGCAGCACCAGTACGCTGGTGGAAAATTGCTCGCTGAACCACGCCAGCCAGGTCGCCTGCAGGGACTGCTCGAACCAGGGCGCGGCCATTACGCAGGCCAGGCTTGCAGCGACCACCGCTCCGGCTGCGCTGGCGCCGAACAGGCAGAGGGTGCCATGGGGCGTGCGCAACCGACGATGCAGGCGCGGCAGGCGTGACATCAGGTACCAGATGCTGACGATGGCGCCGAGGTTGCACAGGTTGAGCCACAGCGCCGGCTTCCAGGGGCTGCCACATGCCAGGTCGGCGATGACCATGCCCAGGTAGACCAGGGCGAATCCGGAAAAACTGGCTTGCCGCGGGTTGCGCAGCAGTATGCCGGCGAGCACCGCGTTGACCGGCCAGAACAGCGAAAGGGATTCGATCGGCCGGGCCAGGATACCAGCCACGGTCAATGCCAGCGTCAGGCCGAACAGGCTCAAGGCAGGCATCAGGCGCGACGGGACTGGAGACACCATGGGCTCGACCGACAAGCGAAGACGGAATCCAGGAAAACGGCTGTAGGCACCTGGGGTAAGTCGCGTCAGTGTCTTTCAGTCGGCATATGATGTCAATTCGCTGCGAACCTGCGGAATCTGGTGTAGGACTAGAGCGCGAACAGCCAGGGCACCATCAGCACGGTGACCAGCATCACCAGCACGGTAAAGGGCACGCCGACCTTGACGAAGTCGGCGAAGCGATATTGGCCGGGGCCCAGTACTAGCGTGTTGACCGGTGACGACACGGGCGTCATGAACGCCGCGGACGCAGCCAGGGCCACGGTCATGGCGAAGGGGTAGGGCGACATGCCCAACTGCTGGGCGGTGCTGACCGCCACGGGGGCCATCAGGACCGCCGTGGCCGTGTTGGAGATGAACAGGCCGATCACCGCGGTCAGGGCGAACAGGCAGGCCAGGATCACGCCCGGCCCCGCGCCGCCAAGCCAGCCGACCAGCGCGCCGACGACCAGGTCGATACCGCCGGTCTTCTGCAGCGCCAGGGCGAAGGGCAGCATGCCGACGATCAGCACCAGGCTCTGCCAGTGAATGGCGCGGTAGGCGCTGTTCATGTCGATGCAACGGCCGGCGCCCATCAGCAGGCAGCCGATCAGCGCGGCGATGACGTTGGGCACCAGGCCACTGACCATCAGCCCGACCATCACCGTCAGGCTGATCAGGGCGTAGGGCGCGCGGGCGCGGGCCGGGGCGACCTGGTCGATTTCCGCCGGCAGGCTCAGCACCAGGAAGTCGCGGGGCTTGCCCTGCAGCTGGCGCACCGCCTTCCACGGACCGACCACCAGCAGGGTATCGCCCAGGCGCAGTTTCTCTTCCACCAGTTGTTCCTCGATGGCGACCTGGTCGCGGCGCAGGCCGACCACGTTCAGGCCATAGCGCGTGCGGAAGGCCAGCTCGAGGACGCTCTTGCCGATCAGTTGCGAGCCTGGGGGCAGGGAGATCTCGGCCATGCCCAGCTCCTGCGACTGGTCGATGAAGTAGGCGGCCTTGAAGTGCAGGGGCTCGAGCAGCATGCTCTGGCACAGGCTGCGCAGGTCATCACGATTGGCGAACAGGTCGAGCAGCAGTACGTCGCCTTGCAGCAGCACGGTGCCGGAGTCGGCGGCGATCACCCGGGTGGTGAACTTGTGCTGGCGCTCGATGCCGACCACGTTGGCGCCATGGCGGGTACGCAGTTCCAGCTCGCCAAGGGTGTGACCGATCAGCGGCGAATGGGGACGGATACGCAGGCGCCGCTCGCGGCCGCTGAGCCTGTAGTCCAGGACCAGGTCGAGCAAGGTGCGGCGGCTTTCCACCCGGCCATCCTTGCGCACCTCGCCGTTGAGCCAGTGGCGGGTCAGCAGCATGTAGCCGATGCCCAGCAACAGGACCACCAGGCCGAACGGGGTGAAGCTGAAGAAGCTGAAACCGGATTCTCCATGGCGCACCAGTTCACTGTGAACCACCACGTTCGGCGGCGTGGCCACCAGGCTGAGCATGCCGCTGATCAGGCCGGCGAAGCTCAGCGGCATCATCAACCGGCTGGGCGAGAGCTGCAGGCGCGCGGCGATGCTGAGCACCACTGGGATGAAGATCGCCACTACGCCGGTGGAACTCATGACCGAGCCAAGGCCGGCGACCGCGACCATCAGCAGCACGATCAGGCGCGCCTCGCTGTTGCCGGCGCGTGCGCTCATCCATTCGCCGATGCGGTAGGCGATGCCGGTGCGTACCAGTCCTTCACCGATCACGAACAGCGCGGCGATCAGCACCACGTTGGGGTCGCTGAAGCCGGCCAGGGCCTGTTCGACGGTGAGGATGCCGGACAACGGCAGGGCGAGGATCACCAGCAGGGCGACCACATCCATGCGCGGGCGGTTGATGATGAACAGGACGACGACGACGGCCAGCAGGCCGAGGACCCAGAGCAGCTCATGGTTCATGGGGAGGGGGTGTTCCTTCACACAGGGGCACGAAAGGCGATGGCCCTAGTGTGGCAGCTTGACGCGAGTGCGTCGTTGACGTGCTGCAGGGTTTTGCCGGGTGGCGATCCGATGCGCGATGGCAGAGTGCTTGGGGGCGGATGTGTGGGAGCCAATTTTGTGGGAGCGGGCCCGCAGGCCCGCCCGTGCTACTTATCAGTGGCGATGCTTGTGCTTGCGGTTGTTGTCGCCCATGTGGTTACCGATCGCACCGCCCGCCGCGCCGCCCAGGCCCGCGCCGATGGTCGAGCCGTTGGAGCCGCCGAGCTTGCCGCCGATCAGCGAGCCGCCGGCCGAGCCCAGGCCACCGCCGATGGCGGCTTCGGTACGGTTGCCCTTGCGCGCGCCAACCGCGCTGCCGGCGGCGCCACCCAGGCCGGCGCCGATGGCCGCGCCGGTACTGCCACCGATCTGTTTGCCGACGACGTTGCCCAGGGCACCGCCCAGGCCGCCGCCGATGGCCGCGGTGCCGTCACCGGCGAAGGCGCCCTGGCAGAGCAGCAGGCCGAGGGCGAGGGAAGGCAGAGTCAGACGCATGTTATGAACCTCAGGGAGTCATCAGGGTAGGGTGCCGCGCGGTTGGCGGCGAGTCAGGGTTGGAAAGACGCTTCAGCGGTAGTAGCGGTCACGGTACTGGCGGTCGTCATCGTCACGGTCGTGGCGATGGTGATGACGGTGGCCGCGGTCACGGTCGCGCCAGCCGTCGTCATCGTCGTGGTAGTGGTGGCTGTAGCAGCCGCCGAGCAGCAGCAGGGTGGCGACCATCGAAAGGCTTGCAAGGCGTTTCATCACGTTATAGGTCCTTGATCCGCAACGGTTTACGCGGTACCAGCTGAGACCCGAGGCGATCGATTTGGTTCTTTGCCGCGCAAACTTTTATCGCGGCGGCGATGAGCGGTAGCGGCGATTCCCCGGCCGGCCCGGCAGTGCTAGAGTCACCTTCTTTTTTGTCCCGAGGATGGAACATGCGAGCAATTCTGCCGATCACCGTGGCGCTGCTGCTGGCGGGCTGCGCATCGTCGACCATGGAAGCTGCGCGCAACGGCTCGCCCACCGCCCGCCTGGATTCGCACAAGACGCCGGACCTGGTCGCCCAGTGCATCCAGTTCAGCTGGCAGGAAGAGCGCGCCTTCGGGGTCGATGCCAGTGGCTACCTGGAGGCGCGCAAGCAGGGCGGGTTCACGGTGTATACCCGGGAGGCGGAGTCGTTCGTCGATGTCTATGCCCAGGCGGGGGGCACGCGGGTGGACTATTACGCACAGAAGAATGACGGCGTGGCGTTGCAGCGCCGGGCTGCGGCGGCCACCTGCCTCTAGCTTGAGTGCAGGATTGGAACATCCAAACCGACACCCTGTGGGGGCAACTGTCTTGCTCGATTTTTAGCATCTGGCGCGATCCCTGTGGGAGCGGGCTTGTCGGGACGCCGAACCGCCGCGAACACGGGCGAAGCCCGTGCCATCCACCACGGTGTCGGCTTCGCGGGTGAACCCGCTCCCACAGGTGGCGCGCTATGATGTTTACCCTGCTTCGCGCTCGGCTGTGATGTCCTCGAACACACTGATCAGATGCTCCGGCTGCCCGTCGGCGCGACGTTCCAGCGAAGTGCGCGCCCGCACCCAGATATAGCGCCCGTCCTTGTGGCGCACGCGCTTCTGTACCTCGTAACGCTCGATCTCGCCGGCCAGCATGCGCTGCAGCAACGCCAGGTTGCCCGGCAGGTCGTCGGGATGGGTGAGCTGCTGGAAGGTCGTGCCGTACAGTTCGTCCTCGCGGTAGCCCAAGAGCTCGCAGAGGCTGCCGTTGACCCGTTGCCAACTGCCATCCGGATCGATGTAGGCCAGCGCGCCCCAGGCCAGCTCGAAGATGGTGCGAAAGCGCGCCTCGCTCTGGCGCAGCTCCTCTTCGGCGACCTTGCGCTCGGTGTTGTCCATGCTGATGCCGACCATCTTCACCGGGCGCCCGACGCTGTCGCGCAGCACCGTGGCGCGCGAGGCGATCCAGCGCTGGCCGCCATCGGGGCGGGTGATGCGGAAATCGCATTCGCAGCCGGTGCCGTCGGCCACCGCCTGGGCATACATGGCCTGCATGTGGCGGGCGTCATCGGCGTGGATGTGTTCCCAGAAGTCCTCGTTGCGGCGCAACGGCCAGCCATACACCGCCTCGACGTTGGGCGAGTAGGTCACTTCATCGCTGACCAGGTTCCATTCCCAGGTGACGATGCGCGCGCCTTCCTGGGCCAGCTTCATGCGCGTCTCGCTTTCCATGATCTCGGCGGTGTAGCGGCGGCGCACGTCGGTCATCGGCAGCTCGACCACCTCGGCCTGCTGCACGCTGTGCAGGGCCTCCTCGCCGTAGCGCAGCCAGATCCAGTTGACCTTGAGCAGGTCGGCCAGGCGGCGCAGGTTGTCGTAGTCGATCTCGCCGCCGCGGGTCCATTTGTGCACCGCCGTGCGCGAGATCCCCAGCGCCGTGCCCACGGCCTGCAGGGTCAGCTTGTGGTGTTCGAGCAGTTCCTTGAGGCGAAAGGCGAAGCTGTTTTCGGTCATGGGCGCTGGATCCTTGGGCGGGCACGAAGCGGGCAGTATACCCGAGCCGTCAACTTCTGGTTGACGGGGTGGTTGCCGGGGCGGCTGGGTCCGGTTAACGTGGCGCCTGACTCACTCAGACAGGGAAGCACCGCAATGAGCCGATCGCTGGAACTCAACCGCGCCAGCTGGGACGAGCGCGCACCACTGCACGCCGCCTCCGGGGACTACGAGGTCGAGCGCTTCGTCGCCGAGCCCGGGCACCTGTCCGAGGTGGTGCGCTTCGACCTGCCACGCCTGGGCGATATCCATGGCCTGCGCGCGGTGCACCTGCAATGCCATATCGGCACCGACACGCTGTCGCTGGCGCGCCTGGGCGCCGAGGTCTGCGGCCTGGACTTCTCCGCGGCGTCCCTGACCCAGGCGCGCCAGCTGGCCGAGCGCTGTGGCGCGGGCATCGCCTATGTAGAGTCGGACGTCTATCAGGCCGCGCAGGTATTGCCGGCGGGGGCTTTCGACCTGGTCTACACCGGTATCGGCGCGCTGTGCTGGCTGCCGAGCATCGAGCGTTGGGCGCAGACCGTGGCGGCGTTGCTCAAGCCGGGCGGGCGACTGTTCCTGCGTGATGGCCACCCGATGCTGATGGCCGTGAACGAGGACCAGGAGGACTGCCTGCAACTGGAGTACCCGTACTTCGAGCGCGAAGCACCGACGGTGTGGCACAACGACCAGAGCTACGTCGAGACCGACCAGGCACTGACCCAGACCGAGACCCATGAGTGGAACCATGGCCTGGGCGAGGTGATTACCGCGCTGCTGAACAATGGCCTGCGCATCACCGGCCTGGAGGAGCATCAGAGCATCCCCTGGGAAGCGCTGCCGGGGCAGATGACGCTGGGCGATGACGGTGAGTGGCGCCTTGACGAGGCGCCGTGGCGGTTGCCGCTGAGCTATACGCTGCAG
>NZ_JAOCDM010000115.1 GCF_029840925.1 Pseudomonas sp. GD03858
ATCATTTCCCGATTCAGGAGTTTTCCGCGTGCAAACGCCCATTCCCGTTACCGTGCTGACCGGCTTCCTTGGTGCCGGCAAGACCACACTGCTCAAGCACATGCTCAAGGCCGAGCACGGCCTGAAGCTTGCCGTGATCGAGAACGAGTTCAGCGAGGCCGGCATCGACAGCCAGCTGCTGGGCGATGAACCGGTACAGGTCATGACCCTGGCCAACGGCTGCGTGTGCTGCAGCATCCATGGCGACCTGACCCGTGCCCTGTACCTGCTGCTCGAGCGCCTGGATGCCGGCGAGATCGCCTTCGACCGCCTGGTGATCGAGTGCACCGGCCTGGCCGACCCGGCGCCGGTGGCGCAGACGTTCTTCATCGATGAGGAGCTGCGCGAGCGCTATATCCTCGACGGCATCATCACCCTGGTTGATAGCGCCCACGCCGAGCTGCACCTGACCCAGGCCATCGCCCAGGCCCAGGTCGGCTTCGCTGACCGCCTGCTGCTGAGCAAGACCGACCTGGTCGAGCCACCGCTGGTCGAGGCTCTGCGCGAGCGCCTGGCGCGCATCAATGGCCGAGCGGCGATCCGCGTGGTGGAGCATGGTCGCATCGACCTGGCCGAGCTGCTCGATGTGCGCGGCTTCAATCTCAACCCTGACCTGGGACTCAGCCTCAAGCCGGGTCTGCGCCCGGTGCTCAAGCCCGCGACACCTGATCGCATTTCGACCCTGGTACTGCGTACCGAGACCCCGCTGGACATCGATCGCCTCAGCGACTTCATGAACGAGCTGCTCGAGGAGCACGGCAAGCAGTTGCTGCGCTACAAGGGCGTGCTGAATATCGCCGGCGAAGACCGCCGTCTGGTATTCCAGGGCGTGCTGAAACTGTACGGTTTCGACTGGGATGCCGAGTGGCGGGACGACGAGGCGCGGGAAAGCGTGATGGTGTTCATTGCCGATGAATTGCCGGAGGCGAGGATTCGGGCAGGCTTCGAGGCATTGGGACACACATGAGTGGGATGTAGCTGACTGGTTGATGCCACCGAATGGCGGCATTTTTTTGCTTCGTTCAATTGATCGGGCCAGCCGGCATGGTCTCTCTTGAAAGGAGCACCTTTTTTGGTACACTTGGTCGCGACACCTCCTCAAGTCAGCGTGCTTTTCTTTCGCACAGAACTTGGCAACGAGCCCGTGCGGGAGTGGTTGAAAGCCTTGCCGCGCGATCAGCGCCAGTTGATCGGGGCCGAGATCAAGACCGTGCAGATCGGCTGGCCACTTGGCATGCCTCTGGTGCGAAAGATGGAAGGCGGGCTTTGGGAGATTCGTGTCGACCTGGGAGACACCGTGGGACGCGTGCTGTTCACGATCATCGATGGGGTGATGGTATTGCTCCATGGGTTCATCAAGAAAAGTCAAAAGACGCCCTCGGTCGACCTCGCATTGGCCAGGAAACGCAGGGCGAGCCTTAGGAGGCAAGCGATATGAACCCGCACATTGGTTCGGATTTCGACGATTTTCTCGCTGAAGAAGGCCTCCTGGAGGAGGTCACCGCCGCAGCGCTCAAGCGGGTGATCGCCTGGCAGCTGACAGAGGCCATGAAGCAGCAGAAGGTCAGCAAGAAGGCGCTCGCAGAGCGCATGCACACCAGCCGCACCGCCGTCGATCGAGCGCTTGACCAGACGGATGCCGGCATGACGCTGGCAACCCTGGCCAGCGCGGCGAGGGCCCTGGGGCAGCGAGTGGAAATACGCCTGGTGCCCGAGGTCACGCCAGCGCGATGAGGCGCATGAAAAAGCCCGGCACATGGCCGGGCTTTTTCACATCAGGCGTCTGCCAATCAGTTGCCGTACACCGGCAGCTTCTTGCAGATGGCCTTGACCTTCTCACGCACGGCGTCGATCACCGCTTCGTTGTTCAGGTCGGCCAGGATGTCGCAGATCCAGCCAGCCAGTTCGCGGCACTCGGCTTCCTTGAAGCCACGGGTGGTGACGGCCGGGGTGCCGAAACGCAGGCCCGAGGTGACGAACGGCGAACGTGGGTCGTTCGGCACCGAGTTCTTGTTGACGGTGATGAAGGCCTTGCCCAGGGCGGCGTCGGCGTCCTTACCAGAGATTTCCTGCTTGATCAGCGACAGCAGGAACAGGTGGTTCTGGGTGCCGCCGGAGACGACATCGAAACCACGCTCGATGAACACTTCGGCCATGGCCTGGGCGTTTTTCACCACTTGCTGCTGGTAGGCCTTGAACTCAGGCTGCAGCGCTTCCTTGAAGCAGATCGCCTTGGCGGCGATGACATGCTCCAGCGGGCCGCCCTGGGCGCCCGGGAACACGGCGGAGTTCAGCTTCTTCTCGATGTCGGCGTTGGCACGGGCCAGGATCAGGCCACCGCGCGGACCGCGCAGGGTCTTGTGGGTGGTGGTGGTGACCACGTCGGCGAACGGGACAGGGTTCGGGTACACGCCGGCGGCGACCAGGCCAGCCACGTGGGCCATGTCGACGAACAGGTAGGCACCGACCTTGTCGGCGATGGCGCGGAAGCGGGCGAAGTCCAGGACCTGGGAGTAGGCGGAGAAGCCGGCGACGATCATCTTCGGCTTGTGTTCCAGGGCCAGCGCTTCGACTTCGTCGTAGTCGATCAGGCCGTTGCCGTCGATGCCGTACTGGATGGCGTTGTACAGCTTGCCCGAGGACGAAACGCTGGCGCCGTGGGTCAGGTGGCCACCGTGGGCCAGGCTCATGCCCAGGATGGTGTCACCGGCCGACAGCAGGGCCAGGTAGACCGCGGCGTTGGCCTGCGAGCCGGCGTGCGGCTGGACGTTGGCGTAGTCGGCGCCGAACAGCTCCTTGGCGCGATCGATGGCCAGCTGCTCGACCACGTCGACGTATTCGCAACCACCGTAGTAGCGCTTGCCTGGGTAGCCTTCGGCGTACTTGTTGGTCAGAACCGAACCCTGGGCCTCCATGACCGCCGGGCTGGTGTAGTTTTCCGAAGCGATCAGCTCGATATGCTCTTCCTGGCGCAGGGCTTCTTGCTGCATGGCTTCGAAGAGCTCGGCGTCGTACTTGGCAATGGTCAAATCACGGCTGAACATGGCGGTCCTCAAGGATCGGGCAGAATTGGGGGTGCATTCTAACCGATTGATTCGCCGCTGGCATATGAAGTGGCATCAAGTCGCGGACCAATGGCCTTCATGTTGCAACCCGCGCCGTTTCTGGGCTGGAGTTGACTTCGGGGTCCGGTTTTCCAGCGCCGCGCCGTGCCCTGTAGGAGCGGCCTTGTGTCGCGAAAGGGCCGTGCAACGGCCCCAGGATGTCAGCATTCACGCCAAGATCGCCGGGACCGCTTTGCGGTCCTTTCGCGACACAAGGCCGCTCCTACAGGGACCGTGTGGCGCTTCGATCACTGGAACATGAGCAGGGTCTCGTTGCTGAACTGCGCCTCGAACTGGTTGGCCGGCATCGGCCGCCCGAACAGGTAGCCCTGCACCTCGTCGCAACCGTGCTCGCGCAGGAACTCGAGCTGCTCGTGGGTCTCCACGCCCTCGGCGATCACCGCCAGGTTGAGGCTGTGGGCCATGGCGATGATCGCCCGGGCGATCTGCGCGTCCTGTTCGCCCTCGGGCAAGCCGTCGACGAAGGTGCGGTCGATCTTGAGCACGTCGATGGGGAACTGCTTGAGGTAGTTGAGCGACGAATAGCCAGTGCCGAAGTCGTCGACTGCGATGCTCAGGCCCAGGTTCTTCAGGCTGTCGAGGATCTGCATGGCTTCGTTGACCTCACGCATCAGGATGCTCTCGGTCAGCTCCAGCTCCAGGCACGCCGGCGGCAGGCCGGTTTCTTCGAGGATGGTGGCGATGCGCGTGCCGAGCTGGCCGTCGGAGAACTGCCGGGCGGAGATGTTCACCGACACTTTCGGCACCCGCACCTTCTCCATGTGCCAGGCCTTGAGCTGGCGGCTGGCCTCGCGCAGAACCCAGTCGCCGACATCGACCACCAGGCCCAGCTCTTCGATCACCGGGATGAAGTCGCCCGGCGGCACCAGGCCGCGGGTCGGATGGCGCCAGCGCAACAGCGCCTCGGCGCCGGTCAGGCGCTTGCCATCGCCGCTGAACTGCGGCTGGTAGTAGAGGATGAACTCGTTCTGCTCCAGGGCATGGCGCAGGTCGCTTTCCAGTTCCAGGCGCTCCAGGGCGCTGGCGTTCATATCGGCCTGGTAGAACTGGAAGTTGTTCTTGCCGCGTTCCTTGGCATGGTACATGGCGGTGTCGGCGTTCTTCATCAGCTGGCTGAGCTCGCTGCCATCCTGCGGGCTCAGGGCGATGCCGATACTGGCGGTGACGAAGAACTCGCGGTTCTCCAGGACGAACGGCGTGACCAGCCCGCCGAGGATGTTCTCGGCGACATGGATGGCGCGGTTGAGCGCCTGTTCGCGCGTGGCCCGGGGTTGCAGCAGCAGGGTGAACTCGTCGCCGCCCATGCGCGCCACGGTGTCGTCGTCGTCGACGCAGGCCAGCAGGCGCTCGGCCATGTCCTTGAGCATGCGATCGCCCGCGGCATGGCCAAGGGAGTCGTTGATCGGCTTGAAGCGGTCGAGGTCGAGGAACATCAGCACCACCCAGGCCTTGTGCCGTTCGGCCTGTTGCAGGGCGGTGTAGAGGCGGTCCTGGAACAGCGTGCGGTTGGGCAGGTGGGTCAGGGCGTCGTAGTAGGCCAGGCGATGAATGCGCTGCTCGCTGGCCTTGCGTTCGCTGATGTCGGTGAAGAAGCACACGTAGCTGGCCAGGTCGCCTTCGTCGTCGAGCACCGCGGTGATGCCAACCCAGGCCGGGTAGTGTTCGCCATTGCGCCGTTTCAGCCATACCTCGCCTTCCCAGCTGCCGCGCTGGCTCAGCTGCTTGAGCACGTAGCCCAGTTGCGCACTCTGCTGGGTTTCGACGGTGAGCATGCCGGGCAATTGGTCGAGCACCTCGGCCACGGCGTAGCCGCTGACCCGGCTGAACGCTTCGTTGGCCTGAACGATGTATCCGGCCGGATCGGTGATGAGGATCGCCGAGGTGGAGTGCTCGAATACCGTCGCCGCCATGCGCAGGTCTTTCTCGGCGCGGCGCTGCTGGCTGATGTCGCGGCCCACGCCGAGCACGCCCTCGAAACGGCTGTGTTCGTCCCAGACCAGCACCAGGCGCAGCTCGATGGGAATCTTGCGGCCATCGGCGCGCAGGCAGTCGAACAGGAACAGCTGAGTGGGCAGGGTGTCGCGCAGCTGGTTCAGCTGGGTGCTGTCGCCCAGTGCCTTGCTGACCCGCTCCAGCAGGCTGTAGACGCCGGTCAGCTGGCCGGGGTTGGCGATGATCGACTGCCAGCCGTTGGCGAAGATCCAGCCGGCCTGGTAACCCAGTACCGCTTGCACCGAAGGGCTGACATAGTTGAGTTGCAGTTGACTGTCGGTGGAGAAGATCACGTCGCTGATGCTTTCGGCGAGCATGCGATAGCGCTGCTCGCTGTCGCGCAGCGACTCGCTGGCCTCGATCTGCACCGTGACGTCCTTGCCCACGCCGATGATGCGGGTGACCTGGCCTTCGCTGTCGCGGGTCAGCACCTGCTCGCGGATGTCATAGCAGCGCCAGCCACCGTCGCGGTGGCGGAAACGCAGCTGGCAGTGCAGCGATTGCCCATAGCTGGTGTCGCGCTGCTGCTGGCGCAGGGTGCGATAGTGCTCGGCGTCGCCGGGGTGCAGCAGCATCTCCCAGAAGCGGTCGCCCATCTGGGCCAGTTCCGCGCGCGCATAGCCCAGTGTCTGGCCCAGGTGGCGGTTGCTGAAGATCATTCGCTGGCTGTTGACGTCCTGCACGTAGAGCTGGTCAGGTACGGTGCGCACCACGTCCGACCAGAAGCTCTCGCGCTCGAGCAACGACAGCTCCACCTGCTTGCGGCTGGTGATGTCGCTGATGCTCAGGATCACGGCCTGGTAGTCACGACGCTGCTGGGGCAGACGCGCCATCAGCCACAGGTGCAGCTCGCCGCCCAGCGGGGCGGGCAGGCGCACCTCGAGCTCCAGTTGCTGGCGTTCCTCGATCAGGGCATCGATCAGTTGCATGCCGATGCTGTCGCAACCATTACCGCTGCCCTGGATCAGGCGCTGCCAGGCACCTTCGTGGCACTCGACGTTGAGCAGTTGGCGCGCCACCTGGTTGATCTCGGTGATCTTCAATTCCGCCAGCAGCGTGCGCCGCAGGTTGCAGTCCAGCGCCAGGCTCTGCTTGAGCGCGGCGCGGTTGCGCAGGTGGTAGCGATCCAGTTGCCCGGGCAGGCTGGAAAGGTCGAGCACGCACAGGGCCACGCCAGTGCCTTCGAAGATTTCCTGGTAGCGCCGGCGATCCTCCTGCAGGGCGCGCTGGCGGCGGCGCATGTTGATCAGGGCCAGCACCGGCAGCAGGGCGCAGAACAGCACCAGCACGCCTTTGCCGAGCAGGGCCGGGAGCAGCTTGTCGCGGGCCTGGCCGGCATCGAACAGGCCACGCAGTTGCCAAGTGCTGTTGTCGATGAAGGCAAGCATCACGCTCTGCAGCGGCTCTTCGCTGGTCTGGCGATGGCCGTGGCGCTTGATCACCTCGGCGTTGCGGCTGTTTTCCAGCAGCCAGAGGGGGTGGCTCGCTGCGTCCAGGTGTTCGGTCAGCTCCTGGTAGAACCGGCTGTCCAGCCTCAGGAGCCAGTAGCCGCGGTCCTGTTCGGTCGGTTGGCGCAGCAGCAGGTAGATCCTTTGGTTGTCAGGTGCGTTGCCATAGAAGAAAGCGCGGCCCTGGTTCAGTTGCAGGAGCCCGTCAATCAACTGACGGTCCGGGGTGCCGTCCAGTGTGTCGCTGCGCACCTGTCCGGCGCTGTTCAGCCAGGCCAGGTCGCGCAGCGATGGCAGGCGCGCCTGCAAGGTGGCGAGCAAGGGGGGCAACGCGGCGGGTGTCGGCGGATTGACGTACGCTTGAACCAGATTCAGCGACTGCTGGGCCTTCAGGGCCATGTTCAGGCTCAGATGGTCGGCCAGTTCCGCGCTGGTCGCCAGGCTTTGCTGGCGCAGGTCGGCCTGGGTATGGCGGAACTGGGCGAACAGTTGCCAGAGCAGCAAACCCAGCAGAACCAGGGCGAGCAGCGCCAGCGCTCCCTTGAGCGAGCCACGCGGGTGCATGCCCGCCTTGGAGTCGGCAGGAGGCAGGGATGACGGTTGCGTGAGATTGGTCAAGCGTTGGGTCCTGCGATTGTGCTGGCGATGGCAGGGGGCTGCGATCCCGGTGCATGCACGGCGCGTGCCGTGGTCGCCGGGCGAACTATATAGGTGCACCGGTGAAGCCGGCTAGCATGCCTTCAAATATGGCAAAGTGCCAGTCCGTGTGTCCGATGGCGAGATGTCAACTGGTCATGTCGGTTCGGCAAGACCCTGCCAGCTGTGCGAGAATGCCGCCCGCTTCAATAGTCAACGCATCGGAGATGTACGGTTTTGGTTACCCACTATTCCACCAATGGCCTCGATTCCGCCTGTGGGCGCAGCAGTCAGACCCTGGTCAGCACTGCCGTGACCGAGGACGTATCCTGCAAGACCTGCCAGCGTTCGCTGGCCAAACCGGACACGGCTGCCGCCAGTGCCAGCAAGACGCCGTCGCTGGCCGAACTGCGCAAGCAGGCCAAGCCTGCGGTCGAGGCCGTCGCTCCGGCGCCTGCCAAGCCTGCTGCCGCGCCCGCCAAGGTCGCGAGCAAGCCTGCCGCCAAGGCTGCTGAAAAACCTGCCCGCAGCGGCGGCTTCAGCGTCAAGGCCGCCTGGGCCGCGCGCCTGACCGAGCAAGCGGACCGTTGCCGCCTGCCGCGTGGCAAGGTCAAGCAAGCGCACGTCTGAGCCTGCGTCACCTTGATCGCGGGTCAAGCCCGCTCCCATGAAACAACGCCGTGGCGTGGGAGCGGGCTTGACCCGCGATAGCCGCCGAACGGCGCCGCCATCTACCCATCTGTGCAACGCCGCGAGTTGGCGTAGAATGGCCCACTTTGTTCAACGACACCCCGTAATCACATCCCCTGGCCCATGCCGGGGCGCGTGTCTTTACCTATCTGATAGAGGGCTTGGTTTTGGCTCAATACGTCTACACCATGCATCGGCTGAGCAAGGTCGTGCCGCCGAAGCGGGAAATTCTCAAGAACATTTCCCTGTCGTTCTTCCCAGGCGCCAAGATCGGCGTGCTGGGCCTGAACGGCGCGGGTAAATCGACCCTGCTGCGCATCATGGCGGGCGTCGACAAGGAATTCGACGGCGAAGCCCGCCCGATGCCCGACATCAACGTCGGCTACCTGCCTCAGGAGCCGCAGCTGGATCCGGCCAAGACCGTGCGTGAAGTGGTCGAGGAAGCGGTCAGCGTGATCAAGGACGCCCAGGCCCGCCTGGACGAGGTCTACGCCGCCTACGCCGACCCGGACGCCGACTTCGACAAGCTGGCCGCCGAGCAGGCCAAGCTCGAGGCCATCCTCCAGGCCGCCGACGGCCACAACCTGGAGCGTCAGCTGGACGTCGCCGCCGACGCCCTGCGCCTGCCGGCCTGGGACGCGAAGATCGAGCACCTGTCCGGTGGCGAGAAGCGCCGTGTGGCCCTGTGCCGCCTGCTGCTGTCGGCCCCCGACATGCTGCTGCTGGACGAACCGACCAACCACCTGGACGCCGACTCGGTGGCCTGGCTGGAGCGCTTCCTCCACGACTTCCCCGGCACCGTGGTGGCGATCACCCACGACCGTTACTTCCTCGACAACGTCGCTGGCTGGATCCTCGAACTGGACCGCGGCGCCGGCATCCCTTACGAAGGCAACTACTCGGGCTGGCTGGAGGCCAAGTCGGATCGTCTGGCCCAGGAGTCCAAGCAGCAGAGCGCCCATGAGAAGGCCATGAAAGAGGAACTGGAGTGGGTGCGCAAAGGCGCCAAGGCCCGCCAGTCCAAGTCCAAGGCTCGTCTGCAGCGCTTCGAGGAGATGCAGTCGCAGGAATTCCAGAAGCGTTCCGAGACCAACGAGATCTACATCCCGGCGGGTCCGCGCCTGGGCGACAAGGTCATCGAGTTCAAGAACGTCACCAAGGGCTACGGCGATCGCGTGCTGATCGACAACCTGTCGTTCGCCATGCCCAAGGGCGCCATCGTCGGTGTGATCGGTGGTAACGGCGCGGGTAAATCGACCCTGTTCCGCATGCTGATGGGCAAGGAGCAGCCGGACTCGGGCAGCATCGAGATCGGTGAAACCGTGCAGCTGGCCTGCGTCGACCAGAGCCGCGAGGACCTGGACGGCAGCAAGACCGTGTTCCAGCAGATCTCCGACGGTTCCGACCAGATCCGCATCGGCAGCTACGAGATCCCGTCGCGCACCTACGTTGGCCGCTTCAACTTCAAGGGCGGCGACCAGCAGAAGTTCGTCAAGGACCTCTCCGGTGGTGAGCGTGGCCGCCTGCACCTGGCGCTGACCCTGAAGGAGGGCGGCAACGTCCTGCTGCTCGACGAACCGTCCAACGACCTCGACGTCGAAACCCTGCGTTCGCTGGAGGAAGCCCTGCTGGACTTCCCGGGCGCCGCCATCGTGATTTCCCACGACCGTTGGTTCCTGGACCGTGTGGCCACTCACATCCTGGCGTACGAAGACGATTCGAGCGTGGTGTTCTTCGAGGGCAACTACACCGAGTACGAAGCCGACCGCAAGAAGCGCCTGGGCGACGCCGCCGCCCAGCCGCACCGTGTGCGTCACAAGAAACTGGCCCAGTAAGCCGGTTTACGCTGCACAGCAATGGGGCCCTTCGGGGCCCCATTTTTGTGCCTGGGCAATAAATGAGTGGTGGCTTTTTCTCGGGCAAGCCCGCTCCCACAGGTTCTCCACAGACTGGAAGATCAGTGGAATCCCTGTGGGAGCGGGCTTGCCCGCGAAGCAGGTGGCATGATTCAAATTTTGTATACAGTTATAGAAAACGCACCAATTAATTTCATAAAAACGACATTTCGCCCTGTTCCAGTGCGATTGGTTCTTGGTACATTCCTGAAAAAACCAAAAACAATCCCCTCTTGGTGAGATGTCTACCATGATCGAATCTGTCGACGCCTTCCTGGCCCGCCTGCAACAGCGCGACCCGGCACAGCCCGAATTCCACCAGGCCGTGGAAGAAGTGCTGCGCAGCCTGTGGCCGTTCCTCGAACAAAACCCTCACTACCTCCAAGCCGGTATCCTCGAACGCATGGTCGAACCCGAGCGCGCCGTGCTGTTCCGCGTGTCGTGGGTCGATGACCAGGGCAAGGTCCAGGTCAATCGCGGCTACCGCATCCAGATGAGCAGCGCCATCGGCCCGTACAAGGGCGGCCTGCGCTTCCACCCGTCGGTGAACCTGGGCGTGCTCAAGTTCCTGGCCTTCGAGCAGGTGTTCAAGAACTCCCTGACCTCGCTGCCCATGGGTGGCGGCAAGGGCGGCTCGGACTTCGATCCGAAGGGCAAGAGCGACGCCGAAGTGATGCGTTTCTGCCAGGCGTTCATGAGCGAGCTGTACCGCCACATCGGTGCCGACCTCGACGTGCCGGCCGGTGACATCGGCGTCGGCGCCCGCGAGATCGGCTTCCTGTTCGGCCAGTACAAGCGCCTGGCCAACCAGTTCACCTCGGTGCTGACCGGCAAGGGCATGACTTATGGCGGCAGCCTGATCCGTCCGGAGGCCACCGGCTATGGTTGCGTGTATTTCGCCGAAGAGATGCTTAAGCGCCAGGACAAGCGTATCGACGGTCGCCGTGTGGCGATTTCCGGCTCGGGCAACGTCGCCCAGTACGCCGCGCGCAAGGTCATGGACCTGGGCGGCAAGGTGATCTCGCTGTCCGACTCCGAAGGCACCCTGTTCTGCGAAGCCGGCCTCAGTGATGCGCAGTGGGACGCACTGATGGAGCTGAAGAACGTCAAGCGCGGTCGCCTAAGCGAGCTGGCCGGGCAGTTCGGCCTGGAGTTCCGCAAGGGCCAGACGCCGTGGGACCTGGCATGCGACATCGCGCTGCCGTGCGCGACCCAGAACGAGCTGAATGCCGAGGATGCCCGTACCCTGCTGCGCAACGGCTGCATCTGCGTGGCCGAAGGCGCCAACATGCCGACTACCCTCGAGGCTGTGGATATCTTCATCGAAGCCGGCATTCTCTACGCGCCGGGCAAGGCTTCCAACGCCGGTGGCGTGGCCGTGTCGGGGCTGGAGATGTCGCAGAACGCCATGCGCCTGCTGTGGACGGCGGGTGAGGTGGACAGCAAGTTGCACCACATCATGCAGTCGATCCACCATGCGTGCGTGCATTACGGGGAAGAGGCCGATGGCAGCATCAACTACGTCAAGGGCGCCAATATCGCGGGCTTCGTGAAAGTCGCCGATGCCGTGCTGGCGCAGGGCGTGGTCTGATCTCGGATCGTAGGGGGCCGCTCTGCGGCCCTTTCGCGACACAAGGCCGCTCCTACAGAAAAGCGCAATTCCCTGTAGGAGCGGCCTTGTGTCGCGAAAGGGCTGCAAAGCAGCCCCTCAACCCTCAACCTCGATCCCAGTAATTTCGATCATCTGATCACCTGCCGGCCTTCGCCACAGCACTTCATCCCCAGGCCCGGCCCCCAGCAATGCCTGCCCCAGCGGCGACCCCCAATTGATCAACCCACGCACCGCATCTGCCTGGTCCTCGCCCACCAGCTGCACCTGATGCTCCCGGTCATCCTCATCGACGAAGCGTACCCGGCTGCCAATCTGCACTTTCTCCGTGGAAGTGGCCGCCGGCACCACCTGCGCACTTTGCACGCGGGCGCTGAAGTAGCGCAGGTCACGCTCGGTCTCGGCCAACCGTTGCTGGTCGGCGCGCTCGCCCTGCGCCTGCAGTTCGCTGCGCAGTGCATTGAGCTCAGCCAGACGTTGCTGCAACTGGGCAAGGCCCGTGGCGGTGACATAGTTGGGCTGGTCACTGACCCGTCGCTCCACCGGTTGGTCAGCTTGGGCGGCGGCCTGGTCCTCGTTGACGAATGCTCGGCTCATTCCAGCTCCAAGCTTGAAGCTGCAAGCTTCAAGCTGATCGAGAGTGGCAGGGATACGTGCTTGATCAGAAAGCTCGTTGGCTTTTGCTTGGAGCTTACCGCTTGAAGCTTGAGGCTTGCGTGTCTGTTTGCGACGTCACTTGCGGCGATAGGCGCGGGCGGCATCCTGGTCCTTTTCCTGCTGCCAGTCGCGGTCGCGCTCGTCCCAGTAGCGTTCGCGGTACTCGCGCAGGTCTTCGTTGGACTGCATCGCGTGGCACTGGCGAAAGCCGTCGTCCCAACCGCTTTCGTACTGGCGATTGTGCAGGTAGCGCGGCACATCCTTGCGAAAGTCGCCGATCATCAGCCCGGCGGCCTGGCGTCCGCTGCTGCAGCCGTCCTGGAAACCATCGGCGTAGGCGGGGGGATAGCCTTGATTGACCATCTGCTCGTGGGTGGTTTCACAACCGGCCAGCAGCAATGCGACACACAGGCCCAACCAATACCGCGACATATCCACAAGACCTTTGACGTGATGGTGGAAAGTCTAGGGGGTGAATTGTTGGCGCGATGTCAAAACGCTGTCGAAGGATCGCGGCGCAGTCGTGGGAGCGGGCTTGCCCCGCGATAAGCCAGCAGACGTATCGCGGGACAAGCCCGCTCCCACGAGGAAGGCCATGTTGATCAGTATTGGTACCACTTCAGCTCCAGCATCACCTCGTTCTGCGCCGTGGCCAGATGGCTGAACTGCCGCGAGGCGCTCAGGCGCAACCCCAGGTCCCGGCTGATCTCCCACTGTTGAGTCAGGCTGATGCCGCGCCGCACCTCGCCGTTGGTGAAGTAGTCGCCCTTGGCCTCCAGCGTCAGGTTGCCCAGCGGGTTGCGCCACAGCAGTCCGCCGTTGAACCCGGCGGCCGGCGATATGAATTCGGCGAAGTCGTTATGGTGTTCCACCCGCACCGTGCCCAGGGCAAAGCCCAGCAGGTCGTCGCTCAGTTGCCAGGTGCCACCGGCGCCGCCGTTGACATGGCTGACCAGCACTTCGTCGTCGTGCTTGCCCGGCACGCGCTCGAGGCCGCCGGCAACCTGCCACGACCACGGCTTGAGCAAGGCATTGCGCGGTGTCAGCGAGCGGATCGTGGCCAGGTCCAGGCGCTGTACCTGCCAGTCGTTGCCTTCGTACTGGCGCAGCTTGAGCTGCAGGATCTCGATCTGCGCGCCCAGCGGGAAACCGTACAGGTTGTCGTTGAGGTCGTGATAGGCCATGCGCAGGCCGTACTCGGCGTAGGCGCGATCCTCGCGCGTACCGACCCCCAGCTGCCAGGTGCGTGATTGATGGCCGTCCTCGGGCAGGCCTGGACGTTCGATCTGCAGCGGCGGGGGCGGGTTGCCGTTGATTGCCCTGAGCAGTTCGTAACTGCGCCTGGCCTGCGCCGCGTCGCGTTCCTGGCCGTTGGCCCGGTAGCGCTCCAGGCGGTAGGCGGCGTCCTGCACCAGGGCCTGGCGCGCGCGGGGCAAGGCGGTGAAGTCGGGGCTGTGCAGATACGCGGTGTCTGCGCTGATGGTCAGCACCTGTTGCTGCTCGTCGTGACTCAGCGGTTCGGCGCGGGCCAGCAGTTCGCGCTCGCGGGAGGGGCGGTAGCGCACGTCGCTGACCAGCCCGGACTGTTTCACGGCCTTGACCGTGTCGGTGGGGATGGCGGTCAGCGGGAACTGCGAGGTCAGGTCCAGGCTCGGACGCGCCACCTGCAGCAGCTCCAGCAGGCGGTAGGAGCAGTTCTCGTCGAAAAAGAAGTAGTCGAACTTGATCTGCTTGAGTTCCCACACGTGTTCGACCATGCGCCCGGTCTCCTGGGGCGTCAGGTCCAGCTGGTATTCCCACAGGTCGCGGTTCTCCAGGCTGCGGTATTCGGACAGTTTCTCCTGGTAGGGCATCATCGCGAACAGCCCGGGATAGCCGCCCATCAGGCCTTTCCAGGCGTACAGGATGCTGTTGTCGCTGCCTTCGATGTAGGCGCCGAAGTTGATCGCGTAGCTCAGCAGCGTGGTGTCGTCGCGGCGGGTGTTGGACTTGTCGATGCGCAGCAGCGTGTGACCGAACATCGACGATGGGCTGTTGAGGTAGGCGGCCGGGAAGATCAGCGCCGCGCTGTGGGGGTCGATGGATTGGTACCAGGTGGCGAACTCCTGGCAGTGCGGGCTCGGCAGGTCGGCGAGGTTCAATTGCTCGCGCAGCCAGCGGGTGCGTGCCGGGAAGACGCACTGGGCGTGCTTGTCGCCCAGGCTGGCCGGGGCGTACAAGGCGGCGACCGTGGCCTGCAGTTCTTGCTCCGGATGGTGCGCGCCGTCCTCGGCGAGGAAGAAGCGCTCATCGTCCACATAGCTGCGCCAGCCGCCGAGCTTGGCGGTCTCGTAGTGTCCCAGGGCGATCCAGTAGGGCGTGGCGGCCAACTGCTGGATACGGGCCGGGTCGATCTGCGGTGCGGCATGAAGCGGGGCGCTGGCGATGAGCGCCAGGGGAGCGAGGCGTTTGAGCATGTCGGGCAACTACATCCTGATGATGCCGAAAGGTGATGCGCCAGACCCGCCCCGCTGCCGGGGCGGGAGGCGTGGAACTCAAGCCTCGGTGGCGTACTTGGCCAGTTGCGGGTCGCTCTTGAGCACGGCCAGGGTGTTGCTGTGCACGGTCTCGGCAGTCGCGTCGGCGCTGCTGAAGATCTGCTGGAAGTGCTCGTGGGTGACGGCGGCGAAGTGCGCGCGGTCTTCAGGCGCCACGCCGAGGACCACGGCGTAGGTGGTCAGGGCTTCGCCTTCGCCCTTGGCCATGTCTTCGGACAGCTCGTTCATCATGCCGTTCATGGCGAACCAGGATTTGCCGCCATAGGAGAGGGCGGCCTTGGTCGAGCAGCCGTTGGTGCCCGAGGTCATGCCGAAGGTGGCGTTGCCGGAGGTGCCGTTGGTGGTGGATGCCAGGAAGTGGGCCGGGGTGCCGCGCTGGCCCTCGAACAGCATGTTGCCCCAGCCGCAGTTCGGGCCGCCCGGCGCTTCGGCCATGGCGTTGATCGAGACAGCGGCGAACAGAGTACCCAGAAGAATCCGTTTCATAGCGTTGTTCTCTTTCTCAAGTGACGTACCAATGGTCAGGGTTCTGGCGGCAATGTCGCCAGGTCGGGGAGGTGAAAGCATCCCCCCGCGCAGCTTGGAGTTTAGGCACGATCCAAAGGTTGCGTTGTTTATTGCGAAAAATTGCTTGCGCGATGCGAGTTGTTGGGCTGCGACATAAAGTCCTGCCGAGCCTTGCCGCTGCGCGCTGGCAGCGCCAGAATGCCTCTCATCCGCCCCGCCGAAGTAAGGAAACCCAATGCCCGATCCTGTCGCCTCGCGCCTGCGTCTCGCGCCCGAAGCCCTGACCCGGCGTTTCTCCGCTGAACAGTTTGCCTTTACCAATACCGACGATCTGGAGCCGTTTCGTGGTGTCCTGGGCCAGGAGCGTGCCGTCGAGGCCCTGCAGTTCGGCGTGGCCATGCCGCGCCCCGGTTACAACGTGTACGTGATGGGCGAGCCCGGCACGGGCCGCTTCTCGTTCGTCAAGCGCTACCTGAAGGCCGAGGGCAAGCGCCAGCTGACCCCGGCCGACTGGCTCTACGTCAACAACTTCGAGGATTCCCGCGAGCCGCGTGCCCTGGAGCTGCCGGCCGGCAGCGCCCATGAGTTCATCAGCGACATGAACGGCTTGATCGACAACCTGCTGGCGACCTTCCCGGCGGTGTTCGAGCATCCGTCCTACCAGCAGAAGAAAGGCGCCATCGATCGCGCCTTCAACCAGCGTTACGACCGTGCCCTGGATGTGATCGAGCGCGCCTCGCTGGAAAAGGACGTGGCGCTGTACCGCGACAGCAGCAACGTCGCCTTCACGCCCATGGCCGACGGCAAGGCGCTTGACGAAGCCGAGTTCGCCCAACTGCCGGAGGAGGTGCGCGAGCGCTTCCATGAAGACATCGCCGAGCTGGAAGAGCGCCTGAACGAGGAGCTGTCCAGCCTGCCGCAGTGGAAACGCGAGTCGAACAACCAGCTGCGCCAGCTCAATGAAGAGACCATCACGCTCGCCCTGCAGCCGCTGCTGGCGCCGCTGTCGGAGAAGTACGCGGAGAACGCCGCGGTCTGCGCCTACCTGCAATCGGTGCAGTTGAACCTGTTGCGCACCGTGGTCGAACAATTGGTCGACGACAGCAAGACCGACGCGGTGGCGCGCAAGATGCTCGAAGAGCAGTACGCGCCCAACCTGGTGGTCGACCATCCCGGCAAGGGCGGGGCGCCGGTGGTGTTCGAGCCGCACCCGACCTACGACAACCTGTTCGGTCGTATCGAGTACAGCACCGACCAGGGCGCGCTGTACACCTCCTATCGCCAGCTGCGCCCCGGCGCGCTGCACCGGGCCAATGGCGGCTTCCTCATTCTGGAAGCCGAGAAGATGCTGGGTGAACCCTTCGTCTGGGATGCCCTCAAGCGCGCCCTGCAGTCGCGCAAGTTGAAGATGGAGTCGCCACTGGGCGAGCTGGGCCGGGTCGCCACCGTCAGCCTGACGCCGCAGATGATCCCGCTCAGCGTCAAGCTGGTCATCATTGGCTCGCGCCAGTTGTACTACGCGCTGCAGGACCACGACTCGGACTTCCAGGAGATGTTCCGGGTGCTGGTGGACTTCGATGAAGACATGCCGATGGTCGAAGAGAACCTGGAGCAGTTCGCCCAGTTGCTGCGTACCCGCACCAACGAGGAAGGCATGGCGCCGCTGACCAGCGACGCGGTCGCGCGCCTGGCCACCTACAGCGCCCGTCTGGCGGAGAACCAGTCGCGCCTTTCGGCGCGCATCGGCGACCTGTTCCAGCTGGTCAGCGAGGCGGACTTCATTCGCCAGCTGGCCAACGAAGACATGACCGACGCCGGGCACATCGAACGGGCGCTCAAGGCCAAGGCCACGCGGACCGGGCGAGTGTCGCAGCGGGTACTCGACGACATGCTCGCCGGGATCATCCTGATCGACACCGAGGGCGCGGCGATCGGCAAGTGCAACGGCCTGACCGTGCTGGAAGTAGGCGATTCGGCGTTCGGCATGCCGGCGCGGATCTCGGCCACCGTCTATCCAGGTGGCAGCGGCATCGTCGACATCGAGCGCGAGGTCAACCTGGGGCAGCCGATCCACTCCAAGGGTGTGATGATCCTGACCGGGTACCTGGGCAGCCGTTATGCCCAGGAGTTCCCGCTGGCGATTTCGGCGAGCATCGCCCTGGAGCAGTCCTACGGCTACGTGGACGGCGACAGCGCCTCGCTGGGGGAAGCGTGCACGCTGATCTCGGCGCTGTCGCGCACCCCGCTCAAGCAGTGCTTCGCCATCACCGGCTCGATCAACCAGTTCGGCGAGGTGCAGGCAGTCGGTGGAGTCAACGAGAAGATCGAAGGCTTCTTCCGCCTGTGCGAGGCCCGTGGCCTGACCGGCGAGCAAGGGGTGATCATCCCGCGTGCCAACGTCGCCACGTTGATGCTTGACGAGCGCGTGGTGCAGGCGGTCGAAGCGGGTCGCTTCCATGTCTATGCCGTGAGCCAGGCCGACGAGGCCCTGAGCCTGCTGGTGGGCGAGGAGGCCGGCGCGCTGGACGACAAGGGCCAGTTCGCCGAGGGCAGCGTCAACGCCCGGGTGGTCGAGCGCCTGCGGGAGATCGCCGAGATGATCAGCGAGGAAGAGATCAAGGAGGCCGAGAAGGAGCGGCTGGAAGAGGTCATCGCCCAGGCCAAGCCTGCCTGAGTCAATAATCCGGCGCTAACGGCGAAGTGCTACCGTTCAGCGCCGGTTTTCTAACTTATTCTTCAAGTCGGCTACAGTGGAACTTAAGGACGCTATCAGGGTTCAGGATGGAAACAGCCTGACGGTTTCGGGCTGAACAGGGCTTTACAGAGGGGACGCCGTCATGCGCAACCTCAGCCTCACCCGCCAGTGCCTGGGCCTGGTGACCCGCATCGAATGCAGCATCCGTCCACTGGCTGGCGACAATGGCATGTGGACCCTGCTGTTCGCCGCCGGCATGGCCGGTGAACAACCCTCGGCGATCAAGGCCCAGGGGCCGTTCCACGGCCCGCAGGTGGCCGAGTCGGTGATGAACGCCATCGTCGACAGCCTCACCCTTCATGGTTATCAGGTGGCGGAAGACCCGCAGATCTGGTGCTTGCACCTGCAGGCGCAGCTACGGCGGATCAATGGTGAGCGCTGCCGCAACCTTGGGGACTACCAGTTCCATCCGGAAACCTGAGCGCAGTTCCTGTAGGCGATCGCCCAGCCCGTTGGGCTGCGCTGTCGCGCAGGGAACCATCTCCCTGTAGGAGCGGCCTTGTGTCGCGAAAGGGGCGCGTAG
>NZ_JAOCDM010000116.1 GCF_029840925.1 Pseudomonas sp. GD03858
TGGCCTGACAGGTTCGGCACGTTGCAACAAATGTAGGAGCGGCCTTGTGTCGCGATGCGCCGCGCGGGCGGCGCTCGATCTGATAGGCGCTGCAACCCTAACGGCGAACACCTGGCCGACTCGCCGATTGGAACCGTCATATTCTTCTGCTCAACTGGCCTCAAAGGAAACAGCCTCGGCCAACGGCACGGGGCCCCGCGCCAGGGTGGGTGCGCCCCGATCTTCCCACGCCCGCGCGACAGCTGCCTGCGCGACTCGGACGAAATGCGCCTCGCGCCCTTTCGTAGCGCGGCAAGTGAAGGCACAATGCGTGTCCTTTTTTTGGCCGGCCTGGCCGGGGGCCTTTAAATGATCAAGACGCCGTACTACCTCATCGATAAAACCAAGCTGCTGGGCAACATGGAGAAGATCGCCTACGTGCGCGAGCACTCCGGGGCCAAGGCCCTGCTCGCCCTCAAGTGCTTCGCCACCTGGTCGGTGTTCGACCTGATGCAGCAGTACATGGATGGCACCACGTCCTCCTCGCTGTACGAACTCAAGCTCGGTCGCCAGAAATTCGCCGGCGAAACCCACGCCTACAGCGTCGCCTGGGCCGACGATGAAGTCGAGGAAATGCTCGAGAACTGCGACAAGATCATCTTCAACTCCATCGGCCAGCTCGAGCGCTTCGCCGAACAGTCCGAGGGCAAGGTACGCGGCCTGCGCGTCAACCCGCAGGTGAGCAGCTCCGACTACCTGCTGGCCGACCCGGCGCGTCCGTTCAGCCGCCTGGGCGAATGGGACCCGGAAAAGATCGAGAAGGTGATCGAGAAGATCTCCGGCTTCATGTTCCACAACAACTGCGAGAACGGCGACTTCGGCCTGTTCGACAAGATGCTGTCGCACATCGAAGAGCGCTTCGGCCATCTGCTGCACAAGGTCGAGTGGGTCAGCCTCGGCGGCGGCATCCACTTCACCGGTGAAGACTATGCGCTGGACGCGTTCTGCGCGCGCCTGAAGGGCTTCTCCGAGAAGTATGGCGTGCAGGTCTACCTGGAGCCGGGCGAAGCCGCGATCACCCAGAGTGCCTCGCTGGAAGTCACCGTGCTCGACACCCTGTACAACGGCAAGCACCTGGCCGTGGTCGACAGCTCGATCGAGGCGCACATGCTCGACCTGCTGATCTACCGCCTGAACGCCAAGATGGCGCCCAACGACGGCGCGCACACCTACATGGTCTGCGGCAAGTCGTGCCTGGCCGGCGATATCTTCGGCGAGTATCAGTTCGACAAGCCGCTGCAGATCGGTGACCGCCTGTCGTTCGTCGACGCCGCCGGCTACACCATGGTCAAGAAAAACTGGTTCAACGGTCTGAAGATGCCGTCGATCGTGGTCAAGCAGCTCGACGGCAGCGTCGAGGTGGTCCGCGAGTTCGGGTTCGAAGACTACGTTTCGAGCCTGTCGTAAGACAGGCTTTCATGAAGGAGAAAAGCGCAATTGAAGAAGAACGTTCTTATCATTGGTGCAGGAGGTGTCGCCAAGGTGGTGGCCCACAAGTGCGCGCAGCATAACGACGAACTGGGTCGTATTGCGATTGCGTCACGGAACATCTCCAAATGCCAGGCCATCATCGACAGCGTCAAGGCCAAGGGTAGCCTCAAGGTACCCGCCGACATCCAGGCCTTCTCGCTCAACGCCCTCGATGTCGAGGCGACCAAGGCACTGATCCGCGAGACCGAATCGCAGATCGTGATCAACGTTGGTTCCGCCTTCCTCAATATGTCGGTGCTGCGCGCCTGCATCGATACCGGTGTCGCTTATCTTGACACCGCGATTCACGAAGAACCGGGCAAGATCTGCGAAACCCCGCCCTGGTATGGCAACTACGAGTGGAAGCACCTCGAGGAATGCCAGCAGAAGAACATTACCGCCATTCTCGGTGTCGGCTTCGACCCGGGTGTGGTGAACAGCTACGCGAAGCTCGCGCAGCAGCAGTATTTCGACCACATCGAATCGATCGACATCCTCGACGTCAATGCCGGGTCCCACGGCAAGTACTTCGCCACCAACTTCGACCCGGAAATCAACTTCCGCGAGTTCACCGGGCAAGTGTGGAGCTGGCAGAACAGCCAGTGGACCAGCAACACCATGTTCGAGGTCAAGCGTACCGACGACCTGCCGGTGGTGGGTTCGCAGAACCTGTACCTGACCGGTCACGACGAGGTGCACTCGATCTCGAAGAACCTGAACGTGCCGAACGTGCGCTTCTGGATGAGCTTCGGCGAGCACTACATCAATGTGTTCACCGTGCTGAAGAACCTCGGCCTGCTCTCCGAGCAACCGGTGAAGACCGCCGAGGGCCTGGAAGTGGTGCCGCTGAAAGTGGTCAAGGCCGTGCTGCCGGATCCGGCCTCGCTGGCCCCGGGCTACACCGGCAAGACCTGCATCGGTGACCTGGTCAAGGGCACCAAGGACGGCCAGCCACGCGAAGTGTTCATCTACAACGTGGCCGATCACGAAGAAGCCTACGCCGAGACCGACAGCCAGGGCATTTCCTACACCGCTGGCGTGCCACCGGTGGCTGCCGCGCTGCTGGTCGCCCGCGGTGAGTGGGACGCCGGCCGCATGGTCAACGTCGAGGAGCTGCCGGCCGAGCCGTTCCTCAAGGCGCTGGACGTGATGGGCCTGCCGACCCGCGTCAAGGATGAAAAAGGCGATCGTCCGTGGGACGCTGAAGCCTGAGCTGCATGATGAAGGGGCGCCGATTGGCGCCCCTTCTGTTTTCAATAGCGCCATCGAAGCGGGCACCGCGTCCGCCGCTCACTTGCGCCGCTGCATCCAGGCGGCAACCAGGCCGCTCAGGCAGATGATGGCGATCCCCACCAGACTGGTGACATCCGGCACCTGGCCGAAGATCACCAATCCCAGCAACCCGGCGAACACGATCTGGCAGTAGCTGAACGGCGCCAGCAGCGCCGGCGCGGCATGACGGAAAGCCTGGGTCAGCAGCAAGTGCGCGGTCATCCCGCAGCCACCCAGGGCCAGCATCGGCAGCACATGTGGCCACTGTGGCGTCTGCCAGAAGAACGGCACCAGCGCCGTCATGACCAGGGTGTTGCACAACCCCGCGTAGAAGTTGCTGGTGGTCGGGCTGTCATGGGCTGCCAGCTTGCGCGTCAGCAACTGGTAGAAGCAGAAGCCCAGCGCCGAACCGAACGGGAACAGGATCGCCGGGGTGAACACCGAACCGCCCGGATGCACCACCACCAGCACGCCGACGAACCCCATCACCACCGCCAGCCACTGGCCAAGACTGACCCGCTCCCTGAGCAGCGGCACCGACAGCGCCGTGACCAGCACCGGGGCCAGGAAGTTGACCGAAGTGGCCTCGGCCAGCGGCAGGTACTGCAGGCCGGCGGTGAACAGCAGGCTGGTGCTGAGCAGGCTCAGCGCGCGCAAGGTCTGCAGCAGCGGGCGCTGAGTGCGCAGCACGGCCAGGCCGGCCTTGGGCAGGAAGATCCCGGCCATCAGCAGGGTATGCACCAGGTAACGGACCCAGACCACCATGATGATCGGATAGATACCGCCAAGAAATTTCGACAGCGCGTCATGGCTGGCGAACAGGAAGGTGGCCATCACCACCAGGGCGATGCCGCGCAGCGGCTGGTTGACTCCGGAAAGCGGCGTACTGGAACTCATGAGGCACTCGGGCAATGGCCCCGGCATGGCGCCCAGGCATGGGCCGATTCTAGAAGGGAACCCATGGGCGCGACAAAGGCTTATGGTCCAATCGGTACATTCTGTTCGCTGATCGACCACTTTCCTGGCGTTCAGGGCGCCCCGGCGGCTGCGACGGCCTTTGACCTAGGGTTTGTACGAAAAGTCGCCGAGCGGCGATCAGGCAAGGCAAAAACAGGCGAGGAACGGTCGGAGTCGCGCTCGACTTTACTGGTTGTAAATGAGCATTCCGAGCCTGTTTTCAACGCAGCATGATCGTCGCGCAGGCACTTTTCGTACAAAGCCTAGCGCCGGATTCGACGGCCCCCGCAGGTTCGCGGCCCGCTCAGGAACACGGCATCAGCTGCGTCAAACGCTCGCTTGCCGGGGCCGGCCTGCCGTAGAAGTAGCCCTGGAAATGCGAGCAGCCCTCGGCCATCAGCCGCTCCATCTGCTCCGCCGACTCCACCCCCTCGGCGGTGGTCTTGATCATCAGACTGTTGGACAGTTCGGTGATCGCGCGAATGATCGACATCGCCTCGCGGCTCTCGCACATGTCGTGAACGAACGACTTGTCGATCTTGATCCGGTCGAACGGGAACGAACGCAGGTAACCCAGCGAGGAGTAACCGGTGCCGAAATCGTCGAGCGAGATCGACACTCCCAGGTCTTTCAGCGCACGCAGCACGCGCACGTTTTCCTCACTGTTGCCCAGCAGCACCGATTCGGTGATTTCCAGCTCCAGGCGCGTGGCCGGCAGGCCCGAATCGGCCAGGGCCAGGGCCACGGTGTGCACCAGGTTGGCGTTCTTGAACTGCACCGGCGAGAGGTTCACCGACACGGTCTGCCCTGTGCCCCAGGTGGCCGCCTCCTGGCACGCCAGGTTGAGCGCGCGGGCACCGATCTCGTGGATCAGACCGGTTTCCTCGGCAATCGGGATGAAGTCCATGGGCATGATCATGCCGCGCGTCGGGTGCTCCCAGCGCAGCAAGGCCTCGTAGCCGGTGACGCTGTTGCTCTGCTGGTCCACCACCGGCTGGTAATGCAGCTGCAGCTGCCCCAGGTGCAGGGCGGTACGCAGGTCGGTTTCCACCAGGCGGCGCTGGCGGGCCGCCACATCCAGCTCGACATGGAAGCACTCGAAGCGATTGCGGCCGTTGCGCTTGGCCTCGTACAGGGCCATGTCGGCATAGCCCAGCAACTGCTCGGCCTGCTCGTGGTCGTCCGGCGCCACGGCCACGCCGATGCTCACCCCCACGCTGAACTGGTGCCCTTCGATATGAAACGGCGGACAGATCGCCTCGATCAGGCGTTGGGCGGTGATGCGCGCGGCCTCGGGCGTTTCCAGCCCGGCAAGGACCACGGCGAACTCGTCACCGCCCAGTCGCGCCAGGGTATCGTGCTCGCGCAACTCGCGACGCAGGCGCTTGCCCAAGGCGCGCAGCAGCTTGTCGCCGAACGCGTGGCCGAGGGTGTCGTTGATGTTCTTGAAGTTGTCCAGGTCCAGGCACAGCGCAGCGGTCAGCTTGCCGTTGTCCTCGCCGCGCAGCAGTGCCTGCTTCAGGCGCTCGTGGAACAACGTGCGGTTGGGCAAACCGGTCAGCGCGTCATGGTGCGCCATGTGGTGGATCTGCGCATGAGCGGCCAGCTCCTCGGTGGCGTCCTCGGCGACGAACAGCACATAGTCGCCCTGCCCTTCGCGGTTTTCGCAGAGCATGGCGCGGCTGCGCAGGGTGCGTGGGCCGCTGGCGGTGTCGACCCGGGTCTCGGCGGCGTAGCCCTTGCCGCTGCGTGCGCCGCGGGCCAGTTGCTGCTCCAGGTATTCGGCCGCCGCCGGCGCCAGGCATTGCTCGGGGAGCTTGCCGATCATGCTCGCGCCCTGGTCGCCGAACAGCCGCTCGGCCTGCTGGTTGGCCAGCAGGATCTGCTGGCTCTGCAGGTCCTGGACGATGACGCTGGCGGGAATGTTGGCGATCACCGAGTCGAGGAACTGCGACAGGGTGGTCATTTCCTGGCTGTACTGCTCGGCAAGCTCCTTGGCCTGCAGCAGCTCCAGCTCGCTCTGGCGGCGCTGGGAAATATCACGGGTGATCTTGGCGAAGCCGATCAGCTGGCCGCTGGCCTCATCCTTGATCGGCTCGATCACCACGCTGGTCCAGAAGTGCGAGCCGTCCTTGCGCTGGCGCACGCCTTCGGCCTGGAAGCGGCCCTCCAGGCGCGCCGTGGCCAGGCTCTGGGCCGGCAGGCCGGCGTCACGGTCCTCGTCGGTGTAGAACACCGAAAAGTGCTGGCCGACGATCTCCTCCGCCAGGTAGCCCTTGGCCCGCTGCGCGCCGGGATTCCAGTTGGCGACGATCCCTTCGGGGGTGAGCAGATAGATGGCGTAGTCCGCCACGCTCTGGATCAACAACCGGTACATCATGTCGGAACTGGGGGCGAGCGGCATGGAATCCACCTGAACCTGCAAAGGCAAGAAAAGGAAACTTCCGGACCGATTATCGGAACAGTCCGAAATTGCAAAGTACTGGCATTATGCCGCCCGATGAAAGATTTTTGTGAAGTCCATCACAAAAAATTCCGATCCCATCAATGCCGCCGCTGCATTACCAGGAAATTGCGCAGCTGTGGTTCATCGTCCAGGTCGATCTCCCGTACCTGGCGCGGCAGGCTGGCCAGCAGTGCCAGGCAGAACGCCAGGGCCGGCGCATCCGCGGGGTAGCAACGCAGCAACCAGTCGCCCTGCCCCTCGCTCAGCACTTGCCGGGCCACGGCAGAGCCGATGCCGAGGCGACGGTACTTCCTGAGAATGAACAGGTCGGCCAGCTCCAGCGCGTCGATGCCGGGCAGCTCGCTACGCTCGACCAGGACGAAGCCGGCAATGAAGCCATCGACCAGCACCAGGCTGGCGTACCAGCCCGGCGACTGCCAGTAGCGCTCGAAATGCGCTTCATGAATGTAGAAACGCCCGTCCACTTCGACATCCTCCTGCTCCCAGTCGGAAGACTCGTAGGCGTAGAACTGGTAAAGGTTGCGGACCAGATCGACGTGCTCAGGGCCGGCCTGGAGCAGCTCGATAGTGACGGACATGCAGGGTGCTCGGAAAAGTCGGAGGCGCGAGTCTACACCGTTTCATGCCACCGCATCCTGTGGCAGCGCCGCCACCGCATCGATCTCCACCAGCATCCCGTCCAACGCCAGACGCGGCACCGGGATCAGCGTGCAGGTCGGCGTCATCCTGCCGTCCCAGGCCCGTTGCGCCTCGGCCACCCACTCGCGCAAGCGCGCCTCGGAGTGATCGACCACCAGCAGGGTGAGCTTGCACACCTGCGCCAGGGTGGCGCCCCGGGAGGCCAGGGCAATCTTCAGGTTCACCAGGGCCTGGCGCGCCTGCTCGTCGAAACGCATCGACAGCCTGCCCTGCAGGTCTTCCCCACCCTGCCCGGCGACATACACCAGGCGGCTGCCGGCGCGCACCTCGGCAACATGGGAATAGGCATTGGCGCTGGGGTCGTAGAGGCCTTCGGGATTGCAGAGTTCGAACGCGGCGGGCACAGACATGGTGTCGCTCCATCATTGATTGGCAGGAGCGAGCGAGTATCGAACCTCAGGTTAAGTCGAGGTCAAGCCCGGGTCAGTCGATCACCGCTTGCGCCAACGCCTCTTCCAGCGCCCGGGCATCGACATACTCCCTGCGCCCCACCAGCACGCCGTTGTCCAGCGCCAGCCACAGCACCTTGCCTTCGGCGCCGTCGTAGCGACTGGCAACCCGGCCTTCGCGATCCAACAACACCCGGTAGCCATAGTCGCGCATGGCCGGAATGGCGAACAGCTTGCTGATCAGTACCGGCATGCGCTGGATATCGGCGACGAAGGCCGCGTGGCGAGCTTCCAGGTAACCCTCGGGGCGCTTGGCCATGGCCGCTTTCATCAGCTTGGCAGCGTCCATGTCCCGGGCCACCAGCAGGATGCGCGTATCGGGGCCAAGGCTGTAGGGCTGGTCATGCTGGTCGAGCAGGGTCCAGGAGGCGAGCGCCTCACCCGGCTGCACGGCCTGGGCCAGTAACGGGAGCAGGCTGAGCAGCAATGCGGCAGCGTATTTCATGGTGATCGGGATCCTGGTGGCTTGGCGAGGTCGCCAGCATAGCCCAAAGGATGGGGCGATCCCGCGGTTGTCTTTCCCCCCTCTGCGACGCACACTCATCCCCGCCAGCCAGGAAGCGGAGTCCGCAGTGCCCACGCCACGTCAGTTCAGCAAGAAGACCAGCACCAGCAACATGCTGCGGCTCAAGTCCACCGACGCCAGCCTCCAGCGCGCCTACCGGGTCGACTTCATCCTGCTCGAACACTTTTCCATGGCCAGCTTCACCGTGGCCATGGACGTGCTGGTCACGGCCAACCTGCTGCGCGCGCAGAGCTTCGCCTTCACCCCGTTGTCGCTGGCGGGCGACCGCGTGCTCAGTGACCTGGGCCTGGAGCTGGTCGCCACGGCGTTCGATCCACGGAGCTTGCCGGACGTCGACCTGCTGGTGATCTGCGGCGGCCTGCGCACGCCGCTGAAGTACCCCGATCTGGACCGCCTGCTGGGTGATTGCGCCAGTCACGGCATGACGCTTGGCGGTCTGTGGAACGGCGCCTGGTTTCTCGGTCGCGCCGGGGTGCTCGACGACTATGGCTGCAGCGTGCATCCCGAGCAGCGCGCCAGCCTGGCCGAGATCAGCCCGCAGACCCGCATCACCCCGGCCAGTTTCACCCTCGACCGCGACCGCCTGAGCGCTGCCAGCCCCAACGGCGCCATGGAACTGATGCTCGGCCTGGTGCGCCGCCAGCATGGCGACGCCCTGGCCGAGGGGGTCGAGGAGATCCTGTCGTTCTCCGGCGCGCGATACCGCCAGGTCGGGCCGGGGGCGAAAAAGTCCATGAGCCTGCACCTGCGCACCATCGTCGAGCTGATGGAGAACAACCTCGAGGAGACCTTGAGCCTCGACCAGCTGGCAGCCTATTCAGGGCGCTCGCGGCGGCAGATCGACCGTTTGTTCCAGGCCCAGCTGGGCACCTCGCCCCGGCGTTACTACATGGAGCTGCGCATCACCAAGAGTCGACGCCTACTGCAGTATTCGGACCTGTCGGTGATGGAGGTCGCGGTGGCCTGCGGATTCGTTTCGGTGTCGCACTTCAGCAAGTGCTACGCGGCCTATTTCGGCTATCCACCGTCGCGCGAGCAACGGCTGGGGGAGTGAATCCGCCTCGCGGGACAAGCCCGCTCCCACGCCGTCTGCCAACCTGCGTGGGAGCGGGCTTGCCCCGCGATAGGGCCGACACGAACAACAGATCACCCTTGCTCATTCAACAACGCCTGAATCACCCGTTCCTGTCCTGCATAATCGCCCTCGCCAAAATGCACATGGCGCACCTGTCCCTTGCGATCGACAAAGTAATGCGCTGGCCAGAACTGATTGCCCCAGGCGTTCCAGATCCGGTAGTCGTTGTCCACCGCCACCGGGTAGGCGATGCCCAGCTGCCGCACCTGGGCCCGGACATTGCCCAGGTCGTGCTCGTAGTCGTATTCCGGCGTATGCACCCCGACCACCACCAGCCCCTGCCCGGCGTAACGTCGCGCCCAGTCGTTGACATGGGGCAGGCTGCGCCGGCAGTTGCCGCAGTCGTAGGTCCAGAAATCCACCAGCACCACCTTGCCCCTGAGCGCCGGGGTGTCCAGCGGCGGCGAGTTGAGCCACTGCTCGGCCCCCGCCAGGGACGGCATGGGACCGTAGCTGTCCCGGGCCAGCAGGTGACCGGCCAAGCCAAGCCCGATCAGGGCCAGGGCGACGCCGCCGGCCTTGAGCAGGCGGCGCCGGACGCGCACCTCAATTGTCATGGCAGGCACTGGTGGCGTAGGAGCGGTACTCGACACTCTGTGGCTTGCCCTGGGAATCGAGGTAGTCCATGCGCGTGTTGACCACGCCGCAGGCATGCTGCGGGTCATTCTTCACCGCCACCACCTTCTGTATGTCCAGGTGATCACCGTAGCGGTACTGCATCACGCTGGCATCGTTCAGCGAACTGTTGCTGGCCTGGGCAGTGATGGCGCCAAGGCCGAGTACGGCGAACAAGGTGGCGCTGGCGAAAGTCTTGAAGTTCATGGCGTGTCTCCTGATGCGAGGTCTTGGCATGGGGAACGTCACTCCCCGGTCGAGAGCCATTTCACGCCTGCCAGGTATCGGGCTTGTGTCCGTCGCCGGGGGGATGTGCCTGCGCCTGTATCTGCACCGCCAGCAGATACACTGCAATACAAAGCACGGCAGGCAAGCCCGGATTCGCTCGGTACACTGCGCCCACCACCCCGAACAAGGACACCCCGATGGAACACGTCGATCACATCCTGGTCGTCGATGACGACCGCGAGATCCGCGAGCTGGTCGGCAACTACCTGAAGAAGAACGGCCTGCGCACCAGCATCGTCGCCGATGGCCGGCAGATGCGCGCCTTCCTCGAAAACAACGCCGTCGACCTGATCGTGCTGGACATCATGATGCCCGGCGACGACGGTTTGCTGCTGTGCCGCGAACTGCGCGCCGGCAAGCACCGCAACACGCCGGTATTGATGCTCACCGCGCGCAACGACGAGACCGATCGCATCATCGGCCTGGAGATGGGCGCCGACGACTACCTGACCAAGCCCTTCTCCGCCCGCGAACTGCTCGCGCGGATCAACGCCGTGCTGCGCCGCACACGCATGCTGCCACCGAACCTGACCATCAGCGAAAGCAGCCGGCTGATCGCCTTCGGCCCCTGGCGCCTGGACACCACTGCTCGCCACCTGCTCGACAGCGAAGGCACCCTGGTGGCGTTGTCCGGTGCCGAGTACCGCCTGCTGCGGGTGTTTCTCGACCACCCGCAACGCGTGCTCAGCCGCGAGCAGTTGCTCAACCTCACCCAGGGTCGCGAGGCGGACATCTTCGACCGCTCGATCGACCTGCTGGTCAGTCGCCTGCGCCAGCGTCTGGGCGACGATGCCCGTGAACCCACCTGCATCAAGACCGTGCGCAGCGAAGGCTATGTATTCTCGCTGCCCGTGCAGTTGCTGGAGTCGCCGGCATGAAATGGCCCGGCACCCTGGCCTCGCGCCTGGCCCTGATCTTCTTCACCGGGCTGGTGCTGGCCTACGGCCTGTCGTTCAGCCTGCAGGCCTACGAACGCTATGTGAGCAGCCGCTCGATGATGCTCAGCAATCTGGAGCTGGATGTCGCGACCTCGGTGGCCATTCTCGATCGCCTGCCCGCCACCGAGCGCCCTGCCTGGCTGCCACGCCTGGAGCGGCGCACCTACCGCTACCGCCTCGACGGCGGCCTGCCCGGCGAGGCCATGCCCAGCGCCGACCCGCCGATGGCCGCCGAATCCATCGTCAAGGCCATCGGCGACCGCTACGCGCTGACCTTCCAGGAGATCCCCGGCCCCAACGCCCATTTCCAGGCCCACCTGCGCCTGGCCGATGGCGCGCCGCTGACCATCGACGTCACCCCCGCCGCCGTGCCGGTGGCCACCTGGCTGCCGGTGGTGCTGCTGATCCAGCTGGCGGTGCTGCTGGCCTGTACCTGGCTGGCCGTTCGCCTGGCGATCGGCCCGCTGACTCGCCTGGTCCGGGCCGTGGACACCCTCGACCCGAACAGCCCCGGCCCGCTGCTGGACGAAAGCGGCCCGCGCGAGGTGCGCTACGCCGCCGTGGCCTTCAATGCCTTGCAGGCGCGTATCGCCGCCTACCTCAAGGAGCGCATGCAACTGCTCGCGGCGATCTCCCATGACCTGCAAACCCCGATCACCCGCATGAAGCTGCGGGTCGAGCAGATGGACGACGGCATGGAGCGCGACAAGCTGTGGCACGACCTCGATGCCATGGAACACCTGGTGCGCGAAGGCGTGGCCTATGCCCGCAGCATGGACAGCAGCACCGAGGCGCCGTGCCGGGTCAATCTCGATGCCTTCCTCGACAGCCTGGTGTTCGACTATCAGGACAGTGGCGCGCAGGTCGACCGGCACGGCAGCGCCCAGGCAACCCTGGAGACCCGCCCGCACGCCCTGCGCCGCGTGCTGGTCAACCTGGTGGACAACGCCCTGAAGTTCTCCGGCGCCGCGCAGCTGGAAGTCGGGTGCGAGGACGGCAGGACGTTGATTCGCGTGCTCGACAACGGGCCAGGGATACCTGAAGCGGAGCTGGACGATGTGCTCAAGCCGTTCTACCGGGTCGAGGGCTCGCGCAACCGCAGTACCGGCGGCACTGGGTTGGGGCTGGCGATCGCCCAACAGCTGACCCAGGCCATGGGGGGCAGCCTGACCTTGAGCAACCGCGCCGAAGGCGGGCTGTGCGCGCAGGTCGAGCTGCGCTGAATCGACAATCGCGGCCTGCGATCAGGCGCTCCCCTGTAGGAGCGGCCTTGTGTCGCGAAAGGGCCGCAGAGCGGCCCCGGCAATCTCCGCTGCGAAGCTGGAATCCTGGGGCTGCTTTGCAGCCCTTTCGCGACACAAGGCCGCTCCTACAGGAATTGCGCAAGGCCTGGGGAGAGGCGACAACAAAGCAAGATCGTTCAAGCCACCCTCTGACCTGTCTGGCATGCTGGCCTGCCCCGTCGATTCGTTGCCATGCCCATGTCCAGCCCGCCTATCGCCCGCCAAGCCTTCCTCCACGGCGCCATCGCCATCCTGCCGCTGTCGCTGGCCGTCGCCCCCTGGGGGTTGCTCGCCGGCTCCATGGCCATCGAGGCCAATCTCAGCGCCTGGCAAGGCCAGGGCCTGTCGGCCATCGTCTTCGCCGGCGCCGCGCAGCTGGTAGCCATCGGCATGCTCAAGGGCGGCGCCAACCTGTTCTCGATCCTGCTCACCACCTTGCTGCTGACCTCGCAGCACCTGCTCTACGGACTGTCCATGCGCCCTGTGCTGTCCGGCCTGCCAACCCGCTGGCGACTGGGCCTGGGCTTCCTGCTCACCGACGAATTCTTCGCCCTGACCAGTCACCACGACCAGCAGCAGTTCAACCGCTGGTACGCCCTGGGGGTCGGTCTGACCTTCTATGTCGCGTGGAACCTGTTCACCCTGGCGGGCATCGTCCTCGGCCAGAACATCCCGCATCTGGACCAGCTGGGCCTGGACTTCTCCATCGTCGCCACCTTCGTCGCCCTGATCGCGCCACTGGTGCGCAACCTGCCGACCGTGGTGTGCGTGGCGGTGTCGCTGTTCTGTTCGGTGCTGTTCAGCTACTGGCACTGGGAAACCGCGCTGGTGGTGGCCGGGTTGCTGGGCATGGCCGCCGGATTCGTCTGCCAGAAATTCTCCGGGGGTCGCTCATGATCTGGCTGCTGATCGTCGCCATGGGCGTGGTGGTATTCCTCAACCGCTACGCCTTCCTCGAACCACGCCTGCCGCTGCGCCTGAGCTCCAATGCGCGGCAGTTCCTCGGCTTCGCCGTGCCCGGCATGCTCACGGCCATCTGCGGGCCGATCATCTTCCTGCCCGGCCACCAGCTCGACCTGAACCCGCTGAACCCCTACCTGCTGGGGGCACTGGTCGCCATCGCCCTGGTGCTGTTGACCCGCAGCGTGTTGCTGAGCATGCTGGCAAGCATGCTGATCTTCTTCCTCCTGCGCAGCTGGCTGGCATGACCACGCCCCTGCGCGAACAGGCCCACCTGTGGCAGGCGCCCGCCCTCGGCGACGTCGAGATGCTGCACGCCCGCTACATCCAGCAGCGCTTCGCCCCGCACGTGCATGAAGGCTATGTGTTCACCGTGATCGAATCCGGCGCCCAACGCTTCTGGCACCGTGGTAGCGAGCACCTGGCGCCGGTGGGCAGCATGGTGCTGATCAATCCCGACGAGCTGCACACCGGCGCCACCGCCCATGAGGCCGGTTGGCGCTACCGTGGTTTCTACCCCGAGCATGAACGGGTCACCGGCGTGCTCGACGAGCTGGAGCTGGGTCGCCATGGCATGCCCCGGTTCAAGGACAGCGTGATCCAGGACCCGGCCCTGGCCGCCGCCTTCAGCCAGCTGCACCAGCTCTCCGAGGCCAATGCCAGCGCACTGGAGCAACAGACCGCCTGGCGCCACGCGGTCCTGGCGCTGGTGCAGCGCCACGGCCACTGCGCCGAGCCTTCCGCCCCCGGCAACGAACCGCTGGCCGTGGCCCGGGCCCGCGAATTGCTGGAAAGCCAACTGGCCGACCCGCCCTCGCTGGAGACGCTGGCGGCGGCGGTGAACCTGTCCCCTTTCCATTTCGCCCGGGTGTTCCGCCAGGCCACCGGCCTGCCGCCGCATGCCTGGCTCAAGCAGCGCCGCCTGGCCCGCGCCAGGGAGTTCCTGAGAAGTGGCCTGCCTGCGCTGGAGGTCGCCTTCGCCCTGGGCTTCGCCGATCAAAGCCATCTCACCCGACAGTTCAAGCAAGCCTATGGCGTCACGCCGGGGGCCTACCGCCAGGCCTGCCTGAGCCTGGCGTGACCCGCATGCAGGCTGGCGCGCCGCTGCTACACTCAAGGGGCTGAATGGAGGATCGGGTCATGTCCGAACGAGAAATCACCACGCTCCTGTCGCTGATGAGCCAGCGTCAGGCCTGCCTGAGCAGCGCCTGCAAGGAGATCGCCGACTGGATCGACCGGCAGGGCGACGTGCCCGCCGCCGGCAAGATCCGCGCCAGCCTCAAGGCGCTGGAGGCGGAGGACGCCCAGGTGCGCAAGACCCTGACGTCGCTGAACATCGAACGGCCGCTGCCACGCTTTCGTAGCTGACAGGGGCTGCTTTACAGCGCTTTCACGGCGCAAGGCCGCTCCTGCAGGGGGCTACGACCTCCTGTAGGAGCGGCCTTGCGCCGCGATCCACTATCAGTGGTTCATGTGCATGTGGTCGTGCCCTGCGCCAGCCTCGGCGTTGAGCGCGCGCACCTCTGCCTGTACCTGCACGGTTTCCTTCGCGCCCTTGGCATCCACGATGGTCAGGGTCAGCGGCACCTTCTCCCCTTCCTTCACCTGCTGGTTCAGGCCCATCAGCATCACGTGGTAACCATTGGGATCCAGGACGACAGGCTTGCCTGCCGGAAGCGCGATGGCATCGACCGGCCCCATCTTCATCACATCACCGTTCATGACCATCTCATGAACCTGGACGTCCTTGGCCACGGGCGAAGCGACGCTCACCAGCTTGCTGTCGCCGCTGGCGGTCAGGGTCATGAAGGCGCCGGTGGACTGCTGGTGCGCCACGCTGGCGCGCACCCAGGCATCGCTCACGGTGGTCTGGGCGAAGGCAGGCAGGCTCAGGCCCAGCAGCGCCAGGGCGGCCAGGCCGCGTTTGATCGGTTGCATCGACATTCAGCAGATCTCCATCAGGGTGGCCAGGTCTTCGGCGCATTCCTTGGCGTTCAGGGAATGGCCCAGGCTCAGGCGCAGGGTGCCACGTGTGTCATAGACGTAGCTGGTGGACGAGTGAGAGATGGTGTAGGTGTCGCCGGCCGGGACCTTTTCGTAGAACACCTTGAACTCCCTGGCCACCTCGGCGATTTCCTCGGGGGTGCCGGTCAGGGCGATGATCGACGAGTCGAAGGCCTTGACGTAGGCATCGAGCACTTCAGGGGTATCACGCTCCGGGTCCAGGGTGATGAACACCGGCTGGAAGATCTCCTGGTCGCGCCCCCGGAGCATCTTCTTGATCTGCACCACGCGCGCCAGCGCGGTCGGGCAGACCGCCGGGCACTGGGTGAAACCGAAGAAGATCATCGGCATCGAACCGTAGAAGCTCGACAACGTGCAGTCGTTGCCGCGAGTGTCCTTGAGCTTGAACTTGCGCCCGAGGATTTCGTTGCTCATGTTCTTGCCGTACTTGAACTCCAGGCCCCGGGCCGGGTTGCAACCCGCCAGCAGGCCAAGCCCCAGTACGCCCATCCCGGCGACTACCGCGCGCCGGGTCAACAGATCAGTCATGGAACCATCCTTTACAGGGAAGGTGCCGACCCCTGGGATGGGCCGGCCAGAAAACCGGGGCATTCTGTCACGCCCCCCCCGCACCATCCACCCGACAAAGGCCCGATCGGGCTGCAGCCCTTTGTTTACGGGGCGCGACCTGTTGTCGCAGGGCTTGAATCCGTAACACTTTGTTGCTAGGGATCAGTGCTCGACGACCTGGGCAGCGTTCAGCCGCCCGGCCACACGTGGGCAACCGTTGAGTTCCACGGCATGCTCCCAGTACTCACGCCGCTGCGGCGAGTCACCACGGCCTGCCTTGTAGCCCAGCAATCGATAGAGCTCGGCCTGGTAAGCGGTGGCATCGCCCCATTGCAAGCGGTTGTCCTTGAAATTCGGCTTGAAGCATTCGAAACCGACAGCCGGCTGCGGGTAATAGCGGGCAAACTGTGGCAATTCGGCCAGTGCCTTGCGCAGGGCAGGCAGGTAGGACGGGCCATCCACGTAGCCAATGCAGTCAGTGTTCACCCGTAGCGCCGCAGGCGCGAAGCCTTGCTCCAGGCTATCGGTCAGCAGCTTGCAGGTCATGGCCGTGTCCGCCGACGGCTCATAGGCGAAGTAGTAGAGCGCCAAGCGATACTGGGCCACGGCATGGCCCCGGGCCGCCGCCTGTTGCAACCGCGCCAGCGCCGGATCGCGCTCCTTGCGAAACGCCGCGACATCCGCTTCGAGGGCCGACGCTGGCGTACCCGCCAGCGAACGCTCGGCCAACGCGAGCAACCGCGGCTCCAGCGCATCCAGTGTCGCCACTGCCGCACGATACTGCTCGTCACTGCCGGCCGGCGGCTGGTAACTGGCCCAGGCCTGCGCGCAGGCCAGGGACAACGGAACTACAAACGCGTGCAGGGATTTCATACCGAGCGTCCTTGTTCAGAAAATCAGCGAGAGGCTCAACGCATCGCGGGGCAAGCCCGCTCCCACGCTCTGGTTCAAGCGTGAAGCAGGCTTGCCCCGCGATGGGGAAACCGCCTTAGTAGTAGGCGTTTTCCTTGTTGCTGTGGTCGGTCACGTCGCGCACGCCCTTGAGCTCGGGAATGCGCTCGAGCAGGGTGCGCTCGATGCCTTCCTTGAGGGTCACATCGGCCTGGCCGCAACCCTGGCAACCACCCCCGAACTGCAACACGGCGATGCCGTCGTCGACCACGTCCACCAGGCTCACGGCGCCGCCGTGGCTGGCCAGACCGGGATTGATCTCGGTCTGCAGGTAATAGTTGATGCGCTCGTTGATCGGGCTGTCTTCATTGACCATCGGCACCTTGGCGTTCGGCGCCTTGATGGTCAGCTGGCCGCCCATGCGGTCGGTGGCGTAGTCCACCAGCGCGTCCTCGAGAAACGGCACGCTGACCGCGTCGAGGTAGGCGGTGAAACTCTTCAGGCCCACCGGCTCGTCGTCGGGCTTCTCTTCGCCCGGCTTGCAGTAGGCGATGCAGGTCTCGGCGTACTGGGTGCCCGGCTGGGTGATGAAAATACGGATGCCGATGCCAGGCGTGTTCTGCTTGGAGAGCAGATCGGCCAGGTAATCATGGGCGGCGTCGGTAATGGTTATAGCGCTCATGGAAGTTCCTCACAGACTTGCCGGCAGTGTACGCCAACCCGGCCCCCGAACAAAGTCCTAGCATTTGACTCGGGAAAGCGCCGGCGCTGGCGTCGGCGCCGCGAACCAGGCCTTGAGCCGCCAGTACAGGCCACGTTCCAGCCATTGGTAGCTGAGCCACGACATTAGTCCGATTGACGGCACGCACAAGGCGAACACCAGGTAGGGGTTCAGGCTCAGCCACTCACGCACGAACAGTCCGGCATACAACACCAGGACGTGAATCAGGTACACCGAATAGGAGCAGTCACCCAGCGCCTTGAGCACTCGGTTGCCCTTGAAGCACGGTTCCAGGGCAATGAACGCCAGTACCACCAACGCACTGGGCAGTCCCCAGTGCAACAGGCGCTGGGAGGCATCCAGGTGGTAGAGGGCGAAACCGGCCACGCCCAGCAGCAACAGCGGCAACCATGACCCTCCGCGGATCAGTCCGCGGCGATAGAGCACGCCCAGGCCGATGCCCAGCAGGAACTCGTAGACGATGTCGTTGTTGTAGAAGCGACTGAGCACGCCCAGGCGCCCCAGCACTTCGCTGACCAGCAGCAGCGCCGCGGTCACCAGCAGCAGGTGATGACGTTGGCGCACCAGGAAGGCCAGGCCGAACAGCAGGTAGAAGAACATCTCGAAGTTCAGCGTCCAGCCGACATTGAGCGTTGGATACAAGCCGTAGCCACCTGGGTTCTCTGCGGGAATGAACAGCAGCGACAGCAACAGGTGCTGCCACTCGAACACCTGGTGCGGCATCCAGCGACTGGCGATCAGCGTCAGCACGGCCATCAGCAGGGTGTAGAACCAGTAGGCGGGCACGATGCGCAGGGCGCGGTTGAGCAAAAACTGTGCGGGCGCGATGTCCTTGTCGCGGGTCGAGAGGTAGATCACCAGGCCGCTGATGACGAAGAAGATGTCCACCCCCACCGCGCCGCGGTCGGCGAGCAGTTGGCCGAGGGGGCCGGTGGCGTTGAAGTCGAAGAAGATCTGCATGAAGTGGTGGCAGACCACCACCCAGGCGGCGAATGCCCGGAGAGCCTGAAGCGAGTACAGCATGAAAAACCCTGCGTTGACCGGTGCGTTGAGGCTTC
>NZ_JAOCDM010000117.1 GCF_029840925.1 Pseudomonas sp. GD03858
ATCGGGTTGGCGTAGTTGCCGCGCAGCCGGAAGTCGGGGTCGGCGGCATAGCCGCCGGTCGCTTGTTTGGTGCGCGAGGGGCCGGTAGTGGCGGCATCGTGGGGCACGTTCGTGCTCGGCACGGCCAGCGTCGGCAGGATGCTGACACGGTCTGCGCCGGGCGCCGTCTCTTGGTTGATGGTCATTGCTGCTCACTCCTGATCGCCCAGAACTGCAACTCGAGCCCTGGAAAATCGCCGGCGATATGGAAGCCGAACCCGTTGCTGTCGGCCATGGCCGCCCAGGCCGGGCTGCGGCGATCCAGTTCGAAATAGCTGAAGCCTGCGTGGAAGGGCAGTTCTCGCGGTGCCACCGGCTGGGGCAGCAGCGGAATGCCGGGCAGCTGCAGGGGGATGAGGTCATCCAGCGCCGCCAGCGAGGTGACCTTGGCTTTTTGCAGGAACTGTTGGCGCAGGGTCTCCGGCGGCAGGCTGGCGCGCACGGCGAGGATGAACTCCGCGGTGTCGATCAAGCGTCGATCCTCCAGGGTCACGGTCATCACGCCGTACGGCTGAGGCTCCAGCGGCAGGGAGATGGCGCGCGGTTGCAGCACCGTGCTCAAGGCGCGGCGCAGGGTGTCCTCCAACGGCTTGAAGGAGTTGCGCAAGGCCGTGTGGCGATACGCGGGATACTCTTGCGGCAGCCGGCTGGCATCGGTGAAGGTCACCAGCTCGCCGCAAGCCTGGCTCATGACCAGATAGAGCTGTTCAGGGTGAACCTGCGACTGGCGCGACAGGTGCTGGAAACAGGGCCACCAGCGGTTCATGGCCTGCAGCAGGTTGAAATCGCGGATGTCGGCGATACCGGACTGGCCCGCCGAGCCGATGCGTGCCGCCAGGTTGCGCGCGCGCTCGCGCAGGGCATTGCTGATCTCGTCGAGAAAGCGCTGGAGTGCCGGCACGGCACGCACGCTGACACTGGTGGGGTAGAACCCTTCGTCCAGTTGCAGGCTGCCGTCGGGGCGTCGTTCGAGGATCCGGGCCAGGGCGAGGCGGGTATAGGCACTGCTGTCCTGCGCTTCGCGCCGCAGTTGCAGGTTGGGCACCGCCAGGTCGATCTGCACCAGGTCGCCGTCGGCGGTATGGGTGTCCTTGATCTCCTGTGGCTGGGCCAGGTAGCGAAAGTTCGCGGGACTATCCGGCCAGCTCACCTCGCGTCCGCCGTCGGTGCGCAGCGGCAGGCACAGGTAGACCTCGCTGTTGCGCGACACATCGTCGTTGATTTCCAGCGGTGGAGGCGGCGCCAGGTCCGCCGGGATGTCGAAGACCGTGCCGTCGGGCATGATGCCGCGCGCGCGGGTGATGGCGACCTTGCCCAGACTCAGGTACTCGTCGTTCAACTGCAGTTCGCTGAAACCGAAGAATGCGGCGTTCAGGCTGCCCAGGCGCTGGTGCAAGGCGGCGTCGCTGGCCCGGGCCGCCTGCTGGAAGTGCTGAGGCTTGACGAACAGGCCCTCGGGCCAAAGAACGGGATTACGTGAGCTCATGGTTGCTCCGAAACTGAAGAGAGAAGGCGTGGGGGTGGCGGGCGCAGAGCATCAGTTCTCCTCCCTGAGCAGAACCTGGCGATCCTCGACCAGCACGGAAAGCACGAGCTGACGACCACGTGGCGCGATGCGCAGCACTTGCTGCCAGATGGCGTCGTCCTGGTTGCGGTAGTCGGCGATCACCGCGATGAAGCGGGTGTCCGCGTGGATGGGCTCGAACGGCACGAACTTGAACTGACCAGGGGACAACAGGTAGTCATCGTCGCGGATGTAGGTGCTGCGCAGTGCCTTCGCCGGGTCCTGGTCCAGCAACTGATAGGCGCTGTTGCGCAGCAGCGAGTCGTCGCGCAGCTGCAGGATCTTGATGGCGACGGGCGTGGCGATCTGCTCGGCGGCTACCGGCGCCGGGGGCGGCAGCTCCAGTACCACGCTCGGGTCTTCGTAGCTGCCAGGTGTGCCGTCGTCGTCCTCGTCGATCGCTATCGCCAAGGCCGGGAATTGTGACTGCAGGTACGTCAGCAGGTGCTCGACCTTTTCGGTCAGTGCCAGCGGGTCTTCGGCGCTGAGGCTCACCGCGTAGGGGCTCGGCGCCAGGGCATCTTGCTGCCCGGCTGGCACATCGAGGCTGTTGGGGTTGCCATTGAGGGTGATGCCGGCGTTGAGGCTGAAAGCCACCTCCGTTGGTTGGTCCTTGAGGGCCCCGACGGGCACGGAGGGGTCCATGACTACCTGGCCCACCTTGCCCAGCAGCGTGCACCCGGAGCCGCCCAGGAGTGCCGACAGCAAGGGTAGGGCCAGCAATGCGCGACGCTTCATGGCCGTTCCCCCTTGATAAGAAGCCGCAGGGCGTTGTCCTGGCCGGGGGCCGCAGCAAGGTGTGTGTCCAGCGCGGCCAGCGGGTCGTGGCCGATGACTGGGGGAAACGCTTCGCAGATATCGGTGATGGCTGGCGAACGGGGTTCGTCGAGGGTGGTGGTCGAGGTATTGGCCAGCAACGCATCGAGCGCCCGCTGCCCTGGCGTGAGCAGTGATTCCAGCGAGCGTTCATCTTGCTGGCCGGCCTGGTAGCTGACCTGCAGCTGGTAGGCCCCGACCCGCAGCCGATCGCCATCGCGCAGCCTTACCGGCGCATGCGCACCCAGGCTTTGCGTACTCTGGTTGAGATAGGTCCGATGGCTGCGATCGATGACGCAGAAGCTGCCTTCCTTCCAGCGAATTTCGCAGTGAATCGGCTCGATGCGCCGCTCACGGTCGACGATCAGCCAGTCAGCGCCTTGGCTACCGATGGTGCCGCCATTGCGCCCGAACCGATGTCGAGTGGCTACGCCCTGCGCCAGGTTTTCGAGGTTGACGATGGTCAAGGTCAGGCCCTTCATGCGCGCCCCCGGATACGTACGACCGGGCTTCCCGAGCCGTGCCGGTCGTCGACGAAGCTGGTCCAGCCCAGGTGGGCACCCTGGCTTCGGTGCAGGCGGAAGGGGGAAAGGGCGTTCTGCTTGAGGCGCAGTTCCAGGTCGTAGGCCATGCCATCGCGCAGCAGAAAATCGATCAGGGCACGCAGTCGGCCGAAGTTGGCGCCGCTGGGCAACAGGGCACGCAGCTGCGCCTGGTCCAGCTCTGCGATCAGGATGGTGAACTTGCTGCTGCGGGTTCGCGTGCGGTTGCCGACCACGAAGTTGTGACCGAGGCTGCCGTTGACCTTGCCAAGGCTCAGGGTCTGTTCGATGGCCGTGGGAACCGAGCGAGTCTCGAACTCGCGGATCCGTACATGCCGCAGGTCGAAGCAGTGAGCGATGATGCCGGCTACCGTGCCCGGCGCGCGGCTGCGACTGGCGATCACACCGGCAAAGCTGAGCAGGCGGCTCCAGGGCAGTGCCGTGTTGCCTCGCAGTTGCTGGTTGTTCAGGCCGATCAGGGCGAATACGTACTGCGAGAACTGATCACCCGCGCCGGCCTGGAAGCGGATGTAGTAGCGGTACTTGCGCCAGATGCGGTGCAGCAGGCTGAGCAGGTAGTGATTGAAAAAGTCCAGGAATGCCGGGCGCACGCCCAGTCCCTGGACGTGTTCATAGGCCAACTGTTCCAGGTAGTAGGTCGGCAGCGGCGAGTCAGTGCCATGCAGGCCCAGGAACGTGCAGCGGACCTGGTAGCGGGCCTGCGCGCCGGTGTCGGCCGCAGCCGTCAGGCGCGCCGCGTTCAGCACGTCTGAAGCGGGGAAGTTCAACCGTGGGTCGTTGGCCAATCGCACCCGTTGGCGCGTGGCGGCATCCGGCCAGCGAGGCTCCAGGTCATCGCCGTGCAGGGCGTGCAACCGCTCCAGCAGTTGGAAGTAGTTGTGGCGGCGCGCCTCGGCAAGCAGCCTGTCGGCTAGATCAGCGGTTGTCTGCCGGTCAGCAATGGCCATGTGTAGTGCTCGTTGTTGGTGGTGTTGATCACTTCCAGGCGATGGAAGGAGTTGATGCTGGCGTACAGGGCGAAGAAGTGCGAAAGCACGCAGCTGAACAGGTACAGATCGCCTTCGCAGAGAAAGGCCTTCTGATCGAGTTTCAGGCGGGTGCGCAGGCCGCGAATGGGCAGGCCCTTGATCAGCCAGTCCAGGGGTTCGGTGTGTGCCTCGCCGATGCCGTCGAGGCGCTTGCCCGTGGCGCGTGCTTGCTGAATGTCGTGCAAGGCGGCGAAATCGTAGGCGCCGATCACCGCCTTGAGCGGTTGCGCCGACAACAGCGACAGGTAGTTGAGCGACAGGTTGGAAATCAGCGACCACTGCAACTGGCCGTCGAGCACCGGCCGATAGGCGCGGGTAGGGCGGCGGATGTTGCGGTAGCTGGCCAGCGGCGGCGTGGCTTCGGTGTTCACGCAGATGTCGCCGATCCCCAGGGCCAGTGGCAGGTCCCGATTGCTGCAGGTCAGATCGATGGACGCAGTTTCCAGTTCGCCGATGTAGGCGCTTTCATCGCCGCGGACGAAGCCGATGCGGTGAATGACGCCGTCACCGCGCAGCGACTCTTCGATCTTGCAGCGGTAGTACAGCGCGGTGCGACCCTGGACATGCTCGATCTCGTGGGCGAACGACTCGAAGGGGCGAAAGGTCCGCAGGGTTTCCCCGGTGCCACCTTGCGCGGTGGTGCGGGTGCTGATGACCCGATCGATGCTGAAGATCTCATAGGCATTTGGCGTTCGGCCGCTTGGGGTCAAGGCCACCGGGCCGGCATGACCGGACAGGTCGATGGGCTCGGCGCTGTGCCGGAACAGGTTGACCGCAGGCGTGCAGAACAGGCTGAAGTCGCTGGTGCCCACGCGCACGGTGTCGGGCAACTGCCGGTTGAAGTGGAACTCGATGCGCACATTCTCGGTGTCGTGCCCGGGCCAGAGCTTGTCCAGCCCGGTCAGGCGGAAAAAGTGGAAGCGTTGCGGGAATACGAAGTACTCCTGCAGGATCCGGTAGCCGTCGAAGACGTTTCTTGGATAGGGCAGCAGGGCTTCGTCAGGGCTGAAACCGGGAAACGTGACACTGCTGGCCGGTAATCGGCGTACCTCGCCGTCGATGGTCACGCTGATGTGTTGCAGATACTGCGAGAGCCACAGGTAAAGCGTTCGCGCGCAACGGTCTTCGCCACTCAGATGGAACGTCAGGCTGTCGCAATCCAGTGCATTCAATGGGCGCTGGACCAGCGGGCTGAGGTCGATGCACAGAATCGAGCTGTCGAGGGTCTGGGTGGCATTCACCTCGGCGATGGCGAACGGGTGCAGCTGCACGTCGGTACAGGTGCGGTACTCGCAGGCGATGCCGTCCACCGGCAGGGAAAACAGGCGTGAGCCCTTGGGCACGGTGTGCGACTGACTGAGCGACTGCTTCAATGGCGCGAACTGAATGATCGTGGCGCTTGGCAGTGGTCGCAGGTAATTGGGCCAGAGCATCTGCAGCATGGCGTGCGTCAGCTCCGGCAGGTCATCTTCGAGCTTGAGGCGTAGCTTGGCGGTCAGGAAGGCGAAACCCTCCAGCAGCCGCTCGACATCGGGGTCGCAACTGTCCTTGCCAAGGTAATGGGCAAGCTGCGGATTGTCCTGGGCAAAGTCCCTGCCCAGCTCGCGCAGGTAGCGAAGCTCTTCGCTGAAACGGTCCTTCAACGACATGGGTCATCTCACTTGGGTGTAGCGGTTGTGGCCGTTGACCAGCAACTCGATTTCAAGCTGTTCGGTGTGGTTGTCCACCTGCACCTGGCAGTTCAGGTGAAAGTGCAGTTCCAGCGGTGCATTGCTGTCTGGCACGGCCTTCAAGGCGTACACCCGGATCCGTGGTTCGAAGCGTTCGATGGTGTGCCGGATGTCGGCGCTCACTTGCTGGAGCAGGTCGCCGTTGCTCAGGTCATGCCCGTTGAAGTCGCGCAAGCCAAGGTCGGGGCTGCTCTGCGAGCAACCCTGACGGGTGTTGAGCAGGGTTTCGAGGTGACGCTTGATCACCTCGAAACCCTGCCCGGCCATGACCTGCCGCGAGGGCGCGCGGCGTATCGGCGTCGCCGCGATCAGGCGTTCGAACAGACCGCTCATTGCGTGTCGAGCCGGCCGACCAGGGAAATTTCGAAGTTCGCGCCCATGTATTTGAAGTGTGGGCGTACCGCGAGCGAGACCTGGTACCAGCCTGGATCACCCGGCACATCCGCGACTTCGACCCGGGCGGCTCGCAGTGGCCGACGGCTGCGCACATCGGCCGAGGGGTTCTCCTGGTCGGCGACGTATTGCTTGATCCATTTGTTGAGCTCGGACTCCAGGTCGCGGCGTTCCTTCCAGCTGCCGATCTGCTCGCGTTGCAGCACCTTGATGTAGTGGGCCAGGCGATTGACGATGAACAGGTACGGCAGCTGGGTGCCGAGCTTGTAGTTGGTCTGCGCCTGCTGGCCCTCGGGGGTCTTGGGGAAGGTCTTGGGCCTTTGCACCGAGTTGGCGGAGAAGAACGCCGCGTTGTCGCTGTCCTTGCGCATGGTCAGGGCGATGAAGCCTTCCTCGGCCAGCTCGAACTCCTTGCGGTCGGAAATCAGCACCTCGGTCGGGATCTTGGCCTGCAACTGCCCAAGGGACTCGTACAGGTGCACGGGCAGGTCCTCGACGGCCCCGCCGGATTGTGGGCCGATGATGTTCGGGCACCAGCGATAGCGGGCGAAACTGTCGTTGATGCAGCTGGCCAACAGGAACGCCGAGTTGCCCCACAGGTAGTTCTGGTGCTGCCCGTCGATGTTCTCGTCGTAGTGGAAACTCTCGACGGGCTGCTCCTGATGGTGGTAGGCCGAGCGCAGCATGAAGCGTGGCCCGACCAGCGCGGTATGGCGAGCATCCTCGCTGTCACGGAAGGAGCGCCACTTGGCGTGGCGTGGGCCGGCGAAGATGTCCTTGATCTCCTTCAGGTTCGGCAGTTCTTCGAAGCTGCTCAGATTGAAGAATTCCGGAGCGGGGGCGGTAATGAACGGCGCATGGGACATCGCTCCCACCGAGGCCATGTAGCTGAGGAGTTTGATATCGGGCGAGGCGGGGCCGAAACTGTAGTTGCCGACCATGGCCGCCACCGGTTCACCGCCGAACTGGCCATAGCCTGCGGTGTAGACATGCTTGTAGAGTCCACTGCAGGTGATGTCGGCGGCATTCTCGAAGTCATCGAGCAGATCATCCTTGCTGGCATGTAGGACTTCGAGCTTTATGTTCTCGCGAAAGTCCGTGCGGTCCACCAGAAGCTTCAGACCACGCCAGGCCGATTCCAGCTGCTGGAAATCGGGGTGGTGAAGGATCTCATCCATTTGCTTGCCGAGCACGCGATCAACTTCGGCGATCATCTGGTCGACACGATGTTTGTTGATTAGTTGATCTGGGTCATTGCTTTTCAGGATCTCGGAAATGAAAGCCGCCACGCCCTGTTTGGCGACTTGATAGCCTTCCTGGGTGGGTACCAGCATGGTCTCGGCCATTATCTGATCGAGCAGAACGGTGTTGCTCGCTATTTCGGCTGAAACTTCGGCGGTGGGGGTCGTGTGGTTGCGGGTCGGCATGGGGACGCTCCGATGTCTTAGTCATGTTCAGGCGCGTCGAGCACCTGCTCCAGTTCTTGCGCGAGTTGCTTGCGCGCCTGCCCGTCACTGAGCAGCTGTTGCAACTGCTTGCGGAAGGCGGGGACATTGCCCAGCGGCCCTTTCAGGGCCACCAGTGCCTCGCGCAGTTCCAGCAGCTTGCGCAGCTCCGGGACTTGCCGCGCCACCTGGTCCGGTCCGAAGTCGTTGATCGTGCTGAACCGCAGGTTCAGCGCCAGCTCTGCGTCCGGGGCGTTACCGAGCCTGGAGGGAACGGCAAGAGCCAGGGAGACATCGGCATCCCTCAACACGTTGTTGAAGCTGTGCTTGTCGATGCGCATGACCTGGCGATCCTCCAGGGCGCGAGTGTCATCCAGACCGAAATCCCCCATCACCAGCATCTTGTGTGGCAGCTCGATTTCTGCCTGCTCGTCACCGGTTGCAGGCACATATTTGATGTTGATGCGCTCTTTGGGCGCAACGGAACTCGTACTTTTCGACACTGGTGCGTAACTCCCTTTCGCATTGATGGATGTGACTTTAATAGCAAGTGGGTTTGCGGATTAATGCTGTAGGAAGTTTCCTAGCTTGCATGTGTGTTGTTTAATCGCTTAGTTGTTTGTTGGTCGGCGTCTATTTTAAAAATGCGCAGGGAAATGTTTGTCGGTCGAGCCTGAAAGTGTAAACAAATATTTATTTGTGCGAGGTAATTTGGCTGTACTAGTCTCTCGTTCGGTTTCTTGTTTTGTTTGTCCGCTTTCCGGCCTCGCTGCGTTGTTTTATTGAAGTGCACCGTACGGTCAGGGAAACTTCGAAAAAGGTGAAGTTACAGTGATTACCCGCTGTGCATATGGCGCTGGTTTGTCGTTGCTGTTGTATTCGGGCATGGCTTTGGCCAACCCACCACGGGATTGCCCACGGATCGTGTCCAACCTCGAGCGCCTGGCGTGTTTCGACGAAGCGGCAGGCACGCCAGCTCCCGTACGAAGGCAGCAATGGTCCGCTGCCGAGCAGGACGCACCCACTCTGCGCGGCGTCATGATCAACGAAGCCCGGCGCGCTCCCGATGACCTGGCCTTTCGTATCAGCGACCAGAGTGATGGTTCCGCTGGGCGCACGCGCCTGGTGATTTCCGCCCCGGCGATCGCCGCGGCGCAGCCAAGTCCGTACCTGGCCATCAGTTGTATCGAGAACATCTCCAGACTGCAGTTGATCACTGGTCGACCGGTCGAGGCGCGGCGGGTGACCGTCCAGCTGCGTACGGAGCGCCTGGCGACGCCGGCAATACCGTGGCAGGTAATGGAAAACGGCCAGGTGCTCGATGCCGGTCGGGGCCTGCCGGCCATCGAGAAGATCAGGGCATTGATCGGCGCTCACCGTATCCATGTGGTCAGTGACGATTCCGAGCTCGATGGGCTGAGCTTCGATGCCGAGGGGCTGGATCCGCTGATCGCTCAGGCGCGCGAAGCATGTCGCTGGTAGCGCGCGTCTCGGCGGAGGAAATCGCTCACCTGCTCGCGCCCATTGCCCCGGAGGCTCCGGCGGGGTTGTTCGATGTCGAAGACGAAACCTACCAGGCGATCGACCAGGAAATGGTCAAGCTCGGTGGCCTGCAGGAGGCGTCGATCGATTGGCTCTACATCGAGGAGGCTTCTCGTCACTATCTGAGCCAGCAGTGCAAGCAGTTGCGGATCGTCGGGCACCTGAGCGTCGCCTGGCTACGCGGTGGTAGCTGGGAGTACTGGTGCTTCACCCTGCAACTGCTGGTCGGCATGGTCGAGCGTTATTGGGAAACCGCACACCCCAAGCCCGGTCCGAAGGGTTATCTGGGCAAGCGCAAGCTCATCGACCTGGTGCTCAAACGCCTCTGTGACGCGCTACCCAGGCTCGATCGCTTCAGTGTCAGTCCTGCCATCGTCGCGAATGCGCGGCAAGCGCTCGGGTGCCTGCAGCAACAGGCCGGCGCGGCAAAACTGGAGCCGGCGTCGATGGCAGAGCTGGAGCGCTTGCTGCGCAAGCATTCGGAAGACGCCATGGGTGGCGCGCCGGCGCCCGCGGCTGGAGCCGTGGCGCCCAAGGTGACCGCGGCGCCGTTGGCCGAGGTATTTCTCAGCAGGCCTGGTGTGTCCCTTGGCAACGAGCGAGAAACGCGCCGCGCGGTCCTGGGCATGGCCGAGCTCATCAACCAGCAAGACCTTTACGATCCCACCGGTTATCAGTTGCGGCGTTTCGGCCTGTGGGCACATATCCAGACGGCACCTGTTGCCAGGCAGGACCTGCGTACGGAACTGATGGCGGTACCGGTCGATATCGCGGCAGGGTACGAAGAAGCGGTAGCCGGTACGGTCATCGACCCGGCCTTGTTGCTGCGGGTGGAGAAGAGCGTGACGGCGTCCCCTTACTGGATTCGTGGCAGCTTCCTCGCCGCGAGCATTGCCACGCGCCTGGCGATGGCGGAGGTCGCCGAGGCGATCCGCAGCGCGAGCGCTCGCTTCGTGTTGCGTCTGCCGGCATTGCAACAGCTGTGCTTCAGCGATGGCACGGCGTTCGTCGACGAGCAATGCCTGGCCTGGCTCAAAGGGGACGAGGCGCGACCCGTTCAGCAGGCGCAAGCCCAGGAGTTTCGCAACCTGGGCGAGGAGCTGGCCAATCAACTGGAGACAGAGGGCATCGAGCCGGTGCTGCTGACCCTGCAGAGATTGCAGGCGGACCACCGCTCCCCCCGCGAGCACTGTCACACCACACTGCTTGCCGCCGACCTGCTCGCCAGGCGGGGGGTGTCCTGGCTGGCGCAGGACCTGTGCGCCGGTGTCGCTCGGAGCATGCGGCAAACGACGGCGGATGCCTGGGAGCCCGACACATTTCAACGGCTGCGGCAGTACGGGGCCACCTCGGCACTGGCGGACCAGAACAAGGACTAGGAGCCTTCATGAGCCAATTTCTGAAATTACTGAAGCGCTGGGGCATGCCCCTGGCCCGGCGCGCCGGCGCTGCCTTGCCCTTGTTGCTTGGCTTGGTGACGTTGCTGTTGTTGGTTGCCATCTGGTGGCTGGGACCGCACTGGCACTGGCGCGATCACCAGCCCTTGGCGGGCGTGGCTCATCGAAGCGTCGCCACGCTGCTGCTGATTCTGCTGCCGCTGTCGTGTTGGTTGCTCGTACTGCGCAAGCGCTTTCACCGGCTGCAGGCCGAGCGTCGCCAGCAGGCCGCTGTCGAGGCGGACCCTTGCTTGTCGTTTGTCCTGGCCCAGGAGAAGGCACTCGACAGCGCGTTTGCCAGCTACCTGGACAATGCCGGAGGGCGCCGTGCGCGTTATCGCTTGCCCTGGTATCTGGTGCTGGGGGAGCAGGGCGCTGGCAAGAGCAGTTTCATCGACCATTCGAACCAGTGCTTTTCCCTGACCCGCATTGCCAGCAGCCAGGCCCGGTTGCGCCAGAGTGACCTGGGCGCCTACCCCATTGGCTGGTGGGTGGGCAACGATGCCGTCATCATCGATCCGCCAGGTGCGTTCACCCTGCAGGAGGCCACGGCAGGGGCACTCCACGATGATGCCCGCGTACCGGACGGCCTGCAGTCACGGTTATGGAACCATCTGCTTGACTGGCTGGAGCGCAATCGCAGTCGTCGGGCGCTGGATGGGGTGCTGCTGGTTGTCGATCTGCCCGCGCTGATCAACGCCACCCCTGAGCAGCGTATGGTACTTGCCCATGGCCTGCGGACCCGCGTGCACGAAGTAAGCAGCCAGCTGGGTTGTCGCTTGCCGCTGTACGTCGTGCTGAGCAAGTTCGACCTGCTGCAGGGATTCGATCAATGTTTTGCGCGCCTGAGCCATGAGCAGCGCGAACGGATGCTGGGGTTTACCTTCAAGCAGGAGGCCGTCGACACATTCGATGCCTGGCTGGACGAGTTCGCTGAGTACCATGATCGACTAACGCATGCCCTGTACGAGCAAACACTGGCGAGCCTAGGCTCTCCGAGCCAGGCGCGCCAGCGTGAGCGCCTGATCGCCTTGCATGGGCAACTGGTTGGGTTGCGCCCGGTACTGACGGGCTTTCTGCGTGAAACCCTGGCGAGCGATCGTTACACGACACCTGCTTTGGTACGAGGGGTGTACTGGTGCTCGGTTCTCCAGCAGGGGGAAATCGACAATGCCTTCGTTCGCGAGGCGGCACAGCCCTATGTCGAGGAATTCCCGGTGAGGGAGGGCAGGGCGCCGGGCAAGCATTCGGTCTACTTCGCCCAGCAGGTTTTCCAGCGGGTTCTCTATCGAGAAGCCGGACTGGCCGGTGACAACGCCAGGGTGGCGCGGCAGAAGCGCCAGATGGCATGGGCGGGCGCAGGGCTGGGTGTGCTGACGATCGCGGTCTGCGCCGCTACTTGGCAGCGCTACTTCGATATCAACCAAGCCAAGGCGGTGAATGTGTTGGCCAAGAGTCGGGAGTTCAGGCATCAGGAGGTGGACTCGAGGCTGGACCCTACCGCGCGCAACCTGTTGCAGCCGCTGGACCAGATTCGTGACGCCGTTTCCGTGTTTGGCGACTACCGTAACGTCTGGCCGTTGGTGGCGGATCTCGGCCTCTATCAGGGGCGGGTCATCGGGCCGATGGTCGATGAGGCGTATTTGCGCTTGCTGTCCCGGCGTTTCCTGCCGGCACTGGCCAGCGGCGTCGTCGACGCGATGCGCACCGCTCCGGTAGGCAGCGAGCAACAGATGGCCGCGCTCAGGGTGTATCGCATGATCGAGGACCGCAAGAGCCGCCGCCCGGCATGGGTCGAGGACTGGATGGCTCGGCAATGGCAAATGGCCTATCCCGGGCAGGGCCAACTGCAGCGCGACCTCATGCGGCACCTGGAGTATGCGCTGGCCTATGCCGATGCCGACCTTTCGCCGTACCGTCGGCAAGCCAGCGAGGTCCAGCAGGCGCTGCGGGCGATGCCGATGCCGCAGCGGGTTTATGCCAGCCTCAAGCAGCAGGCTCATGAGCAACTGCACGCCGGTCTGGACATCCGCAGCCAAGTGGGTCCTGCGTTCGACATGGTCTACCAGCCCGTCGCCGGAGCGACCCAGGACGACGACGCGACTTGGCTGGCGCCCTTGCTCACGGCCAGGGGCTTCAAGGAGTTTTTCGAGCCCCGCAGCCAGCACCTCGCCGAAATGGCGATGATCGACCAGTGGGCGTTGGGCGAGCGTGCCCAGCTGGATTACTCGGACGCCGACCGCCAAGTGCTGACGGAGCGAGTCCGTACACTGTACGGCGCAGACTATATCGCCAGTTGGCGGCGTGCCCTGAATGCATTCACGGTCGCCGATTTCCAGGACCTGAACCATGCAGTCTCGATCCTGGAGCAACTGACCGGACCTGCTGCGCCCCTGCACAGGCTGCTGGAGACCGTTCGGGAAAACACCGCGATCCATCCCGCGCCGAGCGCCGATCTGGCGCTCGACGTCAGCGCCCAGGCGCAGTCGGCTGTTGGCACGCCGGAGCAGCAGCAGGCGGCAGGCATCTACCGGGCCTTTGCCGGGTTGAATGGAATGCTCGATGCCAAGGGCGACAAGCCGAGCTACTACGATGAAACGCTGGGCGCCATCAGCGCCGTTCACGATTACGCCAAGGGCGTACAGGACAGCCCTGAGCGCGGCAAAGCCGCATTGCACACGGTGCTGCAGCGTTTCGCGATGACTGGCGCCGATCCGATAGGTACCTTGCAGCGTGTCGCCGGCGGGCTGCCCGAACCCGTCCGACAGCAGGTCAGGAAGGTCGCCGACCAGACCGCGCAGGTGCTCAATGTCGAGGCCTTGCGCGAGCTGGAGCGGCGTTGGGACACAGAGGTCTACAGCTTCTTCCAGCAGCGCCTGGCCGGGCGCTATCCCTTCGTCGCGCGGGGGGCGGATGCGTCTTTGGATGATTTCGAGGCGTTCTTCGGACCCAAGGGACGGCTGCAGCAGTTTCAGGACCAGTACCTGAAAATCTTCCTCAAGGACAACCTGGATGCTTTGCGCTCCGAGCAACACGGTGGCTCGCTGATTCGGCCCGAGGTGATCGAGCAATTGGCAGCGGCAGAACGTATCCGCGAGACCTTCTTCGACCAACGCGGCAACCTGAGCGTGCAATTGAGCATCGAGCCGCTTGGCCTGAGCGCGAATCAGCGCACCAGCCTGCTGGACCTGGATGGCCAGTTGATTTCATATACCCATGGCCCACGTCAGATCATCGGCATTGTCTGGCCCAATACCCTGGGGCAGCAGGTACGCAGCAACCTGACCTTGCTCAAGCTCAATGGCAACAGCAGCAGCCTGGAGTACCGCGGGCCCTGGTCGATGTTCCGTCTGCTCAGCCGCGGTGCGCTCAATGGCCGGACGGCGAGCAGCGTCGACCTGAGCTTCAGGACCGGGGAAGGGGTGATGCGTTACCGGTTGAACTCGGAAAAGGCCTTCAATCCCATCACCCAGCAGCCCTTCAAGGGCTTCAGCCTGCCGCGTGGGTTGTTGCGCCCGCTCGTTGCGAGCGGCGAGCAGGCCATCTAGATAAAAGAAAGGGGCCGTATGGCGGCCCCTCTCTCATTCGCTTCAGTCCGCCGGTTTGGGCGCGAAGCGCAGAATCAGGCAAGCGATCACCGCCGACAACAGCGAGCCCAGCAAGATGCCGATCTTCGCCGCTTCGATCTTCTCCGGCTGGTCCGGGAAGGCCAGCCCGCCGATGAACAGGCTCATGGTGAAACCGATGCCGCACAGCATCGCCACGCCATAGATCTGCAGCCAGCTGGCACCTTGCGGCTTGCTGGCCAGGCCGGTCTTGACCGCCAGCAGCACGCCGCCGAACACACCGATCTGCTTGCCCAGCAACAGGCCCAGGCCGATGGCCAGTGGCAGCGGCGCGAAGACATCGCTCCAGCCCAGGTTGCCGAACGACACACCGGCATTGGCGAAGCCGAAGGCCGGGACGATGAGGAAACCGACCCAAGGCGCCAGGCCGTGCTCCAGGCGTAGCAGCGGGCTGGCTTCGCGCTCCTGGCTGTTGCCGGTGCTGTAGGGGATCAGCAGCGCGGCGACCACGCCTGCAATGGTCGCGTGCACCCCAGATAGCAAGGTGAAGTACCACAAGGCCGCGGCACCGAGCAGGTAGGGCCACAGCGCGACCACGCGCAGGCGGTTGAAGGCGAACATGAGTGCGGCGATGCCGGCGGCTCCGGCCAGGGCGAGCAGGTTGATCGACGAGGTGTAGAACACCGCGATGATCGCCACCGCGCCCATGTCGTCGATGATCGCCACCGACACCAGCATCACTTTCAGCGATAGCGGCGCATGCCGCCCCAGCAGCGCCAGGGCGCCGACGGCGAAGGCGATGTCGGTGGCGGCCGGGATCGCCCAGCCAGCGGCCAGCCCGGGTTCGCCGCGTGACACGGCCAGGTAGATCAGCGCCGGAACGGCCATGCCCATCAGCGCCGGCAGGGCCGGCAGGCGCCGTTGCTCCCAGCTGGCCAGGCGACCGTCGACCAGCTCGCGCTTGATCTCAAGGCCCACCAGCAGGAAGAAGATCGCCATCAGGCCGTCGTTGATCCACATGTGCACGGTCATCGGGCCGAGCTTGTCGGTCAGGGTCGGGCCGACGGGCAGGTGCAGCAGGTGCTGGTAGGCACTGGCCGCGGGGCTGTTGGCGATGACGATGGCCAGGGCGGCGGTGAGCATCAGCAGCACGCCACCAGCCGCTTCGGTGGCCAGTAGCTGGCGCAGCATCGAGGGCTGCTTGTGGGTAAGGGGTGCATTCATGGAGCGGTCCTCGTTCATGACGTCGCCCTCGTGGTGGCAGTGACGCGACGTACGACGGGCACGGCGAGACGGTGGCGGCGAAGACGACGGGCCACTGCGACGAAAGGCGAGAAGAAGGATAGGTAAAGCGGCGCGGCAAGCCAAACCGTGAGCACACGGGATGGAAAGCGCCAGGAAGAATGGAGGCATGCGTGCAACATGGACGGATCTCACGGAAAACAAATGAATGTTCTCCGTATTCGGGAAGGCTCCCGGGCGCACGCAGCACACGCCAGTCGCGCATTCTAGCGGCCTGATTGCAGATCGGCTTCCTATATTTGCTTCGAAATGTTGCGGGGTTGTGGCCAGCTCCGTAACATCGACCATCAGGAGATGGCATTCCTCCTCGAACCGCCTCAGTGCTGATGATGCCTACGCAACCCCCGTTGGAGGGTGCGTAGGCGTGTGCCTGCCTCTCCATGGGGGTCTTTCGGACCGTCAATGGAGCTTGTCGATGTACCTGTCCTTTATTTGCGTCGTTGTCGGTGGCAGTGCGGGTTGCGTGCTGCGCTGGCTAGTGGGCCTGCGCCTGAATTCGCTGTTCCCCGGCATGCCGCTCGGCACCTTGCTGGTGAATCTGCTGGGGGGCTTCGTCATCGGCGGCGCGATGGCGTTTTTCCTGCGTTTCCCCAACCTCGACCCCACCTGGCGCCTGCTGATCACCACAGGTTTCTGCGGTGGGCTGACGACGTTCTCGACATTTTCGGCCGAGGTCCTGTCGATGCTCATGCACGGCCGCGCCGGTTGGGCGATGGCCACGGTGCTCGCCCATGTGCTCGGCTCACTGCTGATGACCTTCGCGGGCTTCGCCCTGGTGCGCTGGCTCGCTTGACGTTGGCGCATGCGCATTGCTTTCCTGCCTGGCCAGACCATCGAGTGCGGTGAGGCTGCCATTGAACAGATCGAAGTCCGCAGGCTGTGGGCTCCCGCGGAACTGGCTGGCCCGTTGCCAGAAGGTGAATTGCGACCAGCCGGGCGGCAGACGGGGCGTCTGCGCGCCTGTCCAGTCGGCGATCCACAATGGGTAGCGGGTGAAACGCGGGTCATTCAGATAGCGGTTGCCCATGTTCCAATTGGTGTAGAGCAACGGCGTGCATCGCATCTGTTCTTCGACCCGGACCAGGGCCCTGGAAAGTATCTGCTGCACCTGTACCGGATCGGGAGATGGCGCGCGTGAAGGCAGACTCTGTTCTTCGAAGTCCAGGGTCAGGCAAAGGTCGCGGGGCCGTGCTTCGCCGATCGCCCGCACTGCGGCATCGACCTGTGCCACTGGGTCCTGGTCGATGCGCAGGAACAGGTACGCGCCGCGGTACAGGCCATGCTGGCCCATGAGCCGCCAATTGATGGCGAACTCAGGGTCTTGGCGGATGCCGAACGCCACGCGGGCAAATGCGAAGTCGATATTCGGAGCGATCTCAAGTACGGCCTCGGCGCCACTCCTGCCTGCACCGGACCATTGCGATACATCCAGGCCGCGGGGCAGGTCACGTAGCGGGGATGCGAGTGTTGCGCCCACGGGTGCTGGCGACGTGTCGACGGCAGGTGGCGTCGTGCTGCCCGATGTTGCCGCCTGGCGTAGGCGGTCGTTGGCGTAGATGCCCAGCGCCGCGGCGAGGCAGGCGATCAACAGGCCGCTGGTGGCGAGTATCAGGGTACGTTCGCGTGCCCAGTGTGGCTGCCGCGAGTCGATGGCTGGTGTGCCGCCGGGCGCTACGGGCTTCGCACGGTCTGCGGGGCGTCGTGATTCGGGAGGAGCGGGGCGGTTGGCAGGCCTGGGCAACGCCAGCCTGGCCAACAGCGCTGCGCGGGCCGCAGGGCGGATCATCAGCAGGCCTTGGGTGACGCCCTGCATGAGTTCATAAGCTTCCGCAGGCAGGGCAACGCTGCGGTACAGCACCTGGCCTTCGCGATTGTGGATCGTGGCAGGGTCATCGGTGTAGTCGCCGCTGTCGTTGATGACGATGCGAGGTTTGTCGGCCACCATCTCGACCTTGGGCGTGCCGAACGCGGCGCCGATGCAATGCAGTTCGGGGTCGGGGCGGGTAGCGGGCCGGGGTCGATGAACCTGGGCCAGGCCTGACGTGATGAGGTGCTCCAGGAACATGGCGATTTCCAGCGTACGCGCCAGGGCCTTGGTCGCCTCGGCAAATACCTTGTCAGGGACGTAGAGGAACGCGCTGCCATGGGATGGCTGCAGAATGAGCGCGCGTTGTGAAGCCTCGTCGAACCAGCTGTCGCGCCAGAGATCGCGCAGGGGCGTCGGACCGTCGCCGGTCAGCATGAGCAACGTTGCGAGCCAGGCCCGTTCCTGATGGCTCAGGGGCCCGGGAA
>NZ_JAOCDM010000118.1 GCF_029840925.1 Pseudomonas sp. GD03858
GCAGGTTGGCCGGACGCAGCCCGGACATGCACACCCGGCCGCTGTCGATCAGGTACACGCCGAACTCGTCACGCAGGCGACGCACCTGCTCGACGCTGAAGCCGGTGTAGCTGAACATGCCGCGCTGGCGCAGGAAGAACTGGAAATCCTGGCCCGGCAGCAGCTCGCCGAGCAGGTCGACCAGACCCTGGCGCATGTCCAGGATACGCTTGCGCATCACTTCCACTTCCGCCGCCCACTGGGCATTGAGCGCGGCATCAGCCAGCACGCCGGCGACCAGCTGGGCGCCGAACGCAGGTGGGCTGGAGTAGTTGCGGCGCACGGTAGCCTTGAGCTGGCCGAGCACGCTGGAGGCGGTGGCGGCATCGTCGCAGACCACCGACAGCCCCCCTACCCGCTCGCCGTACAGCGAGAAGATCTTCGAGAACGAGTTGCTGACCAGGCACGGCACACCGGCACGGGCCATCTCGCGGATGGCGTAGGCGTCCTCCACCAGGCCTTCGCCAAAGCCCTGGTAGGCGATGTCGAGGAACGGAATCAACTGGCGCGCCTTGACCACCTCGATCACCTGCTGCCACTGGTTCTGGTCCAGGTCGACACCGGTGGGGTTGTGGCAGCACGGGTGCAGCAGCACGATGCTGTTCGCCGGCAGGGTCTGCAGGGTCGCCAGCATGCCGGCGAAGTCCACGCCACGGGTGGCATTGTCGAAGTACGGGTAGCTGTGCACCTTGAAGCCCGCGCCTTCGAAGATCGCCCGGTGGTTATCCCAGGTCGGGTTGCTGACCCAGACTTCGGCGCCGGCGAAGTAACGCTTGAGGAAGTCGGCGCCGACTTTCAGCGCGCCCGAGCCACCCACCGTCTGCACGGTGGCCACCCGGCCCTCGGTCACGGCCGAATGGTCGGCGCCGAACAGCAGCGCCTGAATGGCCTGACGATAGGCGGCCAGGCCCTCCATCGGCAGGTACAGCGAGGCTTCGTGAGGCTGGCCGGCCAGGCGTTTTTCCACTTCACCCACCGCCGCCAGTTGCGGCACCACCCCGGCTTCGTCGTAGTACAGGCCGATACTCAGGTTGACCTTGTCGGCACGAGGATCGGCCTTGAAGGTTTCCATCAACGAAAGGATCGGGTCGCCGGCGTAGGCATCGACATGTTTGAACACAGCGTGCAGCTCCTTGGAAATCAACTCGGTTCGCGGAAAGATCAGCCGAGGATACCCGCAGTGAGCCGCGAGGAACATCACCGAAGTGCAAGGAAGTCGATGCAACGCTGCATCGACCGCCGCACCCGCGGCTAGCGCAACAGCGCCTGGATCTCTTCGTGCAAGGTATCCAGGTCGAACGGCTTGGCCAGGATCGGCGCCCGCCGGGCGATCGGACTCCCGGATTCGAGGATTTCCGCAGGATAGCCGCTGATGAAGATCACTTTCAGGTCAGGCCGCAGTTTCACCGCCGGCTCGGCGATCTCCACCCCGGAAATCCCGCCCGGCAGGCGGAAATCGGTGACCATCAGGTCCAGGTGCGGCTTGCTGGCCAGAATGGCGAACGCCTGCTCGCCATCTTCGGCCACCAGCACGTGGTAGCCCTCGCCCGCCAGGTAGTCGCGCAGGATCATGCGAATCGCCGGTTCATCCTCGACGATCAATACCACATCTTGTGCATCTTCACTCATGACAACGCCTTCGAATTCAACCAGTTAGCCATCAGACCCCAAGGTTACGCAGAGGTTGCCCGCGCCTGATCGCTGGATTGCCGTACCACTGACAACGGCAGGTGGAGGGTGAACGTCGCACCCGCGCCCTCTTCGCTTTCGACCTGGATACGCCCACCATGGGCCAGCACGATCTGCTCGGAGATGTACAGCCCCAGCCCCAGCCCGCCGCTGGCCTGGTGCGCGGCCACACGCTCGAACTGCTGGAAGATCCGTCGCTGATTCTGCGCACTGATGCCAATGCCGTGGTCGCGCACCTGCACGCACGCCATGCCAGCATCCTCGAATACCCGTACCTGCACCGGCTTGCGCTCACCATAGCGCAAGGCGTTGGACAGCAGATTGGCCAGCACCTGCTCGATGCGAAACTCATCCCACTCGCCCTGCAACGCCTCGCAACACGCGAGGTCGATACGGGTATCCAGGGCGGCGGCCTGGGCGGCGAAGTTTTCCACCAGGCCTCGCGCCAATTGCCCAAGATCGAAAGCCTTGGGCCGGATCGACAACTTGCCGGTACGGATCCGCGACACATCGAGCATGTCCTCGACCAGGCGGATCAGGCTGTTGATCTGCCGTTCGTCACGCTCGACCATCGCCTTGAGCTTGTCTTCGCTGAAGGCCGCCAGGTTGCCCCGAGACAGATGCATGCGTCGCAGCTGGGTTTCGAGAATCAGACCGTTGAGCGGCGTACGCACCTCGTGGGAGACGATCGACATGAAGTCGTCGCGCATGCGTACCGCCCGCTCCAGCTCGCCCCGCGCCAGCTCCAGTTGCGCCAGCAACTGCGCCTGTTCCTCACGACCGCGCTCCAGCGCCTGCAACTGCCGGTCCAGCGCCTTGCGCTGGCGGAACAGGTCGACGAACACCGAGACCTTGCTCTTGACCGCCAGGGTGTCGAGCGGCTTGTGCAGAAAGTCCACGGCCCCGCTTTCATAGCCCTTGAAGGCGTAGTTCATCTCGCGCCCGGCGGCGCTGACGAAGACGATGGGAATGCTGCGGGTCTTTTCCGTGCCGCGCATCAGCTCGGCCAGCTCGAAGCCGTTCATGCCCGGCATCTGCACATCGAGAATGGCCAGGGCGAACTCATGCTCGAGCAACAGTGACAGCGCCTGCTCGGCGGACTGGGCCTGATGCACCTCGCGGTCCTCGCCCTGGATCAGGGCGTCCAGCGCCAGCAGGTTTTCCGGCAGGTCGTCGACGATCAGCAGTTTGGCGGTGATGTGACTTAGCATTCGCGGGGTTCCAGGGTAGCGAGCAACTGCCCGATACCGCTCAGAGAGAGGATATGGTCGGGCGCCTGCAGGGCCAGGGCGGCCTCCGGCATCAGCGCGACCTGTGCTTCGCGGGGATCCTGGACCACTGTCCGGCCACCGCTTTGTCTGATCCGTAACAGCCCTAGGGCGCCATCTTCGTTGGCGCCGGTGAGCAGCACGCCGAGCAGGCCGGGGCCATAGGCATCGGCCGCCGACTCGAAGAGAAAATCGATCGCCGGTCGCGAGAAGTGCACCGGCGCCTCCTGGCTGAGCGACAGGGTGAAATCGCGCTCCACCGACAGGTGGTAGCCGGGCCCCGCCACATAGATCAGGCCCGGCTCGATCCGCGCCTTGTCGAGCGCCTCGCGCACCGGGCGATGCAGGCGCCTTTGCAGGACCTCGGCCAGCTGGCTGTGACGATCGTCCGGCAGGTGCAGCACGCACAGCACCGGGATCGCGAAGCTGGCCGGCAGCGCGCCCAGCACGGCGAACAGCGCCGCAACGCCGCCCGCCGAGGCGCCGATGACGATCGCGCGCACGCCGTTCATACCTTGCGGTAGATCCGCTCGGGCCGCACCAGCGGCTCGAAGCGCTCGCCGTAGGCCGAGAAGTCCACCGATTCCTTGCTGCCCAGTACCAGGAAGCCACGATGGCACAGGGACTCGTGGAACAGCCCGAGGGCACGGTCCTGCAGGTCCTTGTTGAAATAGATCAGCACGTTGCGGCACGACACCAGCTGCGTCTCGGAAAACACGCTGTCGGTGGCCAGGCTATGGTCGGCGAACGTCACGTTCTCGCGCAGGCTGCCGTCCATGATGGCGTTGCCATAGGCGGCGGTGTAGTACTCGGCGAAGTCCCGGCGCCCGCCGGCCTTGCGGTAGTTTTCTTCGTACTCGCGCATGCTCTGCATCGAATAGATGCCCTGCTTGGCCTTCTCCAGCGAATGGGGGTTGATGTCGGTGGCATAGACGATGGTGCGCTCCAGCAAGCCCTCCTCGCGGAGCAGGATGGCCATGGAATACACCTCCTCGCCCGTGCTGCAGCCGGCGATCCAGATCTTGATCGACGGCCAGGTGCGCAGCAGCGGCACCACCTCGTTGCGCAAGGCCAGGAAATGCCCCGGATCGCGGAACATCTCGCTGACCGGGATCGTCAGGTACTGCAGCAGCTCGAGGAACATGCCTGGGTCGTGCAGCACCCGCTCCTGCAGCGCCGACACGGTGCGGCAGTCGAACTGGCGCAGGGCATGAAGGATCCGGCGCTTCATCGAGGCGCCGGAGTAGTCGCGAAAATCGTAGCTGTACTTGAGGTAGATCGCCTCGATCAGCAGTCGGATCTCGATATCGGTGTTGCGTTCACTGGTCAAGATTTCAGATTCGCTCCAATTGCGGCAGCCAGACGCGGATCAGCGAGAACAAGCGGTCCAGGTCGATCGGCTTGGCCAGGTAGTCGTTGGCGCCGGCCTGCAGGCAGCGCTGCTGGTCGTCCTTCATCGCCTTGGCGGTCACCGCGATGATCGGCAGCTTGCGCCAGCGTGGCTGTTGGCGGATCAGCCGGGTAGCCTCGTAGCCATCCATCTCCGGCATCATCACGTCCATCAGCACCAGGTCGATGTCGTCGTTGGCCTCCAGGCACTCGATGGCCTCGCGTCCGTTGCGGCCGATCTCGACGATCGCGCCCTTGTGCTCCAGGGCGCTGGTCAGGGCGAAGATGTTGCGCACATCGTCGTCCACCAGCAGGATCCGGCGCCCCTCGAACACCTTGTCGCGGCTGCGCGCGGTCTTGAGCATGCGCTGGCGCTCGTTGGACAGCTGCGACTCGACCTTGTGCAGGAACAGCGTCACTTCGTCGAGCAGGCGCTCGGGCGAGCGCGCGCCCTTGATGATGATCGAGCGCGAGTACTTGAGCAGGTCGGCCTCTTCCTCGCGGGTCAGGTTGCGTCCGGTGTAGACGATCACCGGCGGGAAGCTGCGGATGTCCTCGGCGGTCATGCGCTTGAGCAGCTCGTTGCCGAGCATGTCGGGCAGCTTGAGGTCGATGATCATGCAGTCGTAGATGTTCTCGCGCAGCAACGCCAGGGCCTCCTGGGCCATGGCCACGGCGGTGATCTCGATGTCGTCGTCGCCGATCAGCCGGGCGATGCTCTCGCGCTGCAGGTCGTCGTCCTCCACCAGCAGGATCTTCTTGAGCTTCTGCGTGAGCTTGGCCTCAAGGCGACCGAACACCGCCTTGAGCTCCTCGCGGCTGGTGGGCTTGACCGCGTAGCCGACGGCGCCCATGTGCATGGCCGCCTCGACGCGATCCTCCACCGAGATGATATGCACCGGGATATGACGGGTGCCGGCCTGTTCCTTCAGACGCTGCAGCACGGTCAACCCGGAATGGTCGGGCAGGCGCATGTCCAGCAGGATGGCGTCCGGCAAGTAGCGGGCGGCCAGTTCGAAGCCTTCGTCGGCGGCGTGGGCGACCAGGCAGCTGTAGCCCAGTTCATGGGCCAGGTCGTAGAGGATGCGGGCGAAATTCGGTTCGTCCTCGACCACCAGAATGCAGCGATTGGCGAACGGTGCTCGCTCGCGATCGTCGGCAAAGACCGGGGTCGGGCGCTCGGGCCGCGTCGGTGCGGGCACCTGGGGCGCGGGAGGCAGCTCGTCGACCGTCGGGCGCAGGCTGTGGACTTCCGGTTGCTGCGCCGAAGGCTCGAAGCGCTCAGGCAGGATCAGGCTGAACACGCTGCCTTGGCCCGGGCTGCTGTCGACGCTGATCTGGCCGCCGAGCAGGTGTGCCAGGTCGCGGGAGATCGACAGCCCAAGGCCTGTGCCGCCGTAGCGGCGATTGCTGGTGCCGTCGACCTGGTGGAAGGCGCCGAAGATCGCCTGCTGCTGGTCGGCGGCGATGCCGATGCCGGTGTCACGCACCGCGAAGACCAGGCCCATGCCGGTCTGGTAGCTGATGCGCAGACTGACCTGGCCACGTTCGGTGAACTTGATGGCGTTGGACAGCAGGTTCTTGAGGATCTGCTCCAGCCGCTGGCGGTCGGTGAACAAGCTCGCCGGCAACGGTTGTTCGAGCTGCACTTCGAAGTTCAGGCCCTTGTCCCGCGCCAGCGGCTGGAACATGGCCTGCAGGCCGTCGACCAGGCGCTCCAGCGGCGTGGTCTCGGCGCGCACTTCAAGCTTGCCGGCCTCGACCTTGGCGATATCGAGGATGTCGTTGATCAGATTGAGCAGGTCGTTGCCGGCCGAATAGATCGACTCGGCGAACTTGACCTGCTCCTGGCTGAGGTTGCCCTCGCCGTTCTCGGCCAGCAGCTTGGCCAGGATCAGCGAGCTGTTGAGCGGCGTGCGCAGCTCATGGGACATGTTGGCGAGGAATTCGGACTTGTACTTGCTCGAGCGCTGCAGGTCGTCGGCGCGGGCCTGCAGCTCCAGTTGCGCCTGGTTGAGTTCGCCGTTCTTGCGGTCCAGGGCCTCGGTGCGCTCGGCCAGCTGCTCGTTGGTCTGCTCGAGTTCGGCCTGCTGGGTCTCCAGGTGCGCCTGGGACTCCTTGAGCACGCGCGACTGCTCTTCGAGCTCTTCGTTGGCGGTCTTGAGTTCCTCTTGCTGGACCTGCAGCTCCTCGTTCAGTTGCTGGGTCTCGGCCAGCACCTCCTGGAGTCGCTGACGGTAGCGAGCGCTTTCGATGGAGATGCCGACGTTTTCCGCGACCCGTTCCAGCAGTTCGCTGTCGCGCGCCTGCAATGGGCGCAGGAAGCCCAGTTCGAGCACGCCATTGATGCGCCCGTCGTCCCTGGCCGGCATCAGCAGGCCGCTACGCGGCAAGCCGCTGCCCAGGCCCGAGCTGAGGCGATAGTAGTCCTCGGGCAGGTTATCCAGGCTCAGCAGCCGGCCCTGCATCACGGCCTGGCCGAGCAGGCTGCCATGGTCGCCCAGGCGCGGATCGCGCCCTTGTTGCTCGGCATCGAGGCCATAGCACGCCACGCGCACCAGGTTGCCATGTTCGTCACGCACGTACAGCGCGCCAACCACGCTGCCGAGATAACCGGCGAAGAAACGCAGGATATTGTCGCCCAGCATCGGCAGGGTGAGCTGGCCCAGCACCTGCTCGGCCAGCTGGGTCTGCCCGGCTCGCAGCCAGGCCTGGTGTTCCAGGCGCTCGGCACTGCGCTGCTGGGCCTGCAGGTTGTCGACGTAGCTGCTGGACAGCGCCAGCAGGTCACGGCGTCCCAGGTACGCGAGCAAGCCACTCAGGGCGATGATGAACAGCACGAAGGCGCTGATCGCCGTCACCGTGACGCTGCTGACCTTTTCATTGCGCGCCATGCGCAGTTGCTGCTCGGTGGCGACGAAGCCGTCGAACTCCCTGCGAATTTCGTCGGTGATGCGCTTGCCCCGGCCATTGCCGATCGGCATCTGGTAGTCGCCCTTGCCGCGGCGCAGGTTGATCATCTCGCCGGCGAAATCGTTCCAGGCCCGCTGCAACGCCACCAGGCGGTCGATGCGATCGACCTGCTGGGGGTTGTCCTCGACCATGCCGCGCAGGCTGTCGAGGCTGCTGAAAATTCGCGGCTTGGCCACCTCGTAGGGGTCGAGGAAGCGCTCGTCGCCGGTGATCAGGAAGCCGCGCATGCCGGTTTCCATGTCGATCGACAGCTTGACCGTCTCGTTGGCGTTGCCGATCACCCGGTCGGTGTGTTCGACCCACTGCATGGCCGAGAGCAGGTAGTTGATCACCGCGACGAACGCCACGGCCCCCAGGAGCCCCACGCCCAGGGGCAGGCCGACGTTGCGGCTGAGCAGCTTGCGAAAGCTGCGTTGGTCCATCGAGGCTGCTTGAATCATCTGGAAGATGCCCGAGTGAAAAAGTCCATTGAACAGCATGGCTGCCACATCGTGTGTGAATTGCCCTGCGCCATGCCGACCGGGAAATACAGCGAGTCTAACCAGCTTTGGCCGATCTGGCAGGGCATTTAGCCAGTATTTGAAGGCGCTGTGCGCCAATCGTTCCATCTATTTGCCCAGGCCGTTAAGCTGGGGAACTTCTGCCACCGCCTCGGGCACAGAGTAGAGACACTCCACCGAAACAGGACCCGCGCCATGCACCTTCTGGTAGTCGAAGACGACGACATCGTACGCATGCTGATAGTCGAAGTGCTCGACGAACTGGGCTACACCGCCATCGAGGCGGACAGTGCCAGTGCAGCCCTGAAGATCCTCGAAGATCCCGACCAGCCCCTGGCCTTGCTGATGACCGATGTCGGCTTGCCCGACATGCGCGGCGAAGCGCTGGCCGCCAGGGCCCGCGAGGTCCGGCCGACATTGCCGGTGCTGTTCGCCAGTGGTTACGCCGAGAACTTCGAAGTGCCTGAGGGCATGCACCTGATCGGCAAGCCGTTCAGCATCGAGCAGTTGCGCAAAAAGGTGATCGAGATGCTCGCCACGCAGTGACCGCTCCCCAACCGTGAAGTTTTCCTCAACACTCACTGCAGAAAACAACGTTTTTTTCTGTTGATCGCCCCCCTTACCCTGTGCCGGTACCCGACCACGGAACCGGCCCATGCTCGCTCTGCTGCTGACCACCCTCGTCCCGATCATCCTGCTCATTGCCCTGGGCGCCTGGCTGCGCGTGCGAGGGTTTCTCGCCGAAAGCTTCTGGCCCGGCGCCGAGCGCCTGAGCTACTACGTGCTGCTGCCGTCGTTGTTTCTCCATGGCCTGGCCACCGCCAACCTGGATGGCGTGCCTGTGCTGGGCATGGTTGGCGTGTTGATGCTCTCCACCCTGCTCGGCGCCCTGCTGCTGGTTTTCTACCAGGGGCTCGCCAGCCACGACGGCGCCGACTTCACCTCAGTGTTCCAGGGCGGGGTGCGCTTCAACAACTACATCGGCGCCACCCTCGCCGCCGGCATCTACGGCAGTGCCGGGATTGCCCTGGCCGCCGTGGCCAACGCGGCCATCGTGCCGCTGGTGAACCTGCTCTGCGTGCTGGTATTCGCCCGCTTCAGCGCGCGCCACAGCCCCCCGGCCAGCGTGCTCAAGGCGATCTTCGCCAACCCACTGATCGTCGGCTGTGCCGGCGGCCTGCTGCTGCGGGTGAGCGGCCTTGGCCTGCCGGCGGGGTTGGAGCCGACGGTCAAGGCGCTGGGCCAGGCCGCGCTGCCGCTGGGCTTGCTCTGCGTGGGCGCGGCGCTCGGCGGCGCGCGCCTCGGCCAGCAGGTAAAGCCCTTGCTGGCGGCATCGCTGTTCAAGTTCCTGGTAATGCCCCTCACCACCTGGGGCCTGTGCCGGCTGCTCGGGCTCGGGGGCCAGGCCGCGGTGGTGGCGGTGCTGTTCCAGGCCCTGCCCACGGCGTCGTCATCCTATGTCATGGCCCGGCAGATGGGCGGCAACGCGCCGCTGATGGCGACCATCATCGCCCTGCAGACCGTCGCTGCCGCCGCCACCCTGCCGCTGATGCTGACCTTGACGCTGAGTTGACGCGACACGGCTAGACTGTGGGCAAGCCACCCCCGCGGAAATCTCGACATGCGCCTCGCCTGGATGATGTTCGGTCTGTCCCTGACCCTGTTCGCTGGCCCGCTCCTCGCCGCCGACAGCCAGAAGGCCGCGGTTGCCGAAGACAAGGCCCAGGCCCTCGAGGAAAAGGTCGTCGAAGATGCGCCACCACCGAAAAAGGCGGAAACCCTGACGCCCAGCGAAGCCCAGGCGGTGGACCCCGCAGGCCAGGCGCCCATGGACGACAGCATCACCTGTCTGGCGCGCACCCTCTACTGGGAAGCCAAGGGCGCCGATGCCCAGGACATGAGCGCCGTGGCCAGCGTGGTGCTCAATCGCCTCGGCCATGAGGGCTTCCCGGACAGCATCTGCGGGGTGGTCAAGCAGGGTGTGGAGAACAAGAGCTGCCAGTTCTCCTGGTGGTGCGACGGGCGCTCCGACCAGGTGGAGGAAGCCGAACGCTATGCGGTGGCCAAGGAGATCGCGCGCAAGGCGCTGAACCAGCAACTCAAGGATGCCACCGGCGGCGCGCTCTACTTCCACGACCGCAACGTGCATCCCGACTGGGCCAAGGCCTATCGCAAGACGGCCGAGACCACGCATTTCCTGTTCTACAAGCCGAACCAGGCGCTGGCTCGGTAGCGCCACCGCAGAGCACGCCTTCAAAGCACTACGGCTCAGAAATCGATCGATCCCGAGAACTTCACCAACCGTGGATCGCCCTGGGTCAGGTAGCCGCCGTTGGCCGACGCCCAGTAGTTCTTGTCGGTCAGGTTCTCCACGTTCACCCGCAGTGTCACGTCCTTCTCCTGCACCTTGAACCGATATCGCGCGCCCACGTCGAAGCGGTTCCAGGTCGGCAGGCTCAGGGTGTTGGCCGGGTTGGCGTACTGCCCCCCGGTGCGCAGCATGCGCGCGTTGAGCGCGACACCCTCGAGCCCCGGCACGTCCCAGTCGACGCTGGCGTTGAGCTGGAAGGTCGGCACGCCCACGGCATGGTTGCCATCGGCCGTGCCGCCCTGGGTGTTCTTCAGCTCGGTGTCCATGCGCGTCCCCCCGGCCATCAGGCGCAGGCCGCGCAGCGGCTCGCCGAACACGCTGAGCTCGATGCCCTTGTTGACCTGCTCGCCGTCCTGGACGAACACATTGCCCTCGACGAAGCCGTCGGTGGGCCGTTCGATACGGAATACCGCCAGGTTGCCACCGAAGCGCTGGTAGTCGAGCTTCACCCCCGCCTCGATCTGCTTGGTCTTGGCCGGCGGGAACACCTCTCCGACGTTGATCACCTGGCCCGAGGCCGTGGCGCCCTGGGCCAGGCCCTCGATGCGGTTGGCGTACAGCGAAACCGACGGATTGAGCTTGTAGACGATGCCGTACACCGGGGTGGTGACGGACTCGTCATAGAACGCGTTGCGCCCCAGGTCCGCCCCCGGGCCATCATAGGCATAGCCTTCGACCCGCAGTTGCTGGCGCCGCACGCCCACCGTGAGCAGCAAGGTGTCGTCGAACAGCCCCACCGTGTCGGACAGCGCGATACTGCGGTTGCGGGTCTTGCCGGTGACCCCCGGATCATCCAGCTTGCCACCGACGAAGGTCGGCGTGGTCGGCTTGGGCAACGGGTCGGTGCGATAGATGTTGGTGGCTTGCGAGTTGTAGAAGACGAAAGCATTTTCCTGCTGGGTCCAGATGCTCGCCGCGCCGATGTTCAGCTGGTGGCTCACAGGCCCTGTCTGCAGGCGGCCGTTGATGCCAGCCATGAAGGTGGTGTTGTCCTCGTTGTGGGGAATCTTCGAGCCACCGATGGTGGCCGCGCCGGTGGCGGCATTGGTGAGGATCGGCGTGCCGTAGAAGCCGTTCTCGTGGGTGTGCTTGATGCCGCCGGCCAGGTAGCCGCTCCAGTTGTCGTTGAAGTCATAGTCACCACGAACCATGCCGAAGGTGTCCTCGGTCTCGGTCCAGGCCCAGTCCTGGCCATAGTTGTGGTCGGCGTCCGGCGCGCGCGGGATGTCGGTCAGCCCGGCCCCCAGGCGCACCGAGTTGCGCAGGTGGTTGACCCGCTGCTTCTGGTAGCCGAAATCACCGGACAGGCGAAAGTCGTCGCCACGATAGTCGAGCCCGGCGACGAACAGCTTGCTGCGCTGGTCCTGATCGTCCACCGCCGTTTCGCCCTCGCGCTGGGACAGGTTCAGGCGCGCGCCGAAACGGTTGTCCTCGCCGAAGCGCTGACCGATGTCCAGGTGCTCGCCAATGCGCCCGTCGCTGCTGATGTCCTGGGTATAGCGGCGGGTCGGCGTGTCGCCGGCGCGCTTGGGCTGCAGGTTGACGTTGCCGCCCAGGCCCGTGCCGGTGGGGCTGGCGCCGTTGAGGAAGGCATTGGGCCCCTTGAATACCTCGACCCGCTCCACCGCGTCGGTGGAGATCATCTGCCGTGGCAGCACGCCGTACAGGCCATTGAACGCGACATCGTCGCCATTGAGCGGCAGGCCCCGGATGACGAAGACCTGGGACTGGTTGCCGAAGCCGAACGACTGACGCACCGACGGGTCGTTGAGCAGCACGTCGCCGACATCTTCTGCTTGCTGATCCTGGATCAGCTGCGCGGTATAGCTGGTCATGGTGAACGGCACGTCCATCATGTCCTGGTTGCCCAGCACGCCCATCTGCCCACCCCGGGCCACCTGGCCGCCCGCATAGGCCTCGGGCAACTCGCCGCGCGGCGCCTTGGCCGCTTCGGCGTTGATGGCGGTGGCATCCAGCTCGATGGGGCCATCGGCACCGTGAGCGGTGACAGCGACGGAACAGCACAAGGCCAGCAGGGTCGATTGATACGGACAGGTACGCGCCATGAAAGGCTCCTGGTTGATGGAGGGGAGCCTTCCTGGCAGATGAGAAACATAGGGTTATCGAGTAGTGTTTCTAGCCGATATTGCGAATTATTACCAAACAATCGCACTTTCCCGCCGACCAGCGGTCTACCCCCTCTTATGCCGCCAGCAACCGATTGCCGACATTTCTATTGCACAGCACATCGCCGGGCCAAAAGCCGTGCGCTTGTGTAGGATGAGCAGCGCAGATCCAGACGCTGCCAGTTACAGGGAGATCCACATGCGCGTCCCATCCGTTGCCTGCCTCTTCGGCCTGTCGCTGGGCCTGCTCGCCTCGACCAGCGCCCTGGCCATCACCGGTGAAGAGGCGCAACTGATCGATACGATCAACGCTTACCGCAGCCAGGCACAGCGCTGCGGTGGCGAAGCCTCGCTGGAGCTGCCACCGCTCAACAGCGATACCCGCCTGGCCCTGTCGCCCGAAGGCACCCGCGACCTGCAACAGGCCATGACTCGCGCCGCCTACCCCATGGTCAATGTCCAGGCCATCAGCCTGTCCGGGCCACGGGATGCCAAGGCGGCGATGAACGCCATCGCAGAGAGTTTCTGCCAGGTAGTGCTCGACCCGCAGTTCGTCGATATCGGCGTCAGCCAGGAAGGCCGCGACTGGCGCATCGTCCTGGCCCGGCCATTGCTGAGCGGACGCCTGGGTGACTGGCAGGCCGAGGGGCAGAAACTGCTGCAGGAGGTCAACGCCGCGCGCAAGGTCCCCCGCCAATGCGGCGGCCAGCCCTTCCCCGCCGCCCAGGCACTGAGCTGGAACGCGACCCTGGCCGGCGTAGCCGCCAACCACACGCGGGCCATGGCCAACCAGAACTTCTTCGACCATATCGACCGCGACGGCCGCACCCCGGGCGATCGGGCGGAGCTGGCCGGCTACCTGTACCGGCAGATCGGCGAGAACATCGCCGCCGGACGCGACACCGCGCGCAAGGTGGTCGATGGCTGGCTGGCAAGCCCCGGGCACTGCGCCACGCTGATGAACCCGGACTTCCGTGAGCTGGGCGCGGCCTATGCCGTGGATCCGAAGAGCGACGCCGGGATCTACTGGACGGGGCTGTTCGGCACACCACAGTGAGCCCGCATCGCCAGAGACACCACGTGTCAGCCGGTGGCAGCGGGCTTGCCCCGCGATGAGACCGACTCGGACCTGCGCAAAGCCATCGCCGTGCAGCCAAAGCGCCGTCGCACCCATTTGCCCAGCTGGCTGGCGTCCGCCATGCCCACTTCATCGGCGATCTGCGCCAGGCTGTGACTGGAGTTGAGCAAGCGCCAGCGTGCCTGCTGCAAGCGCAGCTCCAACCACCAGGCCTTGGCGCTCATGCCATGGCAAGCCTGGAACTGGCGGTCCAGCTGCCGTCGGCTGATGCCCAGCTCCGCCGCCAGCGCTTCGACAGGCAGCCTCGACGCCAGGTGATGACGCATCAGCGCCATGGCCCGTTGCAGCTGCCGTCCCCCAGTGGCCTCGATCTCCAGCGAGCGCAAGGCGTGGCGACTGTCGCGGCTTTCGTCCACCAGCATGTCGGCCAGGCCCTTGAGCGCCCGGGCACGGCCACTGGCGCGGGCGATCAGTTCCACCGCCAGGTCGATGGCCGCGGTGCCGCCAGCACAGGTGACACGGGCACCGTCGAAGCAATAGAGCTGCCCGGTCAGCAGGCGCACGCGGGGAAAGGCTACCCGGAACTCGGCCTCATGGCGCCAGTGCAGCACCACCTTGTGGCCATCCAGCAAACCGCAGGCGGCCAGCAGGAACGCCGCGTTGTCGACGCATACCAGCTTCAACCCGGCCTTTGCCGCCTGCTTGAGCATTGCCTTGTAGCGTGGCGCCAGGGCCGCCGTGGCACTGGCATTGCGCCCGCCGAACAGCACCAGGTAGTCGTGTTCGCGCCAATCCACCTGGTCGTGGGCAACCTCGACCTGCACGACGGCGCCACTGCTCGACGCCACAGGCTGCAGATCCAGGCCCATTACCGTCCAGCGGCAGTAGCGCTGGCGACTGTAGTCCTCGTCATCCGCGGAGAAACGCAGCTTGTCGAGAAAGGCGCCAAAGGGCAGCAAGGCGAACTCTGGCAGCGGCAGAATCAGCAGGCGCAGGTCGGGCGTCATGAAGGTGTCCAGATATGACCATTAAATGTCCTAATACTACCCTTTAAATCCTCCGCCCTGTCCTACACTGGCGCCCTGAACCATCACTAGGCATCACCATGGCACTCGACACCTGGCTTCTCTACTTGCTCGCCAGCATCGGCCTGTCGCTGACCCCCGGTCCGAACAGCCTGCTGGCCCTGACCCACGGCGCGCTGTACGGTGCCCGGCGCACACTGTTCACCATCCTCGGTGGCGTACTGGGCTTCGGCACCTTGATCGCCCTGGCGATGTTCGGCCTGAGCGCGCTGCTGCAGACCTCGGCCTCGCTGCTGACCGTGCTCAAGTGGCTGGGAGGCGCCTATCTGCTGTGGCTGGGCATCCAGCTCTGGCGCACCCCGGCGCTGCAACTGGAACAGACCCGGGGCAGCGCCCGGCTGAGCAACGCCGGACTGTTCCGCCAGGGCTGTCTGTCGGCGCTGGCCAACCCCAAGGTGCTGTTGTTCTACGGCGCCTTCCTGCCCCAGTTCATCGACCCGCAACGCGGCTTGCCGGTGCAGTTCGTGGTGATGGCGGTGACCTTCGTCAGCGTCGAGTTTCTCGTCGAGTACCTGTTGGCGCGCCTGGCGTTTCGCATCCGCCCATGGCTGGCCAAGGGGGGCCGGGGTTTCAACCGCTGCTGCGGGAGTCTGTTCGCCTTGATCGGCGTGGCGTTGCCGTTGGGACGCTGAGCAAGCCAAAGGGCGAATACGTCCTACACTCATACCGCCTTCGCCGATGAGAGTCGCCCATGCCCGCCAATCTGTTCGCGGCCCTGCCGCCACTGGCGCCCGATGCCGAGGAGCAGTTCACCGACCTGCTTCGTCGCCCAGGCCTGCGCATCGAGCGCATCGTCTCCAGCGGCCAGGCCAGCCCACCGGGGTTCTGGTACGACCAGACCGAAGGCGAATGGGTGGTGGTGCTCAGTGGCAGTGCCGGGCTGCGCCTGGAGCACGAGCCGCAAACCCGCGTGCTGCACCCCGGCGACCACCTGGACATCCCACCCGGTTGCCGCCACCGGGTCGAGTGGACCGAGGCCGGCGTGGCCACGGTGTGGCTGGCAGTGTTCTATCAGGCCTGAACCAGTGCCGCCGTGGCGGGCATCGCCTGCAACCGATAGAACCGCCACGGCAGCATCACCGCCGCCACGGCCAGGCCACAGGCGAAGCCCACCCAAACGCCGACCGCGCCCAGCGAGGAGTGGAAAGCCAGCCAGTAGCTCAGCGGCAGTGCCAGCAGCCAGTAGCTGACCAGGGTCACCCCCACCGGCCAGCGGTAGTCCTGCAACCCGCGTAGCGCCCCCAGCGCGGTGGACTGCAGGCCGTCGGCCACCTGCATGGCCGCGACCACCACGAACATCGGCACGGCGATGGCGATCACCTGCGGGTCGTCGCTCATGGCCTCGGCGATGGAGCGGCCGAACAGCGCCAGCAGCACGGTGGCCACCAGCATCCAGGCGGTGACGCTGGCAAAGGTGGCGCTGCCGATGGCGCGGATGCGTGTCGTCTCGCCGCGACCCTGGGCCTGGCTGATGCGGATGCTTACCGCCGCGGCCATGCCCAAGGGCAGCATGTACAGCAGCGCGCCGATCGACTGCACCACCTGGTTGGCGGCCAGCGCCGCGTTGCCCAGCCAGCCGAGCATCCAGGCCGCGATCACCACTGCGCCCGCCTCGGCCAGGTAGCCCAGCCCCAGCGGCCAACCCTCGCCCAGCAACGTGCGCCAGGCCAAGCGCGGCCCGCGCGGGGCCTGGCGATAGCGCGCCAGCGACGGCGCCAGGCGCCAGTAGAGCAGCGCCAGCAGCACGGCCAGCGACTCGGCGATCACCCCGGCGATGCCGGCGCCCACCAGGCCCAGCGCCGGCAGGCCGAAGTGCCCATGGATCAGGCCATAGCTCAGCGGAATATTGAACAGCACCGCGCTCATCACCAGCAGCACGCCCGTCCACGGCCTACCGATGGCCTCAAGCACATCCTTGAACACCACGGCCAGGCAGTACGGGATCAGGAAGACCGCCATCGCCTGCCAGTACGGTGTCAGCAGCGCCACGTCCGGCAGCGGCACGCCCAGCCATTGCACCACGTGCAGGCTGGCGAGCATCGCCAGGCAACCGAGGACGCCGACCAGCAGGCCGTAGCCCAGCCCGGCGCGCAGCGTGCGCGCCACGGCACCGGGGTCGTCGGCGCCGTAGGCATGGCCGACGCGCACACTGAGGGTGGCGAGCATGCCGTACAGCCCGGCATGGAAGATCAGCCCAGCGCTGCTGGTCAGCGCGACACAGGCCAGCACTACGGTGCCCAGCGAAGCCAGCAGCACGGTGTCGGTCAGGCTGATCAGCTCGGCCGCCGACAGGCCCAGCACCAGCGGTAGCGCCAGGCGCAACAGGCCCGGCAGCTCACCCAGCCAGGCAACGTTCTTGCGTGAAACGAGGGCAGTCACGGTCGTAACCTCCAATTAGCATACGCCGCGTATGCTAATGCTATTTATTGACATACGCAACGTATGCTAACTTGCAGCCATCGCTTTTTACCCGGAGCCCTCCATGCCCACCCCTCGCCGCAGTCGCGCCGCCATGAGCGCGGACACCACCGAACGGCTGATCGCCGTCGCCCGTCGCCAGTTCGCCGAAAAGGGCTTTGCCGCCGTGGTGATGGACGAGCTGTGCGCCGAAGCCGACCTTACCCGTGGCGCCCTGCACCACCACTTCGGCGGCAAGGCCGGGCTGTTCACCGCCGTGGTGGAGCACCTGCTCGACGAGATCAACCAGGCGATCGACGCCCGCTACGCCACCCACGACGACCCGTGGGAAGGTTATATCGACACCTGCCTGTACTACTACGACCTGCTGCACGAGCCAGCCCTGCGCCGCATCCTGCTGCAGGACGCTCCCGGGGTGCTCGGCCCGCGCCTGCGCGAACTGGAAGAGGCCAGCTACATCGGCCCCATGGCCCAGGGGCTGGAGGAGTTGCAGCAAGCCGGCAGGCTGCGCGCCTTCGACCCCGTGGCCATGGCGCACCTGATCAACGGCGCGATGGGCGACAGCGGCATGTGGGTGATCGCCCAGGACGATCCGCAGGCGGCGGCGGAGCGGGTGAAGGGGGCGTTGCGCTGCCTGATGGAGGGGTTGCAGGCCTGAGTGCTTACTCATCACTACATGGGTGGCGCCGGCCTGTAGGAGCGGCCTTGCGTCGCGAAAGGGCCGCG
>NZ_JAOCDM010000119.1 GCF_029840925.1 Pseudomonas sp. GD03858
TTACACCGTATCCACCTTCAACGAATGGTCATTGAGCATGCCGTTGATGATGGTCGCCGTGTCATGCCCCGATGCGATCACCCCACCCGCCCCGGCCGAGACCCCGTAGTGCTGCGCCAGATCCACCCCGGCCAGGTCGATGGTCTGGGTCGGTGCCGCGCCAGCGACACTGCTGACCTGAATGGTCGACACGACATTCGCGCCGCTACCACTGACCTTGAACTGCAGGTAATCGTCCAGCGAAGCACTGGTGGCGCTCTCGCCCTGCAGCAACTGCGACAGGTCCAGCCGGTCACTGCCCGGAGTGAAGTCGGTCACGGTGTCATGCCCCGTGTCGCCCTTCTGCCAGACGAAGGTGTCGTTACCGCTGCCACCGGTCAGCGTATCGTCACCGGGCCCACCGATCAGGATGTCGTTGCCGGCACCGCCCTTGAGCACGTCATTGCCCACCCCGCCGTTGAGCACATTGTCGCCGTCATTGCCGATCAGCGTGTCGTTGTAGTCGGAGCCGACCAGGTTCTCGATGCCGGTCAGGGTGTCCAGGCCCGCACCTACGGTGTTCTGCTGACCGACATGGCTCAGGTCGACGGTCACGCCGCTACCGGCCCTGGCATAGCTGGCGGTGTCGTTGCCCGCCCCACCGTCGAGCAGGTCATTGCCCGGCCCGCCGATCAGCAGGTCGTCACCTTCACCGCCATACAGGCTGTTGTTGCCGCTGCCAGCCACCAGCACATCGTTGCCAGCACCGCCGTGCAAGGTGGCATCCCCCGCTCCGGCCAGCAGCACGTCGTCCGCCGCGGTGCCCGTGAGCACATTGCCGGACTGGTAGGTGATGTCCACCGCGCCGGTGGCCGTGCCGCCATGGTTGTCGCTGACGGTGTAGCTACCGTGATAGACGTCATTGCTGGCGTTGCTGTAGTCCACCACCATGCTCAGTTTGTAGTTCTCGGCGGCCTTGCTGTTGCCGGAGGCGTTCTCGGTGTTGATCACATGGATGCTGTACACCCCGTCATGGCTGGCGGTGAAGCTGCCACCATCGGCAATGGTCTGGTAACTGCCGCTGGCATCCTTCCACTCCATCAGCAGGTTGCCGGCGGGGCGGTCATGATCGAGGGTCAGGGTCTCGCCCTTGCGCAGGGTGACCGTCAGCGTGTCCTCGTCATTGGCATTGCTGGTACTGATCGAGCCCAGGTAGCCCGCGACCACCAGCGCTGCCGTCATGGTGCCGTTGAGGCTGGTGAACTCGCTGCGGGCCAGGTCGCGGAACTGGTTCTCGGCCCTGTTGGGGGTCGCGTCGAACTTGATGGTCTGCGCCTGCGTGCCAGCGGTGAATCCCGCCCCCTTGTCGCCGAAGCCGGTATTGAAGGTGATGGGCGCGGCACTGAGCCGGTCGTGGTCCGGGTCGCTGTCGTTGGCCAGCAGGGCTTCTGCTGGCACGGTCACCGTGGCCCCTGCGATGTTGGTGATGATGTGGTCGGCGCCAGCCACCGGCGCGCCATTGCTGTTGATATGCACCGTCAGGCTGGCACTGCGGGTGTCGCCGTCGTTGTCGCTGGCGGTAAAGCCGATCTTCTCCACCTGCCCGCTGCCGTTGTCCTTCGGCGGCGTATAGGTGAAATCGCCACTGTCCATGTTCACCACCAGGGTGCCGCCCAGGCCGGTCTTGATGTTCAGGCTGTTGCTGACGGTATCGAACGACGCCTTGTCCGCGCCGCCACTGACCGAGTAGCCGCCTTGCCCGCCATTGGCCTTGGGATCGTAGGTATAGGTGGTGCCATCCACCAGCAATGCCTTGATGAACCCGCCGTCGGCGCCGAAGTCGCCGCCGCTCATCAGGCTGCCGGTGATAGGTGCGCCCTGCACCGTGCCGGAGAGCACCGCGCCGAGCTGGCTGAGGTCGGTGACCACCACCGAGTTGGTGTCGGTATGGCTGCTGCCGTCATAGGCCAACGGGTTGAGGTTGCCCTCGTTGACGCCGCTGCCCATGCCGATGGCGTAGGATTTGATGCCATTGCTGTCGAGGAAGGTTTCCCAGGCGGCCTCGCGCGGCGCCGTCATGGCGTGGCCGTTGGTGGGCTCGCCGTCGGAGAAGAAGTAGCTGATGTTCTGCGCCCCCACCAGCTTGCCGGTGGTGGCGAAGGCTTCCTGGGCCTTGGTGGCCGCCGAGTCGTAGTAGGTCGAACCGCCGGGGGTGAGCCCGGCGATCAGGCTCTTGGCCTCGCTGATCGAGACCCATACCGGCGTCTTCACCTCGGCGCCGGTGCCGAAGGTGACGATCTGCACCTTGATGTCGCCCATTTCGTCGTACTTGTCGAGCAAGGCGTTGATGGCCTGCTTGGCCAGCTCCAGGCGGGTCAGCCCCGGCACGCCTGAGCCCGCGGCCATGCTGCTGGAAACATCCACCACCAGCAGGATGTTGGAGTCCACCTGGCCCGGGGTGATGCTGCGCACCGCGCATTCGACCTTCGGCACATCGTCGACGATGTTGATGGCGATGGTGCTGGTCACGCTGTTGCCCAGCGCATCGGTGGCCTTGTAGGTGAAGTACTCGTTGACGGTGTTGACCCCATCGTTTGCACCGCCCGGCGTCTTGGGCGCCGAGGTCAGGGTGTAGGTGTAGGAGCCATCGGCGTTGAGCTGGATCTGACCGTACTGGCCTACGGCATTGCCAACCAGACTGTAGGTCAATGCGCCAACGCCACCACCAACCGATCCCACCAGGCTGCCGGACGCCGTTTCACCGCTTGAGCCGGGCTCGCTGCCGGTCACGGTGCCGGCGGCCAGATCATTGCCATCCTTGTGCAGGTCCAGGGCTTTCTCGTAGACAGTGACATCGCTGTCCTCGCAGGCAACCAGCTTGCTGTCCTGCACATGGATGCGGATGGTAGTGGTGCTCTCGTCGCCATCAGCGTCGCGGATGGTGTAGACGAAACTGTCGGTCGCCCCGGCGGGCGGCACACTATCGGGGTTGGCGTGATAGGTGGCATTGCCCTGGCTGTCCAGGGTCAGGTAGCCGTACTGGCCGACGATCGTCTCGCCCACATGGCCGCTGGCTGAAGTCGAGGTATCGGAACCTGCGCGCACCCCGACCACGTATTGCCCGTCGGCACGCACGTCAGCGCCGATCACATCGTTGTCCAGCACATTGCCGCTGACGCTGCCGCCCTCCTTGACCGAAGCCTCGTCGCAATGGGCCTTGGGCACGTCGTCGACGATGTTGATGACGATGGTGCTGGTGGTCGAGTTGCCCAGCGAGTCCTTGACCTCGTAGGTGAAGCTCTCGGTCACGACGTTCGGGCCATCATTGGCGTGGTTGGGCGAATTGGCCGCGGACGTCAGGGTATAGGTGTAGGAGCCATCGGCATTGAGCTGGATCTGACCGTACTGGCCTGCGGCATTGCCAACCAGGGTGAAGGTCAAGGCGCCGATGCCCCCGCTGATCGAGCCGGCCAGCGAGCCGCTGGTGGTCTCCGCGCTGGAGTGCGGATCGCTGCCGGTGACAGTGCCTGCGGCCAGGTCGTTGCCGTCCTTGACCAGGTCGAGCGCCTTCTCGTAGACCTTGGCCGTGTCGTCCGGGCAGGCGACCAGCGAGATGTCGTGCACGTTGATGGTGATGGTGGTGGTGCTTTCGTCACCGTCCGCGTCGCGGATGGTATAGACGAACACCTCCGTGGCCCCGGCCGGCGCCACGCTGTTTGGGTTGGCGTGATAGGTGGCGTTGCCCTGGGCGTCGAGGGTCAGGTAGCCGTACTGCCCGGCCACATTGCTGCCCAGCTGGCCAATGGCCGAGGTGGAAGTGTCGGAGCCGGCCCGCACGCCGACCACGTACTTGCCATCGGCGGGCACGTCCGCGCCGATCACATCGTTGACCAGTACATTGCCACTGACGCTGCCGCCCTCGTAGACGTTGACGAAGTCGCTGTGGGCCTTGGGTACATCGTCGACGATGCTGACCACGATGGTGCTGGTGGTCGTATTGCCCAGCGAGTCCTTCACTTGGTAAGTGAAGGATTCTGTCAGCACATTCGGACCATCGTTGACATGACTCGGCGAGTTGGGCGCGGATGTCAGGGTGTAGGTATAGGTACCATCGGCATTGAGCTGGATCTGGCCATACTGGCCGGTGGCGCTGCCGACCAGGCTGAAGGTCAAGGCACCGATGCCCCCGCTGACCGATCCGGCCAGCGAGCCGCCCGTGGTCTCCGCGTTCGATTGCGGATCGCTGCCGGTGACAGTGCCTGCGGCCAGGTCGTTGCCGTCCTTGACCAGATCGAGCGCCTTCTCGTAGACCTTGGCCGTATCGTCCGGGCAAGCGACCAGCGAGTTGTCGTGCACATTGATGGTGATGGTGGTGGTGCTTTCGTCACCGTCGGCGTCGCGGATGGTGTAGACGAACACATCCGTGGCCCCGGCCGGCGCCACGCTGTTTGGGTTGGCGTGATAGGTGGCGTTGCCCTGGGCGTCGAGGGTCAGGTAGCCGTACTGCCCGGCCACATTGCTGCCCAGCTGGCCAATGGCCGAGGTGGAAGTGTCGGAGCCGGCCCGCACGCCGACCACGTACTTGCCATCGGCGGGCACGTCCGCGCCGATCACATCGTTGACCAGCACATTGCCACTGACGCTGCCGCCCTCGTAGACATTGGCAAAGTCGCTGTAGGCCTTGGGCACATCGTCGACGATGTTGATGACGATGGTGCTGGTGGTCGAGTTGCCCAGCGAGTCCTTCACCTCGTAGGTGAAGGACTCTGTCAGCACATTCGGGCCGTCGTTGACGTGGTTCGGCGAGTTTGGCGCGGATGTCAGGGTGTAGGTATAGGTGCCATCGGCATTGAGCTGGATCTGGCCGTATTGACCGGTCGCGTTGCCGACCAGGGTAAAGGTCAAGGCCCCGACCCCACCGCTGACCGATCCGGCCAACGAGCCACTGGCGGTCTCGCCGGTCGACCCTGGCTCGCTGCCAGTGACCGTGCCACCAGCCAGGTCGTTGCCGTCCTTGTTCAGGTCCAGCGCTTTCTCGTAGACCGTGACCTCGCTGTCCGGCCCGGCGATCAGCGAGCAATCACGCACGTCGATGGTGATGGTGGTGGTGCTTTCGTCGCCATCGTTGTCGCGCACGGTATAGACGAACACATCGCTCGCTCCGGCCGGCGCCACGCTGTTGGGATTGGCGTGGTAGGTGGCATTGCCCTGGGCGTCGAGGGTCAGGTAGCCGTACTGGCCCTGGATCGGACTGCCTAGATTGCCGCTGGCCGAGGTAGAGGTATCGGAACCGGCACGCACGCCGACCACATAACGACCGTCGGCCCTCAGGTCGGCGCCGGCAACGTCATTGTCCAGCACATTGCCACTGACCGTGCCGCCCTCGGCGACACTGGCCGAGTCCGGGTTGGCCTTGGGCAGGTCATCGATGATGTTGACATCCAGCGAACCATTGGCCGTGCTGCCATCAGTGTCCGTGGCGGTGACGGTGAAGTGCTCGGAAAGGCTGTTGGCACCGTCGCCGTTGGCATGGTTTTCATTGTCCAGCAGGGTGTAGCTGTAGCTCACCACCCCGGTGGCCGCGTTGTAACCGGTGATGGTCAGGGTATTGCCCAACGCCGTGGTGATCGACTGTGGGAAGCTCGCCGCCACGCCGCCGCTGACCACCGTGATGCCACCGACGCTCAGGCTTTGCAGGCCATCCGGCGCGGTGACCGTGAAGGTGCCGCTCTGCGTCAAGGCACCGCTGTTCGGTGCGCTGCCGTCGGCCAGGTTCTTCTCATAGACCGTCAGCTCGCCGCCGTTGACGTCCAGGCCGCCAAGGGTTACCGGATCATCGAGGTTGGTGACATTGAGGGTCAGCGTCGCCGTGCTGGTATCGCCGTCGGCGTCCTTCAACGTGTAGGTGAAGGTCTCCACGCCACTACCGCCGCCCTGCAGGTTCTTGAAGTCAGGGTCGTCCGTGTTGAGGGTGTAGGTGTAGGAACCGTCCGCTGCCAGCACCAGCGTGCCATAGGTGCCGACAAAGGTTCCGGCCACCACCGGGCCACTGGGGATACGATCGGCGCCCTGGATGTCGTTATCCAGCACGTTGCCGGTGAGTTCCACATGCTGCTCGGTGGCGGTGACGGCATTGCTGTCGTTCACGGCCCTGGGCACGTCGTCGCGAATGATCACATCCAGGGTGCCGCTGGCCACATCGCCGTCGGTATCGCTGACCAGCACCGGGAAGTGCTCGCCCAGGGAATTGCTGCCCGCGCCATCCGGGTGCTGCTCCGCGCCGGTCAGGGTATAGCTGTAGCTCACCACGCCGGTGGTCGGGTTGTAGCCGGTGATGGTCAGCACGTTGCCGAGCCCAGTGACGATGGACTGACCGACGCCAGTCACCACGCCACCCGTGACGACGTTGATGCCCCCCACGCTGAGGTTGAACACGCCGTCGGGCGCGACGACCGTGAAGCTGCCGGATTGAGTCAGCGCAGCCGGGTTGCTGGCCGAACCTTGGGACAGGTTGGCCTCGTCCAGGGTCAGTTCGGCGGGGCTGACGTCCAGCCCCTGGAGGCTGACGGGATTGTCAGGTGGTAGCGGATTGTCCTGCAGCGGTGCTCGCTCGTCATTGCCGTCGAGCCCGCCGAGCTCACGGCTGACCAGTTCGGGAATACCGTTGAACCCCGCCGTGGGGAATCCGATGGTCGGATCCACCCGTCCGGCGACCTCGGTCAGGATCACGAAACTATGCCCGCCGCCGAGCGCGCCCGCCACGCCAGTGGGGTTGCCACCCGCCGCGGTCGCCTCGCCTTCCTGCGTCGGGTCGGCCCCGGCGGCGATGGCGCGCTGCAACTGCTCGACATCGCTGAGCTGGGCTTCGCTGGGCGCCGAGTCCGGCGCCTGTACATGGGGCGCGCGATTGGCCAGCAGGTCGGGGGTCATCTCCAGGCTGCTGCCACGGCCCAGGGTAAGTTCGGCACCGTTATGCAAGCGAACGGCCACCGCGCCGGCACTGCCGGTCTCCAGCTGCTCGCCGGCGAACAGGCGGTCGCCCTCCACCAGCGCACGGCGATGGCCGTCGTCACTTACCGCGAATACCTGGCCGACTACCTTGCTGACCACACCGACTAATTTAGCCATGAGCGTACGCCTCCCCTGCCGATGGGTTTTTCGCAGTTCAAGGCTGGTCGGGTAGTAGATCCCACAACGTTCCGGGTTCACGGATCGTTGCTGTCACGTTCGTGAGAAAACACGCTCCTTGTGACGACTGCCGCGATAGAGAAGATGGTGAATGGCCATTATTTAGTGCCATTTTTTTGTCGCCAAATTCCGCTTTCGCCTTCCTCCCCTGTCTCCTTAGCTGCAAAAAATCTGGAACTTTCTCCGAGGCCCGAAAATCGCTTGTCCCAGCCAATTCCCGTAACCACCTGAATGAAACAATGTCCCGGATTTCTTAGACCGCATAAGTTTTTTTTCGCATATAACTTATGAAAAAATCTTCTTAGCTCGCCCGTTAAATGTTCTTAGCTCTGTTGTTACAAACCTGAAACGGTTTGATTCTAAATTTTCGTCATTTTTTTGGCGAACAGCAGGACATTATTCGAGACCAGGGAGATGTACCCCATGCGCGCTTTAACCCCCATCACCAGTGCGATTTTGTTGGCCATGGCGTGTGCCAACAGTCAGGCGATGTCGATCACCGAGGCTGTCCAGAACGCCGTGGACCAGCATCCGGAAATCAGCGCCAGCCGCAACAGCAGGCTGTCCGCCGACGAGGATGTGAAGTTCGCGCGCGGGGGCTACTACCCAACCGTCGATCTGGTCGCAGGCTATGGCCGGCAACGCTCCGACAACACCAACACCCGCACGTTCGACACCGACGGCACGCGGAACCACGACAAGAAGACGCTCAACTACACCCAATCCGAACTGCGCCTGCGGCAGATGCTGTTCGACGGCTTCAACACCTCCAACGAGGTCGCCCGCACCGAAGCGGTGGCCACCTCGCGCGCCTACTACACCCAGGCCACCGCCGAGACCGTGGCCCTGCGCGCCATCGAGGTCTACCTCGAAGTGCTCAAGCGCCGCGAACTGGTGACCCTGGCCAAGAACAACCTGCAGGCCCACCTGCGGGTCAACGACCAGATCGGCCTGCGCAGCGAACGTGGCGTGGGCAGCACCGCCGACCTCGACCAGTCCCGCGCCCGTCGCGCCCTGGCCGAGAACAACCTGGATACCGCCGAGGTCGACCTGGCCGACGCCGAGGCCAACTTCTACAGCGTAGTCGGCCGCATGCCCGACGAGCTGGAGACGCCGGTCACGGTCAAGGGCGAAATGCCGGGCGATCTGCAGAATGCTCGCCAGGGCATGCTGGAGAACAACCCCTACCTCAAGTCGGCCCAGGCCGACGTGCGTTCCGCCGAGCAGCAATACGAAGTGGCCAAGTCGCCCTTCTATCCACGTCTGGATGCAGTGCTGGCCACCGGCGCGAACAACAACATCGGTGGCCAGGAAGGCCACGCCAACAACGATTGGCAGGCGGGTGTCGAGCTCAGCTACAACCTGTTCCGCGGCGGCAGCGACAAGGCCCGCCTGCAGTCCGACGCGCACAAGATCAACCAGGCCATGGACATCCGCAACAATGCCCTGCGCGAGCTCAACGAGAACCTGAGCCTGGCCTGGAACGCGATGAACAACGCCCGCAAGCAGACCCCGAGCGCCCGCGAGTACGCCGAAACCACGCAACGCGTGCGCGCCGCCTACCAGGACCAGTTCGGCCTGGGCCAGCGCACCCTGCTCGATGTGCTCGACAGCGAGAACGAGCTGTACAACGCCAACCGCCGCTACACCGAGGTGCGCTACACCGAAGAGTTCTCCATGTACCGGGTGCTGGCGACCATGGGCGAACTGCTGAGCAAGCAACGCATCTCGCTGCCGCCGGAGGCCATCGCCAAGACCGAAGTGCGCAACGAAGCCAGGTTGCCCGACATGCGTTAGGTTCTGGAGCCGACCAGGGACGTTCCGCCAGCGCCCATTTCCCGTCCACCGCGGCAGGAGCAGGCCATCGTGACCAGTATGCAAAGTGCGCAACCGCGCCTGGATGTTGATGATCCGTTGCTCGATGGCCTGCTGATCCTGTGCAAGCTGCACGGCTGCATGGCCAGCCGTGCCAGTCTGTGCAGCGGCCTGCCGTTGGCCGAGCAGCACCTGGACTTGGCCCTGCTGCCTCGCGCCGCCGCCCGCGCCGGACTGCAGGCACGCGTGCTGCAGCGCGGCCTGGACGCCATCTCCCCGCTCAACCTGCCTGTGCTGCTGATCCTCAATGACGGCCGCAGCGCCGTGCTGCAACGCTGGGGCGAGCATGGCCGGGCATTGCTGTTGCCGTGCGAAGCCGAAGGCGGCGAGCAGTGGGTCGAGCGCGAGGCCCTGGCCGAGGCCTACAGTGGCCAGGCGCTGTTCGCGCGCCCCCGGCACACCCTGGAAGACGTGCGTGCGCCCCTGATCCCCCGGGTCAACGCCTGGTTCCGCGACACCCTGCGCCACTCCCGCTGGCTATATGGCGACGCCCTGCTGGCCAGCCTGCTGATCAACCTGCTGGGGCTGATGGTGCCGTTGTTCGTCATGCAGACCTACGACCGCGTGGTGCCCAACCAGGCGACGTCCACCCTGTGGGTACTGGTAGCCGGCCTGTTCATCGGCACCGCCTTCGAGCTGGTGCTGCGCACGGTGCGCGCCCACCTGCTGGACCAGGCAGGCAAGAAGACCGACCTGATTCTCTCCGCCACCCTGTTCGAACGCATCACCGGCATGAGCATGAAGGCCCGCCCGGCCACCATCGGCGGCTTCGCCCAAAGCATCCATGACTTCCAGGGGCTGCGCGAATTCCTCACCGCCGTGACCCTGACCAGCATCATCGACCTGCCATTCGTGGCCCTGATGCTGTTGGTGATCGGCCTGCTCGGTGGCTGGCTGGTGGTGATCCCGCTGATCGCGTTCCCGGTGGCCGTGGGCCTGGCCCTGTTCATCCAGGTACGCCTGCGTGACACGGTACAAAAGAGCCTGAGCCTGGGCGCGGTGCGCCAGGCCCTGCTGATCGAGACCCTGGGCGGCCTGGAAACCCTCAAGGCCTGTGGCGCCGAAAGCGAGCGCCAGTACCAGTGGGAGCACACCAATGGCGCCATCGCCCGCCTCGACGCCCATGCCCGCAACCTGTCGTCACTGGCCAGCAACGGCACCCTGTTCATCCAGCAGTTCTGCGGCATGGCCACCATCGTCGCCGGGGTCTACAGCATCATCGCCGGCAACCTCAGCGTCGGCGCGCTGGTGGCCAGCTACATGCTCGGCAGCCGGGTGCTCGCGCCGCTGGGGCAGATCGCCGGGCTGATCACCCGCTACCAGCAAGCGCAACTGACCATGCGCAGCACCGACGCCCTGATGAGCCTGCCCCAGGAGCGCCAGGCTGACCAGCAGGCCCTGGAACACACCGCGCTGCAGGGCGGCATCGGCATCAACCACGCCACCTTCCGCTACCCGGGCCAGAGCGCTCCGGCCCTCAATGACGTGAGTGTCACAGTCAAGCCAGGCGAACGGATCGGCATCATCGGCCGCAGCGGTTCGGGCAAGAGCACCCTGGCGCGCCTGCTGATGGGCTTCCATCATCCCGACGAAGGCCAGGTGCTGCTGGACAACCTCGACCTTCGCCAACTGGACATCGCCGACCTGCGCAATCAGCTCGGCTACGTGGCCCACGATCTGCCGCTGCTGGCCGGCAGCCTGCGCGACAACCTGACCCTGGGCGCTCGTCACGTCAGCGACGCGCGCATGCTCGAGGTGGCCGAACTGGCAGGCGTCAGCGAGCTGGCCCGCCAGCATCCGCAAGGATTCGACCGCCCGGTGGGCGAGCGCGGCCAACTGCTTTCCGGCGGCCAGCGCCAGGCGGTGCTGCTGGCCAGGGCACTGCTGCTGGAACCACCGATCCTGATCCTCGACGAGCCCACCAGCCACATGGACAACAGCAGCGAGGAGCAACTGCGCCAGCGCCTGCTGAACTGGGTGCCGGGCAAGACCCTGCTGCTGGTCACCCACCGCACCTCGATGCTCAGCCTGGTGGACCGGCTACTGGTGCTGGACAACGGCAAGATCGTCGCCGACGGGCCGAAGGACGCGGTCATCGACGCGCTGCGCAAGGGCCGTATCGGCGCGGCACTGTAAGACACAAAAGACGACTTGGTCTCTGTGGGAGCGGGTTTACCCGCGAGAGCATCGGTGAGGCCACTAAAGCATTCGCGGGTAAACCCGCTCCCACAGGGGCCTCGTCAAATTCCAGGTGAGGTACGACATGCCCATCATCCACAGCATACGCAGCTACCTCCAGGGCACCGACAAGCGCGCCGAACGCGACTACATGCCGGAGCTGGCTGGCGCCACCCTGCAGGACTCGCCCAGCCTGTCACGCCTGACCGTATGGCTGGCGGCGATCCTGTTGCTGGTGGCGCTGGCCTGGGCCAACTTCGCGGTGCTCGACGAAGTCACCGTCGGCGAAGGCAAAGCCATTCCGTCGAGCAAGGTGCAGGTGGTGCAGAACCTCGAAGGCGGCATCGTCACCGAGATTTTCGTGCGCGAAGGCCAGATGGTCGACAAAGGCGCCACCCTGCTGCGCCTGGACGATACCCGCTTCAAATCGAACAAGGGTGAGAGCGAGGCCGACCGCTATGCCCTCACCGCTCAGGTGGAACGGCTATCGGCCGAGTCCGAAGGCCGTCCTTTCGTGTTGTCGCAGGAAGTACGCGCCAAGGCGCCACAGGTCGCCGAGGATGAAGCCGCCCTGTACGACTCGCGCCAGCGCCGCCTGGCCAGCGAGAAGCAGACCCTCAACGAACAGCTGCGGCAGAAGACCCAGGAGCTGGCCGAGTTCCGCTCCAAGGTCGAGCAGTACCGCTCCGCCCTCGGCCTGCTGCAGCAGGAACTGGACATGTCCGCGCCGCTGGTGGGCAAGGGCGCGATCTCCCCGGTGGAAATCCTGCGCCTCAAGCAGCGCACGGTCGAAGCGCGCGGCCAGCTCAACGCCACCAACCTCGCCATCCCCCGCGCCGAGGCGGCGATCGCCGAGATTCGCAGCAAGATCCAGGAATCGGACGCCAGTTTCCGCTCCGACGCCGCCAAGGAGCTCAACGACAAGCGCACGGAGCTTTCCAAGATCACCGCCACCAGCATCGCCATCGACGACCGGGTCAACCGCACCACCGTGGTGTCGCCGGTGCGCGGCATCGTCAAGCTGCTCAAGGTCAACACCATCGGCGGCGTGGTGCAGCCCGGCAGCGACCTGGTGGAGATCGTGCCGATCGAGGACAACCTGCTGATCGAAGCCAAGGTGCGGCCGCAGGACGTGGCGTTCCTGCATCCGGGGCAGACCGCGATGGTCAAGTTCAGCGCCTACGACTACACCATCTACGGTGGGTTGAAGGCCAAGCTGGAACTGATCGGCGCCGATACCGTCACCGACGACAAGGGCAATGCGTTCTACCTGATCCAGGTGCGCACCGACAAGAACCACCTGGGCGGCGACAACAAGCCGCTGCTGATCATTCCGGGAATGGTGGCCACGGTGGATATCATCACCGGGCAGAAGAGCGTGCTGGACTACCTGTTGAAACCTGTGATGAAGGCGCGCACGGAAGCCTTGCGCGAGCGCTGACAGCCCCCTCAGCCTGGCCCGTGATTGCGCTGGAACGTCTCGGCACCCATGGCCTCGATCTGGCCTTCGATCAACACCTCGAACGGGCGCAGCAAGGCATCGAACCCTGCCGGTGCCTCCAGCACATTCAATGCTCGCACCACCGCTTCGAGCGTCGACAAGGCGCCCGGCTCCGGTGCCTTGCGCAAGCGATAGCGCGATGGCTGGACGCTGTCCAGGGTCACCCGTGGCAATGCATCGAGCAGTGGATTCAGGTACAGCAGCTTGCGCGCCTTGCGCCAGGTGCCATCCGGCACGATCAGCATCAGCGGCAGGCCGGCGCCTTGCCCATAGCCTTGCAGGAGCTCGGCCTCGTCACCGGGGAACAGCAGCACCGGGCGATAGCCCGGCGTGGCCAGTAGCGCGTCCAGATTGTCGAACACTTCGCCGATCCGCAGCTCGGCATTGACCAGCCCAAGGGCAGCCAGACGTGCGGTGTTCAGGGCGTGGGTGGTTTCACTGGGGTGTTGCAGCACGACCACGCGGGTGCGGCTGTCGAGGCGCGGGATCAGTGGGCAAAGGCAATGGGTGAGCGGGCGCTGGCAACGCTCGCAGCGAGGTCTGGACATGAGGGGCTCCGTTGGCGGAGGGATTTTGCCACAGACCGGGATCTTGGGCCCGCTTTGCGGGCAAGCCCGCTCCCACACGAATCACACAAGCTGCGAGGCTGGTGCTCTACCTGTGGGAGCGGGCTTGCCCGCGAATGGGCCTGCAAACCTGGGCTTATCGGTTGAACCGCTCAGCCAGGCTATGCAGGTACTCCGCCATCCGTTCCAGGTCCTGGCTGATCTCGGCTCCTTGCTTGGCCTGACCCGCGCTCTCGTCGCACAGATGGGCGATGCGCACGATCTGCTGGTTGATGTCTTCGGCCACATGGCTCTGCTGCTCGGACGCCGTGGCCATCTGCTGGCTCATGCCGGTGATGCGGCTGACCGCCTGGGCGATGCCCGACAACGCCCCCTGCACCGCCTCGACACTGTGCACGCTGTCACTGGAGATCTGCTGCCCACGGCTGGCACTGGCCACCGCGCGATCGGCCCCGCTACGCAAGGTGGAGATGATGTGATGGATCTCGTCGGTCGAGGCACGGGTGCGCTGCGCCAGGGAACGGACTTCATCGGCGACCACGGCGAAGCCCCTGCCCTGCTCGCCGGCCCGAGCCGCCTCGATGGCCGCGTTGAGCGCCAGCAGATTGGTCTGTTCGGCGATCGAGGTGATCACATCCACCACGCTGCCGATCGACTGGGTCTGCTCGGCCAGGGCGTTGACCGCCTGTCCGATATCGCTCACCGCCTCGCTCATGCTGCCCATGGCCCGCAAGCTCTGTTGCGCCAGTTCGCTGCCCTGCTGGGCCAGTTGGTCGGCGTCGCTGGCGGCATGGGCGGTGGTCTGCACGTTGTGGGTGACCTGCTGGATGGTCGCCGCCATCTGCGCGATGGCGGTGGCCGACTGGTCGGTCTCGCTGCGCTGGCGGTCGAGCATCTGCGCCTGCGCATCGGACAGACCGGCGGACTGCGCAGCCCGCGACTTGACCCCGACACCGGCGTCGACCAGCCGGGTCAGCGCGGTCTGCAGACGGGCCTCCTCGCTGATGATCGCCAGGTCGAGTTGCCCCTGCAGGCCCGGATTGTCACTGTAGGTCAGCGCCACCAGCGGGCTGGTGAAAGCTTTGGGGTGCTCGTCGAGCGTGCGCCGGATCGACTGGTTCTGCCGGTGCTCGACCACGTACCAGGCCGCCAGCAGGCTGGCCGTCAGCACGCCCAGCGCGGCATAGGACGGCAGCCAGAGATAAGCGGCGGCCGACAGCAGTCCCGCGACGATCAGCGGCCAGCCATGGCCGACGTCATGCCCCAGGCGTGCGGCAAGCGGTACCGGCGAGCGCCCGGCACGCAGGCGGGCATACAGTTTCTCGGCACGGCGGATCTGGTCCCGGGTCGGTACCGAGCGTACCGACTCGTAGCCGCTGATCCGACCATTCTCGTAAACCGCCGTGACATAGGCGCTGACCCAGTAGAAATCCCCGTTCTTGGCGCGGTTCTTGACCACACCCATCCAGGGCTTGCCCTGCTTGATGGTGTCCCACATATGACCGAAGACCGCTGGCGGCATGTCGGGGTGGCGTACCAGGTTGTGCGGCTGGCCGACCAGTTCGTCGTAGGTGAAACCGCTGATGGCCACGAATGCGTCGTTGCAATAGGTGATGCGGCTGTTCAGGTCGGTGGTGGAGATCAGCCGCTGGTCCTGGGGAAAGGTTCTTTCGTGCTCAGTGACGGGCAAATTCATGCGCATCGTTGGCGGTCCCTTGCTTATCCAGATGAATGGGAAAATCATCAGAGCAAGTAGATATTTAGCAGATGGCCAGCACGCCATCGGTCAAGTTTTGTAGGAAATGGTCTGAAGCAGACGGAATGCGCTGAAAACGACCTCGCTCAGCCCACGTTGAGCTGGCTCTTTAGCAGGTCGCGGAACGTCTGGATCAAGGGTTCACGGCTCCGGCCACGGCGAATGATCAGTGAGAACGGTGCCTGGTAGCCGAACGTCGCGGGCGACAGTACCCGCAGGTCGCCCTTGTCGACCCAGGCCTGGGCGTAATGCTCGGGCAGGTAGCCAATGTAGGCGCCGGAAAGGATCAGGATCAGCTGCGCCTCCATGCTCTCCACCGTCGCCGCGCTGTGCTTGAAGCCATGCCGGGCCAGCTCCGCCTGGCTCCAGTAGCCACGCCCGACCATGCGCTGCTGGGTGATCACCGGCTCCGGGATACGCCGCTCGCCGAACAGCGGGTGACGATTGCTGCAGTAGAGCCAGTGCTGCTCGCGATACAGCGGCTGGTAGACCAGCCCGCTCATGCGCGAGGAGAACGCACCGATCGCCAGATCCAGGCGATTGTCCTGCACGCCCAACTGCAGCTCGTAGGGGCTGGAGACCGACAGGTGCAGGTGCACGGCCGGGTGCTCCTGGCTGTAGGCGCCAATCGCCTCGGCCAGCGGCAGGGCGCGATCGCCGACGGTGGAGTCGATCACGCCCAGGTTGAGGGTGCCGCGCAGCTCGCCCTTGAGCGCCGCCGCGTACTGCTCGAAGCCGTCCAGCTCACCGAGCAGGCGCAACGTCTCCTGATGGAACAGCTCGCCCTTGCTGGTCAGGCTGAAACCACCACGGCCACGATGACAAAGCACGATCCCCAGCGCCCCCTCCAACTGGCTCATGTAGGTGCTGATGGCCGAGGTGGACAGGTTGAGGTCGCGCTGGGCGTTGGCGAACCCCTGATGACGCACCACGCTGGCGAAGATACGCAGCAGTTTCAGATCGGGCAGCGATGAGGCCATGGCGCTGGGTTCCGCAGGCTGGAAATCGCCAGAGTCTAACCTGCCTTCAGGTCGATAGTTCAGATTTTCCTGAAGTAAGTATTTGTCGGTAGCGATTCTTCCAGCGCACTACCTTGCGCAGACTTGGCCGAAATGTCCCTGCCCGCCGACAAGACCAGACGAACGAGGCGCGCGGCGGCACAGGTTCGAACAAACAGAACAATCGACCGACTGATGAGGCCCACCGTGGACAAGATTCTCCACCAACCACTGGGCGGCAACGAAATGCCGCGTTTCGGCGGCATCGCCACCATGCTCCGCCTCCCCCACCTGCAAAGCGCCGAAGGCCTTGATGCCGCGTTCATCGGCGTGCCCCTGGACATCGGCACCTCGCTGCGCTCCGGCACCCGCTTCGGCCCACGGCAGATCCGCGCCGAGTCGGTGATGATCCGCCCGTACAACATGGCCACCGGCGCCGCGCCATTCGACTCGCTGTCGGTGGCCGACATCGGTGACGTGGCGATCAACACCTTCAACCTGCTCGACGCCGTGCGCATCATCGAAGAGGCCTACGACGAAATCCTCGAGCACAACATCATCCCGTTGACCCTGGGTGGCGACCACACCATCACCCTGCCGATCCTGCGTGCCCTGCACAAGAAACACGGCAAGATCGGCCTGGTGCACATCGATGCCCACGCCGACGTCAACGACCACATGTTCGGCGAGAAGATCGCCCACGGCACCACCTTCCGCCGCGCCGTGGAAGAGGGCCTGCTCGACTGCGAGCGCGTGGTGCAGATCGGCCTGCGCGCCCAGGGCTACACCGCCGACGACTTCAACTGGAGCCGCCGCCAGGGCTTCCGTGTGGTCCAGGCCGAGGAATGCTGGCACAAGTCGCTGGCACCGTTGATGGCCGAAGTGCGCGAGAAGGTCGGCGGCGGCCCGGTGTACCTGTCGTTCGACATCGACGGCATCGACCCGGCCTGGGCGCCCGGCACCGGCACGCCGGAGATCGGCGGCTTGACCACCATCCAGGCGATGGAGATCATCCGCGGCTGCCACGGCCTGGACCTGATCGGCTGCGACCTGGTCGAAGTCTCCCCACCCTACGACACCACCGGCAACACCTCACTGCTGGGGGCCAACCTGCTGTTCGAAATGCTCTGCGTGCTGCCGGGCGTGGTGCGCCGCTAGCCGTAAAGCACCACCCGTGTAGGAGCGGCCTTGTGTCGCGAAAGGGGCGCACAGCGCCCCCGATTTCCGGCGTTTTCGCATAGAAGGCCGGGGCTGCCTTGCAGCCCTTTCGCGACACAAGGCCGCTCCTACAAGGCGCTGCGCTGCAATCGATTGCTTGACCCCGGCAGGAGCCATTCGGGA
>NZ_JAOCDM010000012.1 GCF_029840925.1 Pseudomonas sp. GD03858
CTTTCGCGACACAAGGCCGCTCCTACAGGGGCCGTGCCGAGCTCAGGACAGCGCCGTGTCCATGACCATCATCAGGCAGAACCCGACACACAGCCCCAGACTCGCCAAACGGTGATGCCCATTGCTGCGCGACTCGGGAATGACCTCCTGGGTCACCACCAGCAACATCGCCCCCGCCGCACAGGCCAGACCCAACGGCAGCAGCAGCTCGGCGACATTCACCAGCCAGGCACAGACCACCGCCGCCAACGGCTCGACCAGCCCGGACGCGGCGCCGATCAGGAACGCCTTGAAACGCGGCATGCCCGCCCCTGCCAGCACCAGCGCGATCACCAGCCCTTCCGGCACATCCTGCAGGGCGATGCCCATGGCCAGGCTGTCGGCATCGGGCATGCCGCCACCGGCGGAAACGCCAATGGCCATGCCTTCGGGAATGTTGTGGGCAATGATCGCGATGACGAACAACCAGATCCGTGCCGCGATCACCGGCTGCTGCGCCGTGCCCACCAGGGCCTCGGGTGAAGCCCCGGAGACCTTCAGGTCGACCAGGAACAGGCACAGGGCCCCGAACAGCAAGCCCGCGCTGATCAGGGCGCCGGCTCCCCAGGGAGTGAAGCCGATGGACAGGGCCGCCCCCAGCCCGGGAATGATCAGGGAAAACGCGGTGGCCGCAAGCATCACGCCCGCGCCGAAGCCCAACAGGGTATCGGCCAGGGCCACCGGCATGTTGCGAATGACCAGCACCGGTACCGCGCCCAGCGCCGTGCCCAACGCGCACAGGGCACCGCCCTCCAGGGCCCGCAACATGCGCGGCTCCAAGTCGAGCCAGGCGATGCCCCGAGCCACCAGCAAGGCACTGCCGACCAGCAACAGCAAAGTCCCCAGCGCCTGGCGGAACAGACGCACACTGCCGACAGACAACACCTGCGAGCGCATACCGGTTCGACTCACTTCAAGGCTTCAAGGTAGCGACGTTCGACTTCGGCCCAGTCGACCACGTTGTAGAACGCGCCAATGTATTCCGGACGACGGTTCTGGTACTTCAGGTAGTAGGCGTGCTCCCACACGTCCAGGCCGAGGATCGGCGTGTTGCCATGCATGAGCGGACTGTCCTGGTTGCCGCTGCTCTCCACCACCAGTTTTTTCTCCGGGGTCACGCTGAGCCAGGCCCAGCCGCTGCCGAAGCGCGTCAGCGCGGCCTTGGTGAAGGCCTCCTTGAATGCCTCGAAACCGCCGAGTTGCGTTTCGATGGCCTTGGCCACCTGCCCGTGGGGCTGGCCGCCGCCCTTGGGCGACATCACGGTCCAGAACAACGTGTGGTTGGCGTGCCCGCCGCCCTGGTTGATCACCGCGCCCTGCAGCTTCTCGGGCAGCTGCTTGACCGCGCCCACCAGCTTTTCCACCGGCCATTCGGCCCACTCGGTGCCTTCGATGGCGGCGTTGAGGTTGTTGATATAGGTCTGGTGGTGCTTGCTGTGGTGGATCTCCATGGTCTGGGTATCGATGTGCGGTTCCAGCGCATCGTAGGCGTAAGGCAAAGCAGGCAAGGTATGGGGCATATCAGTGGATTCCGTAGGCGGGTGTGCGATCAGTGATATCCGTTTGTGCGGCCAGCTCGCTGGCAGCCGGCGCCTGGCGATTGAGCAGGCGTTCGGTGCGCGGATACTGGCCGTATTCGGCGATGAAACTCAGCAATTCGGTGTAGGTGCGCCCGCTGTGGCGCAACGCGGCATCGCGCAGCGCCTGGGGCAGACGCTGGTCCTGGCTGGCCTGGAGCAGCCGCTGGTGGGCGGCACACAGGTAGTCGGCGCTTTCGTGCGGCTGGTTCAGGCGCAGGTGCAGGTCAGCCAGGTTGTGATGGGCGATGACCAGCGCGGCCACCGCTTCGTCGACGTCATGCCAGCGCTCGAACAGCACCTGGGCCAGCGCCAGCGCTTGCAGGCAGTGTTCCCGGGCATCGACCAGCTCACCCTGCTCGAACAGGCGATTGGCGGTTTGCGTGGTGCGTCTCCAGTGCTGCATGACGTGCCTCCAGGGCGGCCTTGGCTCAGATGCCGCCAGCGGTGAGTTTTTCCGGGTCCAGCAGGGCTTCGAGCTGGTCACGCGACAGGTCGGTGTGTTCCAGCGCCACCTCGATGATCGGCCGCCCCTGCTTGTAGGCGGTCTTGGCGATTTCGGCGGCCTTGAGGTAGCCGATGATCGGGTTCAACGCGGTGACCAGGATCGGGTTGCGCGACAGCGCTTCCTTGAGTTTGGTTTCGTTGACCTTGAAGCTGGCGATGGCCTTGTCGGCCAGCAGGCGACTGACGTTGGCCAGCAGCTCGATGCTCTCCAGCAGGTTGCGGGCGATCACCGGCAGCATCACGTTCAGCTCGAAGTTGCCCGACTGGCCGGCCACGGCGATGGTGGCGTCGTTGCCGATCACCTGGGCGGCGACCATCGCGGTGGCCTCCGGGATCACCGGGTTGACCTTGCCCGGCATGATCGAAGAGCCCGGTTGCAGCCCTTGCAGTTCGATTTCGCCGAGGCCGGCAAGGGGGCCGGAGTTCATCCAGCGCAGGTCGTTGGCGATCTTCATCAGCGCCACGGCGGCCGTCTTGAGCTGGCCCGAGAGCGCCACGGCAGTGTCCTGGGAGCCGATCAGGGCGAACAGGTTCTCTCCCGGGGTGAACTCGACCTTGGTCAGGCCGCTGAGCTGGCGGGCGAAACCGGCGGCAAACTGCGGATGGGCGTTGATCCCGGTCCCCACGGCGGTACCGCCCTGGGCCAGCGCCTGCAAGCTCGGCAACGTGTCTTCGATATGCGCCTGGGCGCCCTTGATCTGCGCCGCCCAACCGCCGAGCACCTGGCTCATGCGCACCGGCATGGCGTCCATCAGGTGAGTGCGGCCGGTCTTCACGTACTGGTGCACTTCGACCGCCTTGGCGTCGATCACCTGGGTCAGGTGCCGCAGGGCCGGCAGCAGTTGCTCGTGCAGGGCCAGGGCCGCGCTGACATGAATGGTGGTGGGGATGATGTCGTTGCTGCTCTGGCCACAGTTGACGTGGTCGTTGGCGTTGACCGGCTCGCCCAGCACGCGACTGGCCAGGGTGGCGATGACCTCGTTGGCGTTCATGTTCGAGCTGGTGCCGGAACCGGTCTGGAACACATCCACCGGGAAGTGCTGGATGAAATCGCCGGCCAGCAGCTGCTCCACCGCCTTGACGATGGCCTCGCCCTGCCCCGCGCTCAGTTGCGCAAGCTCGACATTGGCCTTGGCCGCCGCAGCCTTGGCCAGCAGCAGGGCACGGATGAACTGGGTCGGCATCGGCTTGCCACTGACCGGGAAGTTGTCGACCGCGCGCTGGGTCTGGGCGCCGTACAGGGCCTGGGCCGGCACCTGCAGCTCACCCATGCTGTCACGCTCGATACGGGTATCACTCATCGTCTTCAAGTCCTTGCATCAGTTCTTCGGGAGAAATCGACGGCAGCAGCACGCAGTTGGCGAGCTGCAGCGCATAGGGCTGCCAGCGTTGGTTCTGTTCGCGGCGATCGAGGTTGCGCAGGTCCAGCAACGGACGCCAGGCCTGGTCCAGGCACAGGCAGCGCCAATGCCAGGGCAGCATGCGGTCGTTGGCGGTATCCAGCAGCAGGCGGAAGGCGGTCAGCGCCACCGTCCAGGGCGAGGTCTCGGTGCAGCACACCAGGTAGCGGCCTTCGGCCAGGTAGTGCTCGATCAGGCGCGGCTCGTCGGGTTCGAGGGCGCAGCGGATGCGACGGCTGAGCCAGCGCCAGTTTTCCAGGTAGGGCAGTTCGTGGAGGACGGGTTTCATGAACATCATCGCCGGGTGACTGGATAATGATATTCATTATTAAGTGATAAATAGAATCAGTTCAAGCTAGACGATAGGCAAAAGAAACCCGGCGCGATGGCCGGGTCCTTTGCAAGACATGAGCAGGGCAGCGTGGGAGCGAGCTTGCCTCGCGATTGCAGGTGAGATTATCGCGGGGCAAGCCCGCTCCCACGCTCCCCAGCCAATAGAGCGCCGATCAGCTGCCAGCCACCGTCATCCGCTCGATCAGCACCGAGCCACTGTGGATATTGCTGCGGGTCTCGATATCGCTGCCGATCGCCACGATCTGCTGGAACATGTCCTTCATATTGCCGGCGATGGTCACTTCCTGGACCGGGAACTGGATCTCGCCATTTTCGACCCAGAAGCCCGCAGCACCACGCGAATAGTCACCAGTCACCATGTTCAGGCCATGCCCCATCAGCTCGGTCACCAGCAGGCCGCGCCCCATGCGCCGGATCAGCGCCGCCTGGTCCTCCACGCCATGGGTGACGAACAGGTTGTGCACGCCACCGGCGTTGGCGGTGCTCGGCAGTTGCAGCTTGCGCCCGGAATAGGTGCCGAGGATGTAGGACACCAGCTCGCCCTTGTCGACGAACGGCTTGGCGTAGGTGGCCAGGCCATCACCGTCGAATGCCGCGCTACCCAATGCACGCGGAATGTGCGGGCGTTCGTCGAGGGTCAGCCAGGTGGGGAACAGGCGCTGGCCGAGGCAGCCCTCGAGGAAGGACGACTTGCGGTACAGGTTGCCGCCGGAAATCGCCGAGAGGAAGCTGCCGAACAGGCCACCGGCCAGCTCGGCCGAGAACAGCACCGGCACCTCGCAGGTCGGCACCGGGCGGGCGCCCAGGCGGCTGGCGGCACGTTGCGCGGCGCGCTGGCCGATGCTGCGCGGGTCGGCCAAAAGCTGGCCCTGGCGGTTGACGTCATACCAGTAGTCACGCTGCATCTGTCCATCGCCCTCGGCGATCATCACGCAGCTCAGGCTGTGCCGGGTGGACGCGTAGCCGCCGATGAAGCCATGGCTGTTGCCATAGACCCGCACGCCCTGGTGGGTGTTGAGGGTGGTGCCATCGGCATTGAGGATGCGCTTGTCGGCGTCGAAGGCCGCCGCCTCGCAGGCCAGCGCCATCTCGATGGCCTTCTGCGGCTCGATGTCCCAGTCGTGGTACAGGTCCAGGTCAGGGATCTCGCGGGCCATCAAGGCGGCATCGGCCAGCCCCGAACACTCGTCCTCGGAGGTGTGCTTGGCGATTGCCAGGGCCGCCGCGACGGTCTCGCGGATCGCCTCAGGGCCGCTGGCCGAGGTGCTGGCCGAGCCCTTGCGCTGGCCTACGTAGAGGGTGATGCCAAAGCCCTGGTCGCGATTGAACTCGACGGTCTCGACTTCGCGCTGGCGCACCGTGGTGGACAGGCCCTGCTCCAGCGACACCGCCACTTCGCAGGCGCTGGCGCCCTGGCGGCGCGCCTCGGCGACGATCGCCTCGACCTGCTCCTGCAACGCCGGCAGGTCCTTGGGGCCTACGCTCTGGACTGCACTCATGGTTCTCTCCACTGAAAATTCTGCGTACGGCTTGGGTCATTCTACGACCGGGCCGGACAAGCGGCCCCCGACTGGTTATCATGGCGGCGATTTCCTGCGGACTGCCCCCATGGTTGATTCTTACGACGACGCCTTCGATGGCGAAAAAAGCAAAACCCAGATCAAGCGCGAGCTGCATGCGCTGGTCGAGCTCGGTGAGCGCCTCACCACCCTCAAGGCCGACACCCTGGCTCGCCTGCCGCTCACCGACGAGCTGCGCAAGGCGCTGGAGGAAGCCAGCAAGCACACCGCCCACGGCGCCCGCAAACGCCACATGTCGTTCGTCGGCAAGCTGATGCGCGTGCAGGACCTGGACGCCATCCATGCCGTGCTCGAGCAGGTCGACAGCTCGACCCGCCAGTACAACGAGCGCTTCCACGGCCTCGAGCGCTGGCGCGACCGCCTGATCGACGGCAACGACGAGGACCTCGAGCGCTTCGTCAACGAGTTCCCCGACACCGATCGCCAGCACCTGCGCTCGCTGATCCGTCATGCCCAGCACGAGAAGGCGCGGAACAAGCCGCCGGCGGCTGCGCGTAAAGTGTTCAAGTACATCCGCGACCTCGACGAGGTCCAGCGCGGCCTGCGTTAAACCCAGAACCGGTTCGCCCTCACAGGTAAGCATGGATGCCCTCTGTGGGAGCGGGTTCACCCGCGAACACCGGCGCAGCCGGTGCCATACACCGCGTCGCCTTCTTCGCGGGTAAACCCGCTCCCACAAGGTTCGGCGTCAAGCGCCGGTACCGCCCACGGTAATGGCATCCAGCTTCAGGGTCGGCTGGCCAACGCCCACCGGCACCGATTGTCCATCCTTCCCGCACGTGCCCACGCCGCTGTCCAGCGCCAGGTCGTTACCGACCATCGATACCCCCCGCATCGCCTCCGGGCCATTGCCGATCAAGGTCGCGCCCTTGACCGGCGCGGTGATCTTGCCGTCCTCGATCAGGTAGGCCTCGCTGGTGGAGAACACGAACTTGCCGCTGGTGATGTCCACTTGGCCACCGCCGAGATTGGCGCAGTAGATGCCCTTCTTCACCGACTTGATGATTTCCTCGGGATCGCTGTCGCCAGCGCGCATGTAGGTGTTGGTCATGCGCGGCATCGGCAGGTGGGCGTAGGATTCACGCCGGCCGTTGCCGGTCACCGCCATGCCCATCAGGCGGGCATTGAGCTTGTCCTGCATGTAGCCCTTGAGGATGCCGTTCTCGATCAGCGTGGTGCATTCGGTCGGCGTGCCTTCATCATCGACGCTGAGCGAGCCGCGACGACCCTCCAGGGTACCGTCGTCGACGATGGTGCACAGGCTCGAGGCCACTTTCTCGCCGATCCGGCCACTAAACGCCGAGCTGCCCTTGCGGTTGAAGTCGCCTTCCAGGCCGTGGCCGACCGCCTCGTGCAGCAGCACGCCCGACCAGCCTGGGCCAAGCACCACCGGCAGCGTGCCGGCCGGCGCCGGGATCGCCTCGAGGTTGACCAGGGCCTGGCGCAGCGCCTCGCGGGCATAGCCCATCACCCGCTCCTCGGTGAAGAAACGGTAGTCGGTGCGGCCACCACCACCCTGCCCGCCGCGCTCGCGACGACCATTGTGCTCGACGATCACACTGACGTTGAAACGCACCAGCGGCCGCACATCGGCGGCCAGGCTGCCATCGGTGGCGGCGACCAGGATGCGCTCCCAGACCCCAGCCATGCTCACGCTGACCTGCTGGATGCGCGGATCGAGGGCGCGGGTGGCGGCATCGACACGCTTGAGCAGCTCGACCTTCTCGGCACGGCTGAGCACATCCAGTGGGTTGTCCTGCGCATACAGCGCGGTCACGTCCTGACTACGGAACGCCTGCACCTTGCCGTTCTGCCCAGCGCGGGAAATCGAACGGGCCGCGCGGGCCGCGGAAGTCAGGGCTTCGAGGTTGATCGCGTTGCTGTAGGCGAAGCCAGTCTTCTCGCCGGACTGGGCGCGCACGCCCACGCCCTGATCGAGGTTGAAACTGCCTTCCTTGACGATGCCGTCCTCCAGCGCCCAGGTCTCCGAGATCTGGCCCTGGAAGTACAGGTCGGCGGCGTCGATGCCGGGCCCGGCCAGCTCGCCCAGTACCGTCTGCAAGCTGTCGAGGGTCAGACCGCCCGGGGCCAGGAGCTGCTCGCTGACGGTGGATAAAATCTCGCTCATAGTCACTCCGAGGTGTGCGCAGGCCGCAAGGCGTCCTGCGAGAAAAAGCGCCGGTGCGTGACCACCGGCATGCGCGCCCGGATGGACGCCTGTTCTTCACTGTCGCGCGTGGCGAGCAATACCGCTTCGCCCCGCGCCTGTTGCGCGACGATCCGCCCCCAGGGGTCGACGATCGCCGCCTGGCCGTGGGTTTCCCGCGGCCCCGGATGCAGGCCGCCCTGGGCGGCCGCCAATACATAGCACTGGGTCTCGATGGCCCGCGCGCGAATCAGCACTTCCCAGTGCGCCGCACCGGTCACCGCGGTGAACGCCGCCGGCGCGCTGATCAGCTCTGCCCCGGCGGCGCGCAAGGCGCTGTACAGCTCGGGGAAGCGCAGGTCATAGCACACCGACAGGCCCAGGCGGCCGACGGGTGTGTCGGCCACCACCACCTGGCTGCCATGGGCATAATCGTCGGACTCCCGGTAACGCCCGCGGTTGTCGGCCACGTCCACATCGAACAGGTGCAGCTTGTCGTAGCGCGCGGCGATCTCGCCGTGCTCGTCGATCAGCAGCGAGCAAGCATGCGCCTTGGCATCCGGCTCGCCGACCGGTGGCAGCGGCAAGGTGCCGGCGACAATCCATAACCTGAGGTCGCGAGCGGTGCGTTTCAACCAGGGCAGGATCGGCCCTTCGCCCAGCGCTTCGGCCCGACCGATCGCCGCGGCATCGCGCCGGCCCATGGCGGCGAAGTTCTCGGGCAGCACCGCCAGCCGAGCGCCACCCGCGGCGGCCTGTTCCAGCAACACCCTGGCACGCTGCAGGTTGGCCAACACATCGTCCTGGCTGACCATCTGGATCACTGCTGAGATCATCGCCACCCCGGGCTCATTTATCGAAAGGTTTCACAAAGGTGATTCTAGGCTCTTTGATCGGCCCCTCGACGCGATAGTGCACGCTGGCGAAGCGCGCCACCCGATCACCGATCAAACGATCGACCAGGAACAGCGCGCCACCGACCGCCGGCGCGCCGACGATCAACGCGGCCAGCGGCAAGTTGTTGGTCACCGGCAAGGTCACCAGCAGCTTGGCATCGACCCGGTCACGAACGAAGTCCATGGTGCCGTCGAGTTCGAAATTGCTCGACGGCCCAGTGACGGTGATCGGCTCGCGGGTCACGTAGACCCCTTCGCTGGCCACCAGCAGGCCCTTGACCCGGTCGTAGGCCAGGCCCTTGCTGAACAGGTCGGAGAAGTCCAGGCGCAGGCGTCGACCGATGGAGTTGAAGTTGAGCAGGCCGAACACCCGCAGGGCCTGGGCGCTGCCTTCGACTTCGACGAACTGGCCGCTGCGCAAGGCTGCGTCGAGGCTGCCGGAGTAACGGTTGAGGCTGACCCAGGCTGGCGAGCCCGACCACCGGCCATCCACGTCCATGCGAAAATCGCGGCTGGTCACGGTGGGCGCGAAGCCCCAGGCCTTGAGCACATCGCCCAGGTTCTTGCCGTCCAGTCGCCCCTTGTACCAGCTCGACGACTTGCCGGGTTCGCCTTCCCAGCCGCCACTGCCGTCGATATGCAAGCCCTTGAGGTCCAGGTCGATATCGCTCATCGCCGTGCCGCGAGGTGTCTGCCGCAGTTTCAGGGTGGCACTGCCGAACAGCTCGTCGCCGCGATACAGCTTGTCGATGGTCAGGTCCAGCGGCGGCACCTTGCGTGGATCGATATCGGCCAGTGGATCCGGGGCGTTTTCGTCCTGTGCTTCGTTCGGGTCGGCCGCGGGCAGGCGCAGGGTCTGCAGACGAATGGTCATCGGCGTGGCCTTGGCATCGGGAATGCGCGCATTGCCGATCACCTCCTTGCTGTCCAGGCGCAGGTCCCAGGCCGCACCGCCACGCGCCAGGCGGACCACCGCCTGGTTGAGGTCCATGCCGAAGGCCTTGAGCTGGCCGATGCTCAGGTCCACGCCCTGCAGGTTCTGCCGCGCGCTGCCGCCCGGGTCCTTGCCGGCCAGGCGCTCCATCTGCTGCTGCCAGGGCGCAAGGTCCAGCGCCTCGAGCCGACCGCGCACACGCAGGCCCTGGCCGGTCGGCAGGCTGGCATCGCCCGTGCCCAACAGCAGTTCACCTCGGCCCTGATCCAGCTTGTCGGCGGGCGCGGCATAGGCGAAGCGGGCAAGGTCGGTGTAGCTGGCATCGATGCGTCGCTCCGGTCCTTGCAGCGATAGCCCGAAGCGACTGTCACGGGTTTCCCCGGCACTCTTGCCGAACGGTGCCGGCAGGTCGATGGCCAGCCCCTTGAGCGATGAGTTGACGGTAAGCCGGTTGTCACGGCTGCCCAGCATCACTTGCAACTGATAGGGCAGTTCGCCCGACACCGGCAACGGTTGCTGGAATTGCAGCCAGTCGGTCAAGGCCTTCAGGCCGACCTGACCATTGGCGCTGATGCGGGTCTGGATCTGCCCGTCCTGGCCTTCGGCGGCGATCTGGGCGCTGACCGGTTTGCCGAACGCCTGCAAGGTGATGTCCTTGCCGCTGAGGCCTTTGTCGAAATCGAAGCTGAAGTTGCCCTTCAGGCGGCTCAGTTCCAGGCTCGGCGGCGCTACTTTCAAGGTCGCGTCAGCGGTCGCGAAATCCACCAGCACCTTGGGACGCTGGCCGTGTGCCAAGGGGATATCGAGCTTGACCTTGCCCTTGAGCGGCCCCTCGCCTTCCCAGCCGGCGAAGATCTCACCCGTGCCGATGGGCGCTTCCTTGAGGATCTTCAGGCCGTCGCCAAGGCGGCCATCGAAGTTGCCTTCGAGCAACAGATGGCTGTGCTGATCGCCCTCGACATGGGGAATGTTCACGCTGACATCGCTGACCTGGGTGTCGAGCAGCAATCCGCGGTTGGCCTTGATGCGCACCCCGGTGTCCTCGATGTAGACATTGCCGTCGACCTGCTGCACCTGCGGCCAGCCGGGCTGGAAGTCCAGCGCCGCATCATGGACCTTGAAGAACAGGCTGATATCCCGGGCGTGGGGCGGCGCGTCGTGGTGCAGCGAGCCTTGGTACTGGAAGTAGCCCTCATCGACGTTGCCCTTGACGATGGCGCTGCGCAGCCATTCGTCCAGTGCCGGGCTGAGCACCTCGGGCAGGTACTTGGCGGTGTAGCGCCCATCCCCCTCGGTAAGGCCGACGCGCAGGTCCATGTAGTCTTCGTGGCCGGGCTCCAGGTGAATGCGGATCAGGAAGTCCGCGGCGATCTTGCCTTCGTCGCCCAGCACCTTGATATAGGGGGCGACCAGGGTGAAGGCCTGCTTGTCGAGCGTCCAGGTCAGGCGCGCGTTGGCCTTCGGGTAGTGCCAGGGTTTGCCGAAGATCGGGTACAGGTGCAGCATGAACGCCTGGGTATCCAGGCGCAGCTCGCCATGGCCGAGATCACCGCTGATGGCGCCGGTCACGTTGCCGGCGGCCGGCGCGCCGTGATAGGCGTCGAAACCGACCTTCTCCAGATTGGCGGCGAACTGCACGCGCTGGTCACCTTCGGCCTTGGGACGGATGTCCAGGCGTACATTGCGCAGCGAGCCGGTCACCTTGAGCGCATCGACCACGGTCATCAGCTTGTCCGGCAGCGGCGCCAAGGCATCGATCAACGGCGTCAGCGGCGTCAGGTCGAGGCGGTCGGCCTGCACCTGCCAGCTTTCCTCGGCCGGATTCTGGCCAGGGCGCTGCGCCAGTTGCAGATGGGACTCCCAACGGGTCTTGCCCAGGCTCATGGCCAGTGAATCGACGGCGACGTCGAAGCCCTGGTCGTTGCGCTGGAACCAGGCCGACAAGGCCAGGTTGTCCAGGGTGACGGCCTTGCGCCCGGTGTAGGCGCCCTTGAGCTGCGGTGCGTTGAGGCGGACCGTCGCCTGTTGCAGCTGCCCCTTGCTCCAGTCGACCCAGAACTCACCACCGGCACGCAGCGTCCCGGCCTGCCACTGGCCCAGCAGCTTCGGCGGCAACCAGCGTGCCCAGTCGCTCTGCGGCAGGCTCAGGTAAGCCTGCACCCGCCCGTCACGCCAGGTCTTGGCGCTGGCGCGGCTATTCAGGCTCACGGCCAGGGGCTGACCATCGGGCAGCGTGGCGCGCAGGTCGATGCTCTGGCGCGAAGCCCCGGCTTGCAGGCCCAGGCTGACATAGGTGAGTGTCAGCGGATCGCGTTTCCAGGCGTGCAGGGTGACCTGACTGTCGAACACATCGATGCGCCCCAACTGGCGAAGGCGCTTGAGCGCATCGGCGGGGTCCAACGGTGCATCATCCTTTTTCGGCAGGCCTTCGAGGGCCCAGGCGCCCTGCTCGTCTTCACGCAGGATCAGTTGCAACCCACTGAGCTGAATACGTGCAAGACGCACCTCACGCGCCTTGATACTGGCCCACAGGTCCGGCACCAGCCTGACATCGTCCAGGCGCAAGGCGCCCGCGCCCTCGCCCAGTTGCAAGTCGCGCACGCGCAATACCGGCGCCAGCCCGCTCCAGCGGCCCTCCAGCGCGCCGACATGCACGGGCAGGCCCAAGGCCTGTTCGGCCTTGAGCTCGGCATCGGCACGGTATTCGGCGACCAGGGGTACCAGTTGCCGACCGAGGCTGACATACAGCGCCACCAGCACCGCCAGCAGGGCGCAGATTCCCAGCCCCCAGCGGGTCAAGGCGCCCAGAACGCGGGTCAGACGTTCCATGGCCATGGCCCTCCAAGTCGTCCCTTAACTATGGCCGGTGTATAGCGCTTTGCCAGCCCATCCTTGGGGCAACCGCTTTCAGCACGGGTCAGAGCAGCACCACATCGTATTGTTCCTGGGAATACATGGACTCCACCTGGAAGCGGATGGTTCGCCCGATGAACGTCTCCAGTTCGGCGACGTTACCCGATTCCTCGTCGAGCAGGCGGTCCACCACCTTCTGGTTGGCCAGCACCCGGTAGCCCTCGGCCTGGTAGGCGCGGGCCTCGCGGAGGATCTCGCGGAAAATTTCGTAACAGATCGTCTCGGGAGTCTTCAGCTTGCCACGCCCCTGGCAGGCGGCGCAGGGCTCGCACAGCACCTGTTCGAGGCTCTCGCGGGTACGCTTGCGAGTCATCTGCACCAGGCCCAGCTCGGTGATGCCGATGATGTTGGTCTTGGCGTGATCGCGCTCGAGCTGCTTCTCCAGGGTACGCAGGACCTGGCGCTGGTGCTCCTCGTCCTCCATGTCGATGAAGTCGATGATGATGATCCCGCCGATGTTGCGCAGGCGCAGTTGCCGGGCAATGGCGGTGGCCGCCTCGAGGTTGGTCTTGAAGATCGTCTCTTCGAGGTTGCGATGGCCGACGAAGGCGCCGGTGTTGACGTCGATCGTGGTCATCGCCTCTGCCGGGTCGACCACCAGGTAGCCACCGGACTTGAGTGGCACCTTGCGCTCCAGGGCGCGCTGGATCTCGTCCTCGACACCGTACAGGTCGAAGATCGGTCGTTCGCCGGGGTAATGCTCCAGGCGGTCGGCGATTTCGGGCATCAGCTCGGCGACGAACTGCGTGGTTTTCTGGAAGGTCTCCCGTGAGTCGATGCGAATCTTCTCGATCTTCGGGTTGACCAGGTCGCGCAGGGTGCGCAGGGCCAGGCCGAGGTCCTCATAGATGACGGTCGGCGCGCCGCAGGTCTGGATCTGCGAGCCGATCTGCTCCCACAGCCGGCGCAGGTAGCGGATGTCCTGGAGGATATCCTCGGCACGGGCGCCCTCGGCGGCGGTGCGCAGGATGAAACCCCCGGCATCCTTCATCTCTTCCTGGGCCATGCAGTCGGTGACCACCTGCTTGAGGCGATCACGCTCGGCTTCCTCTTCGATCTTCAACGAAATGCCGACATGGCTGCTGCGCGGCATGTACACCAGATAGCGCGACGGAATCGACAGCTGGGTGGTCAGGCGCGCGCCCTTGGTGCCGATGGGGTCCTTGGTGACCTGCACCACCAGCGCCTGTCCCTCGTGAACCAGGGCGGTGATGGTCTCCACCGCCGAACCTTCGCGCTGGGAGATTTCCGAGGCATGGATGAACGCCGCCCGCTCCAGGCCGATGTCGACGAACGCCGCCTGCATGCCCGGCAGCACGCGCACCACCTTGCCCTTGTAGATATTGCCGACGATGCCACGGCGCTGGGTGCGCTCCACGTGCACCTCCTGCAGGACTCCGTTCTCCACCACCGCCACGCGCGATTCCATCGGGGTGATGTTGATCAGGATCTCTTCACTCATGGCGCGCTCTCGTCAGGGGTCTGGGGTAATGATGGATTGCTGCGGCGTGGCTGGCTAGCGCTGTGCGGAATCCTCTTGCAGTTGCCAACATGGCACGCCGAATTGCTCGAGCAGTTCGGCGGTTTCACTCAGGGGCAGGCCGACCACGGCCGAGTAGCTGCCCTCGATGCCGCTGACGAACACCGCGCCCAATCCCTGGATGGCATAGCCACCGGCTTTGTCGACCGGCTCGCCGCTGTCCCAGTAGCGCAGTGCTTCCTCGAAAGAGATGGTGCGAAAACGCACGGTGGTGCTGACGCAGCGGCTGACACTGCGCTGGCCATCGGTCAGCGCCACGGCGGTCAGCACCTGGTGTTCGCGCTTGGAAAGGTCGCCGAGCATGGCCAGCGCCTGCTCGCGATTCTCGGGCTTGCCAAGGATCTGGCCATCGAGCACCACGGTGGTGTCGGCGCCCAGTACCACGCCCGCTTCATCGGTATGGGCGAATCCGGCCACGGCCTTGGCCTGGGCCAGACGCTCGACATAGGCCGCCGGCGCTTCGCCCGGCAGCGGGGTTTCATCGATGGGCGCGCTGACGACAGTGAACGGCACGCCGATCTGGGTCAGCAGTTCACGGCGACGAGGTGAGCCGGAGGCCAGGTACAGCTGGGGCATTGGACTTCTCCCTGTCGATGACGGCGCGTCAGTGGATGTGCAGGCGACGGCGCAGGCCGCGCAGGGCGAAGCTGACCCAAGGCCAGAGCAAGGCGCTGATCACCGCCGACCAGACCAGTGCCAGGGTCGGCAGGCGATTGCCGGTCAAGGCGCTGAGCCAGAGCTGAATCAGCTGGGCGATGCCGAAGACCACCAGGATCACCAGACTCTGCTGCCACATGGGGAACATGCGCAGGCGCTGCTGCAACGACAACACCAGGAAGGTGATCAGGGTGAGGATCAGCGCGTTCTGGCCAAGCAAGGTGCCGTACAGCACATCTTCGGCCAGGCCAAGCACGAACGCGGTGGTCATGCCGACCTTGCCGGGCACGGCAAGGGTCCAGAAGGCCAGCAGCAGCGCCAGCCACATGGGCCGGAACACTTCCATGAACTGCGGCATGGGCGAGACGCTGAGCAACAGGCCAATGGCGAAGGTCAGCCAGATGGCCCAGCCGTTTCTGCTACGGGTGCTGGCCATTATTGTCTCCGGGGTTGAGCGGGCGCGGCGGGCGGATGGGCCTCGGTCGCGCCGTTGGCCGCGGGTGCCGGCGCCACGGGTGCAGCGGCAGGTGGCGTGGCGGCTGGCGCGACGGGCGCCGGGCTGGCCGGGGCCTGGCCATGGCTGGCGCCCTGGCGGTCGGCTTCTTCCTGGGCGATCGCCGCTTCGGTGGCACGCTCTTCCGGCGTGCGCCGGTCGCTGAACACCAGCAGCATGTAGCGGCTGCGGTTGAGCGCGGCGGTGGGAATGGCGCGAACGATGGCGAACGGCTGGCCGGAATCGTGGATCACTTCGTTGACCGTGGCCACCGGGTAGCCGGCCGGGAAGCGCTGGCCCATGCCCGAGCTGACCAGCAGGTCGCCTTCCTTGATGTCGGCGGTGTCGGCCACGTGGCGCAACTCCAGGCGCTCCGGGTTGCCAGTGCCACTGGCGATGGCGCGCAAACCGTTGCGGTTGACCTGCACCGGAATGCTGTGAGTGGTGTCGGTGAGCAACAGCACCCGCGAGGTGTAAGGCATCAGCTCGACCACTTGGCCCATCAGGCCACGGGCGTCGAGCACCGGTTGGCCGAGGAACACGCCGTCGCGCTCGCCCTTGTTGATCAGGATGCGGTGGGTGAACGGATTGGGATCGACACCGATCAGCTCGGCGACCTCGACCTTCTCGTTGACCAGCGCCGACGAATTGAGCAACTCGCGCAGGCGCACGTTCTGCTCGGTCAGGGCCGCCAGCTTCTGCAGGCGCCCCTGCAACAGCAGGGCCTCGGTCTTGAGTTTCTCGTTCTCGGCGATCAGCTCGGTGCGGCTGCCGAACTGGCCGGCCACGCCCTGCCACATGCGCTGCGGCAGATCGGTGATCCAGTAGGATTCCATCAGCACCAGGCCCATCTGGCCACGCACCGGCTTGAGCAGGTCGAAGCGCGAGTCGACCACCATCAACGCGATCGACATCACCACCAGTACCAGCAGGCGAACGCCCAGCGAGGGGCCCTTGGAGAAAAGCGGTTTAATGGGCCGTTCCTCGTGGACGACTCAGGAGGTCATTGGACATGGGGCAATGCACCGGCCTGCTTGCGGATTGACGAAAACGGCGCCCGGAGGGGCGCCAGCACAGCGCATACAGGTAGCACTGTGCGTGCCACCTGTAAACCTGAGGATACGCGACTCGCCGGCGATCACTCGCTGGAGAGCAGGTCCATGGCGTGCTTGTCCATCATCTCCAGGGCACGACCGCCGCCACGGGCGACACAGGTCAGCGGGTCTTCGGCGACGATGACCGGCAGGCCGGTCTCCTGGGCCAGCAGCTTGTCCAGGTCGCGCAGCAGCGCGCCACCGCCGGTCAGCACCAGGCCGCGCTCGGCGATATCCGAGGCCAGCTCCGGCGGCGATTGCTCCAGGGCGCTCTTGACCGCCTGGACGATGGTCGCCAGCGACTCCTGCAGGGCTTCGAGCACTTCGTTGGAGTTCAGAGTGAAGGCGCGCGGCACGCCCTCGGCCAGGTTGCGGCCACGCACGTCGACTTCACGCACTTCGCCACCCGGGTAGGCGGTACCGATTTCCTGCTTGATGCGCTCGGCGGTGGACTCGCCGATCAGGCTGCCGTAGTTGCGGCGCACATAGGTGACGATGGCTTCGTCGAAACGGTCGCCGCCAACGCGCACGGACTCGGCGTAGACCACGCCATTGAGCGAGATCAGGGCGATTTCGGTGGTGCCGCCGCCGATATCGACGACCATCGAGCCACGGGCCTCTTCGACCGGCAGGCCGGCACCGATGGCCGCGGCCATCGGTTCTTCGATCAGGAACACTTCGCGGGCACCGGCGCCGAGGGCCGACTCACGAATGGCACGGCGCTCGACCTGGGTCGACTTGCACGGCACGCAGATCAGCACACGTGGGCTGGGCTGCAGGAAGCTGTTTTCGTGCACCTTGTTGATGAAATACTGCAACATTTTTTCACAAACGCTGAAGTCGGCGATCACGCCGTCCTTCATCGGACGAATGGCTGCGATGTTGCCGGGGGTGCGGCCCAGCATGCGCTTGGCTTCGGTACCGACTGCGACGACGCTTTTCTGGTTGCCGTGGGTACGGATGGCAACAACCGAGGGCTCATTCAGGACGATACCGCGCTCACGCACGTAGATAAGGGTGTTGGCAGTACCCAGGTCGATGGACAGATCGCTGGAAAACATGCCACGCAGTTTCTTGAACATGGGAAAGTGACCCTGGGGAAAGCGTGGGTAAAAAAGTGCGGCAAACTCTAACAATGGCAGGGATTTTGGGCAAGGAGCCAATATGTTAAATTGGCTGTTTTTCCGAGCATGCCTGCCGATGATCGCGGCCCTTTGACCGCCGGAATCCCGGCATGTTCCCCATCACGGACCCATTCCGTTCCTCGAATTCCCGGAGATCCCCATGGCGCTGCAACGCTCCGACGTGGAAAAGATCGCCCATCTGGCCCGCCTGGGCCTGAATGAAGGCGAACTGCCACGCATCACCGATGCCCTGAACAGCATTCTCGGGCTGGTCGACCAGATGCAAGCCGTCGACACCACCGGCATCGAACCGCTCGCCCACCCGCTGGAGACCACCCAGCGCCTGCGCCCCGACCAAGTCACCGAAAGCAACCAGCGCGACCGCTACCAGGCCGTCGCCCCGTCGACCGAGAACGGTCTGTACCTGGTTCCGAAAGTCATCGAATAAGGGATTGCGCCTGCCATGCATCAACTCACCCTGGCCGAGATCGCCCGTGGTCTCGCCGACAAATCGTTTTCCTCGCAAGAGCTGACCGGCGCCCTGCTGTCGCGCATCAAGCAGCTCGACCCGCAGCTCAACAGCTTCATCACCGTCACCGAGGCGCAGGCCCTGGAGCAGGCGCGTGCCGCCGACGCCCGTCGCGCCGCCGGTGAAACCGGCGCGCTGCTGGGCGCGCCGATCGCCCACAAGGACCTGTTCTGCACCAACGGCGTGCGCACCAGCTGCGGCTCGAAGATGCTCGACAACTTCAACGCCCCGTATGACGCCACCGTGGTCGCCAAGCTGGCCGAAGCCGGCATGGTCACCCTGGGCAAGACCAACATGGACGAGTTCGCCATGGGCTCGGCCAACGAGTCCAGCCACTACGGCCCGGTGAAGAACCCGTGGAACCTCGAGCACGTGCCGGGCGGTTCGTCCGGCGGCTCGGCCGCCGCCGTGGCCGCGCGCCTGCTGCCGGCCACCACCGGTACCGACACCGGCGGCTCGATCCGCCAGCCGGCGGCACTGACCAACCTCACCGGTCTCAAGCCAACCTACGGCCGCGTCTCGCGCTGGGGCATGATCGCCTATGCCTCGAGCCTCGACCAGGGCGGCCCGCTGGCCCGCACCGCCGAAGACTGCGCCCTGCTGCTGCAAGGCATGGCCGGTTTCGATGCCAAGGACTCGACCAGCGTCGATGAGCCGGTGCCGGACTACAGCGCCAACCTCAACGCCTCGCTGCAAGGCCTGCGCATCGGCCTGCCGAAGGAGTACTTCGGCGCCGGCCTCGACCCGCGCATCGCCGAGCTGGTCCAGGCCAGCGTCAAGGAGCTGGAAAAGCTCGGCGCTGTGGTCAAGGAAATCAGCCTGCCGAACATGCAGCACGCCATCCCGGCGTACTATGTGATCGCCCCGGCGGAAGCCTCCTCCAACCTGTCGCGCTTCGACGGCGTGCGCTTCGGCCACCGCTGCGCGAACCCGACCAACCTGATCGACCTGTACGAACGTTCCCGTGGCGAAGGTTTCGGCGCGGAAGTGCAGCGGCGCATCATGGTCGGCACCTACGCCCTGTCGGCCGGCTACTACGACGCCTACTACATCAAGGCCCAGCAGATCCGCCGCCTGGTCAAGAACGACTTCATGGCCGCCTTCCACGACGTCGACGTGATCCTCGGCCCGACCACGCCGAACCCGGCCTGGAAGCTTGGCGCCAAGAGCGCCGACCCGGTCGCCGCCTACCTGGAAGACGTCTACACCATCACCGCCAACCTGGCGGGCCTGCCGGGCCTGTCGATGCCGGCCGGCTTCGTCGACGGCCTGCCGGTGGGCGTGCAACTGCTGGCCCCGTACTTCCAGGAAGGCCGCCTGCTCAACATCGCGCACCGTTACCAGCAAGTCACCGACTGGCACACCCGCGCCCCCAACGGCTTCTGAGGAGTTCACACATGCAATGGGAAGTTGTGATCGGGCTGGAGATTCATACCCAGCTCGCCACCCAGTCGAAGATCTTCTCCGGCAGCGCCACCACCTTCGGCTCCGAGCCGAACACCCAGGCCAGCCTGGTTGACCTTGGCATGCCCGGCGTACTGCCGGTGCTCAACCAGGAAGCCGTGCGCATGGCGTGCATGTTCGGCCTGGCGATCGATGCCGAGATCGGCCCGCGCAACGTATTCGCGCGCAAGAACTACTTCTACCCCGACCTGCCCAAGGGCTACCAGATCAGCCAGATGGACCTGCCGATCGTCGGCAAGGGCCACCTGGACATCGCCCTGGAAGACGGCACCATCAAGCGCATCGGCGTGACCCGCGCGCACCTTGAAGAAGACGCCGGCAAAAGCCTGCACGAAGACTTCAACGGCGCCAGCGGCATCGACCTGAACCGCGCCGGCACCCCGCTGCTGGAGATCGTCTCCGAGCCGGACATGCGCAGCGCCAAGGAGGCCGTGGCCTACGTCAAGGCGATCCACGCCCTGGTGCGCTACCTGGGCATCTGCGACGGCAACATGGCCGAAGGCTCGCTGCGCTGCGACTGCAACGTCTCGGTGCGCCCGAAAGGCCAGGCCGAGTTCGGCACCCGCTGCGAGATCAAGAACGTCAACTCGTTCCGTTTCGTCGAAAAGGCGATCAACTACGAGGTCCAGCGCCAGATCGACCTGATCGAGGACGGCGGCACGGTGGTGCAGGAAACCCGCCTGTACGACCCGAACAAGGACGAGACCCGTTCGATGCGCAGCAAGGAGGAAGCCAACGACTACCGTTACTTCCCCGACCCGGACCTGCTGCCGGTGGTGATCGAGCCGAGCTTCCTCGAGACCGTGCGCGCCGCCCTGCCGGAGCTGCCCACGCAGAAGGTCGAGCGCTTCCAGAGCCAGTACGGCCTGTCGGCCTACGACGCCAACGTGCTGGCCTCCAGCCGCGAACAGGCCGACTACTTCGAGCAGGTGGTGAAGATCGGCGGCGACGCCAAGCTGGCCGCCAACTGGGTCATGGTCGAACTGGGCAGCCTGCTGAACAAGCTGGGGCTGGACATCGACCAGTCGCCGGTCAGCGCCGAGCACCTCGGCGGCATGCTGCTGCGCATCCGTGACAACACCATCAGCGGCAAGATCGCCAAGACCGTGTTCGAGGCCATGGCCGCCGGTGAAGGCGATGCCGACGGCATCATCGAAAGCAAAGGTCTCAAGCAGGTCACCGACACCGGCGCGATCGACAAGATGCTCGACGAGATGCTCGCCGCCAACGCCGAACAGGTCGAACAGTACCGCGCCGCCGACGAGGCCAAGCGCGGCAAGATGTTTGGCTTCTTCGTCGGTCAGGCGATGAAGGCATCGAAAGGCAAGGCCAACCCGGGGCAAGTGAACCAATTGCTCAAGGCCAAGCTCGAAGGGTGATTGTTTTACCCTCGTAGCCTTGCGAGGGCTTCGCCCTCGCTCGCGGGTAAACCCGCTCCCACAGGTACTGTGCTGCCCTTTTGGAACGGCACGGGACCTGTGGGAGCGGGTTTACCCGCGAAGGGCAGCACCGGAGCATTCGACTTGATCAAGCGTTCCCTCACCACCTTCACCCTCTTCGCCCTGCTGGCCGGCTGCGCCAGCCATGACCTCGCCCCCCGCGGCTACGACCAGACCGGCACCGCCTCCTACTACGGCGCCCGCCACCACGGCAAACGCACCGCCAGCGGCGAGCCCTTCAACCAGCACGGCCTCACCGCCGCCCACCGCAGCCTGCCCTTCGGCAGCCGGGTACTGGTCACCAATCTCGCCAACCAGCGTAGCGTCGTGGTGCGCATCAACGACCGCGGCCCGCATACTCGTGGCCGGTTGATCGACCTGTCACGCGCCGCCGCGGAAAAAATCGGCATGCTCCGTAGCGGAACCGCGCGAGTCCGGGTACAAGGTCTGAGCGACTGACCTGACTGGAGCCTTCGCCATTTTCGACCTGGCCACCCTTCCCACCTTCAGCCTGCTGCGACTGGGCCTGGGCCTGCTGCTGCTGATCATCGGCGCCGAACTGCTGGTGCGCGCCGCCCTGCGCCTGGCCACCCGCCTGCATGTGCGCCCGCTGATCATCGGCCTGAGCCTGGTAGCCTTCGGCAGCACCGCGCCACAGTTGACCGTGAGCCTGCAGGCCGCCTACCAGGGCGCCCCGGACGTGGCCGTCGGCAGTGTCGTCGGCAGCAACATCTTCAACGTGCTGGTGATTCTCGGCCTGGCGGCGCTGATCATTCCACTGCGCGTGTCGCGTCAGCTGGTGCGTCTGGATATCCCGTTGATGATCCTGGCCAGTGCGCTGGTATACCTGCTCGCGCTCAACGGCCAACTCGGACGCCTGGAAGGTGGTCTGCTGCTGCTCGGCCTGCTGGGCTACCTGGCCATGCTCTGGCATCAATCCCGCCACTACGCCCGCACCTACCCCGCGCCGAGTACCACGCACGCCAGCGCGCTGCGGTTCTGGAGCAGCACGGTGCTACAGATTGTCGTGGGCCTGAGCCTTCTGAGCCTCGCCGGTCACCTGCTGCTTGAAGCTGTAGTCGAGGTGGCGACCGATCTGGGCCTGTCCGAGCGCATCATCGGCCTGACCGTGGTTGCCGTGTGCACCTCGCTCCCGGAGCTTGCCGCCGCGTTGATCGCGGCCCTGCGCGGCGAGCGGGAGATCGCGGTGGGCACGGTGATCGGCAGCAACCTGTTCAATCTGCTGGCGGTGCTGGGGTTCACGGCAATGATCACCCCCGAGCCCCTGTCCATCTCGCCCAACGCCCTGGACTTCGACCTGCCGGTGATGCTCGGCGTCGCCGCCCTGTGCCTGCCGGTGTTCTATTCCGGTTACCGCGTCACTCGCGCCGAAGGCCTGGTGTTCCTGTGCCTGTACCTGGCCTACGGCCTGCACGTGGTGGCCTTCACCACCGGCATGCCGCTGGCCGGACGCCTTGAACGACTGATGCTGTTCTATGTGATGCCCGTGCTCGGGGTCGTGCTGCTGTACACCACGATCCGCGCCTGGCGCCGCCAACACTAAGGAAAACAACATGGCTGACACGAAACAGACCGGCGAGAGCATTCGCCGCCAGGTGATGGGCGATGCCTTCGTCGATCGCGCCCTGGGCAACGCGACCGCGTTCACCCAACCGCTACAGGATTTCGTCAACGAACATGCCTGGGGCAGCGTCTGGGCCCGTGACGGGCTGGCGCTGAAGACCCGCAGCCTGATCACCCTGGCCACCCTGACCGCGCTCAAGTGCCCGCAGGAACTCAAGGGTCACGTGCGTGGGGCGCTTAACAACGGCTGCACCGTCGAGGAGATCCGCGAGGCACTGCTGCATTGCGCGGTGTATGCCGGAGTGCCGGCGGCGATCGATGCGTTTCGCGCGGCGCAGGAAGTCATTGATAGCTATCAGGCGAGTTCCACCGACTGAGGGCATGCGCCCTGGCCTCGTGAGTGTTACCTATGTGAGTGAACTACTGTGCAACCCATGTGGGTGATCCAAATATTCTTTCGCGGGCAAGCCCGCTCCCACATGGATATATATGACCCTGTGGGAGCGGGCTTGCCCGCGAAGGCGACCTTGAGATCACACAGCTGCAACTAGCGTCAGCTGCGCCAGCCCAGGCGCCGCCCGTACCTTCGCGACTTCAGGAGGCCGAACGCAGGCCTTGCGGATGAGGGCAGGCGCCCTGGCCTCGTGACTGTTACCTATGTGAGTGAACTACTGTGTAACCCATGTGGGTGATCCAAATATTCTTTCGCGGGCTTGCCCGCGAAGGCGACCTTGAGATCACACAGCTGCAACTAGCGTCAGCTGCGCCAGCCCAGCCGCCGCCCGTATCTTCGCGACTTCAGGAGGCCGAACGCAGGCCTTGCGGAGGGAGGTGACGGGCATGGATGCCCGTCAAGCGCTGCGGCCCAGGATGGGCCGTTCAGCGCGGTCCTCCCGGGAGCAAGGCCGGAGTGAGGGGACCCGGAGCGAAGCGTAGGGCCGGATGAATGGAGCGCAGCGTTTTTTGGTTACTTTTTGTCGCGTTTGACAAAAAGTGACCCGCCGTAAGGGCGGAAAGGTGACTATGCGTCGACATCGCAAATGAATGCGCATACAACTTTCAAAACAATCCAATAACCCAATAACCCAATAACCTCAACTATCCCGCCGCAAATCATCAGGAATAGGCAGATCCTTCTTCAACGGCTCCGGCGCCTTACCCCGCCCAGCCCGATACTGCCGAATCTGGAACACATAGGCCAACACCTGCGCCACCGCCAGGTACAACCCCGCAGGAATCTCCTGCTCGATCTCGGTCGAGTAGTAAATGGCCCGCGCCAGGGCCGGTGACTCAAGGATCTGCACCTTGTGCTCAACCCCGATCTCACGCATCTTCAGGGCCAGGAAGTCAGTCCCCTTGGCCAGCAGCAAAGGCGCCGTACCGCCCTTCTCCGGGTCGTACTTCAAGGCCACCGCGTAATGAGTCGGGTTGGTGATGATCACATCCGCCTCGGGCACCGCCGCCATCATCCGCCGCTGCGACATCTCCCGTTGCAGCTGGCGAATCCGCTGCTTGACCTCAGGCTTGCCCTCGCTGTCCTTGTACTCGTCCTTGACCTCCTGCTTGGTCATCTTCATCTTCTTGTGCGACTGGAACAGCTGGTAAGGCACATCGAGCCCGGCGATCAGCAGCAAACCCGCCGCCATCCACAAGGCGCTCCAGCCCACCACCTGCACGGCATGGATGATCGCCTGCTCCATCGGCTCGTTGGCGATGGCCAGCAGCGCCTCCCGGTCGCTGGCCAGCACCAGCAACGCCACCATCAGGATCATGATGAACTTGGCGACCGCCTTGAGCAGCTCGGTGAGCGCATTCATCGAGAACATGCGCTTGATCCCGGACAACGGGTTCATGCGGCTGAACTTCGGCTGCAGCAGACTCCCGGAGAACAGGAAACCACCCAGTGCGATCGGCGCGACGAAAGAGATGACGAACAGCAAGATCAGGATCGGCTGCACCGACCAGATCGCCATCTTGCCCGACGCCAGCAGGAACGCGCCCATGCTCCGCTCATCGACGATCACTTCACGAGTCAGGCTGAAATTCATGCGCATCAGGGTCATCAGGGTTTCCGCCAGATAACCGCCAAACGCCAGCAAGCCACCGGCACCGGCCAGGGTCACCGCGACCGTGTTCAGCTCCTTGGAGCGGGCAACCTCACCCTTCTCGCGCGCGTCACGCTTGCGCTTCTCGGTGGGCTCCTCTGTCTTGTCCTGACCGCTTTCGCTCTCTGCCATGCTCAGCGCGCCCGTGCCAGTTCACGCAGCCACTGCAGCGCTTCGCTGGCCAGTGCCTGGTAATGGGGGAGAATGTCGGCCAAGCCGACCCAGAAGATGCCCATGCCCAACACCAGGGTGAGCGGGAAACCGATGGAGAAGATGTTCAGCTGCGGCGCGGCGCGGGTCATTACGCCAAAAGCGATGTTGACCACCAGCAGCGCGGCGATCGCCGGCAGGATCAGCAACAGCGCCGCCGCCATCACCCAGCTCAGGCGCCCAGCCATCTCCCAGAAATGATTGACCACCAGGGCACTGCCCACCGGCAGCGTGGTGAAGCTCTCGGTCAGCACCTCGAACACCACCAGGTGGCCGTTCATCAGCAGGAACAGCACGCTCACCAGCATGGTCATGAACTGGCTGATCACCGTGACGTTGACACCGTTGGCCGGATCGACCATGGAGGCGAAGGCCATGCCCATCTGCACCGCGACAATCTGCCCGGCGATGACGAAGGCCTGGAACAGCAACTGCAGGGAGAACCCGAACAACGCCCCGACGATGACCTGCTCGAAGCACAGCAGCACGCCACGCAAGCTGAGCGGATCGATCTCGGGTAGCGGCGGCAGGCCCGGCACGATGACCACGGTGATCGCCACGGCCGCATACAGACGCACCCGTGCCGGCAGCATCTTGGTGCCGAAGATCGGCATGGTCATCAGCACCGCCATTACCCGGAACAGCGGCAGGATGAAGGTGGCGACCCAGGTGCCGATCTGCGTGTCGGTCAGCTCCAGCATGGCGCCCTCAACCGATCAGGTGCGGAATGCTGGTGTACAGGCCCGTGAAGTACTCCATGAACTTCTGCACCAGCCACGGCCCGGCGATGATCAGCGTGACCAACATCACCAACAGACGCGGCAGGAAGCTCAGGGTCTGTTCGTTGATCTGCGTGGCGGCCTGGAACATCGCCACCACCAGGCCAACCAGCAGGCTCGGCACCACCAGCACGGCAACGATCAGGGTGGTCAGCCATAGCGCGTCACGGAACAGATCGACAGCGACTTCAGGGGTCATGCGAGGTTCTCCTTGGCAACGTCAGACGCCGCCGAAACTACCGGCCAGGGTCCCCATGATCAGCGCCCAGCCATCGACCAGCACGAACAGCATGATCTTGAACGGCAGCGAGATGATCAGCGGCGACAGCATCATCATGCCCATGGCCATCAGCACGCTGGCGACCACCATGTCGATGATCAGGAACGGGATGAAGATCATGAAACCGATCTGGAACGCGGTCTTGAGCTCGGAGGTGACGAACGCCGGCACCAGGATGGTCAGCGGCGCCTGGTCGGGCCCAGCGATGTCGGTGCGCTTGGACAGGCGCATGAACAGGTCGAGATCGCTCTGCCGGGTCTGCGCCAGCATGAAGTCCTTCAACGGCCCCTGGGCCTTGTCGATGGCCTGCTGGGCGGTCATCTGCTCGGCCAGGTAAGGCTGCAGGGCATCCTTGTTCACCCGATCGAACACCGGCGCCATGATGAACAGGGTCAGGAACAGCGCCATGCCGGTGAGCACCTGGTTCGACGGCGTCTGCTGCAGGCCCAGGGCCTGGCGCAGGATGGAGAAGACGATGATGATGCGGGTGAAGCTGGTCATCAGGATGACGAACGCCGGAATGAAGCTCAGCGCCGTCATGATCAGCAGGATCTGCAGGCTGACCGAATATTCCTGCTGCCCGTCCGCCCCGCTCGACAGGGTGATGGCCGGAATCGACAGTGGGTCGGCGGCCAGGGCCAACGGCGCGGCCAGCAGCAGCGCCAGGGTCAACAACACGCGCAGTGCGCCGCTCATCACATCTTGTCCTTCTGATCCTTGCCCATCAGCTCGAGCAGCCGCTGGGCGAATTCCGGCGTGGCCTGGCGCGCCGCGGCGGGCACATCCACGGGCTCGGCCAGCACATGCAGGGCCTCGATGCTGCCCGGCGTGTGGCCGATGAGGATCTGCTCCTTGCCGACCTGCACCAGCAGCAGCCGATCGCGCGGGCCGATGGCCCGGCTGCCGACGATCTCGATGACCTGGGCACCGCGCTGGGCGTTGCCCTGCATGCGTCGCAGCAACCAGGCCAGGGCGAAGATCAGGCCGACCACCAGCAACAGGCCGAAGACCATCTGCGCCAGCTGCGCGCCCATGCCTCCCGGCAACGGAGCAGCTGGCGCCGCAGCAGGCTCGGCCGCGGCGATCACCGCCTCACTGGCCAGCAGCGCGCCAAGGGCCGTGAAACCCCGCATCATGCCCTTCACTCAGCGCAGCTTCTTGATACGTTCGCTGGGGCTGATCACGTCGGTCAGGCGGATGCCGAACTTCTCGTTGACCACCACCACCTCGCCATGGGCGATCAGCGTGCCGTTGACCAGCACATCCAGCGGCTCGCCAGCCAGGCGGTCCAGCTCGATCACCGAACCCTGGTTGAGCTGCAGCAGGTTGCGGATGCTGATTTCGGTGCTGCCCACTTCCATGGAAATGCTCACCGGAATGTCCAGGATCACATCCAGGTTCGGCCCTTCGAGGCTGACGTTGTCACTGGGCCGGGGCGAACTGGCGAACTCCTCCATCGGCAGGCGGCCCGAAGACGGCCCATCCGCGGCGAGCAAGGCGTCGATGTCGGCCTGGCCGGCGTCGCCGGTCTCTTCCAGGGCGGCCGCCCACTCATCGGCCAGGGCCTGTTCCTCGGGAGAGGTGATCTCGTTTTCGTTAGCCATGATTTCCTCGGCAGGCATTCAATACGTTAGAGCGACCGACACGCCGTCAGCGGCGTTCGATCGGGTCGATGATCTGCAGCGACAGGGTGCCCTTGTGCGAACCCAGCCGCGCCTTGAACGACGGCACGCCGTTGGCGCGCAGCACCAGGTGCTCCGGCAGTTCCACCGGGATCACGTCGCCGGGCTGCATGTGCAGGATGTCGCGCAGCTTCAACTGGCGCCGGGCAACAGTGGCCGACAGCGGCACGTTCACGTCCAGCACGTCCTCGCGCAGGGCCTTGACCCAGCGCTCGTCCTGATCGTCGAGGTCTGACTGGAAGCCGGCGTCGAGCATCTCGCGCACCGGCTCGATCATCGAGTACGGCATGGTCACATGCAGGTCGCCACCGCCGCCGTCGAGTTCGATGTGGAAGGTCGAGACCACCACCGCCTCGCTGGGGCCGACGATGTTGGCCATGGCTGGGTTGACCTCGGAGTTTATGTACTCGAAGTTGACCGGCATGATCGCCTGCCAGGCCTCCTTGAGGTCGACGAAGCACTGGTCCAGGACCATGCGCACCACCCGCAACTCGGTCGGGGTGAACTCACGACCCTCGATCTTGGCGTGACGGCCATCGCCACCGAAGAAGTTGTCCACCAGCTTGAACACCAGCTTGGCGTCGAGGATGAACAGCGAGGTGCCGCGCAGCGGCTTGATCTTGACCAGGTTCAGGCTGGTCGGCACATACAGCGAATGCACGTACTCGCCGAACTTCATCACCTGCACGCCGCCCACCGCCACATCGGCGGAGCGACGCAACAGGTTGAACATGCTGATGCGGGTGTAGCGGGCGAAACGCTCGTTGATCATTTCCAGGGTCGGCATGCGCCCCCGGACGATACGGTCCTGACTGGTCAGGTCGTAGCTCTTGATGCTGCCGGGCTCGGCGGCACTCTCGGTTTGTACCAGCCCATCGTCCACCCCATGCAGCAGGGCATCGATCTCATCCTGGGACAGCAGGTCCTGCACGGCCATCTATGTGCTCCTACTGCAATACGAAATTGGTGAACAGCAACTGGTCGACGACCGGCCTGCCGATTTCCTTCTGCGCCACTTCCTGCACCACCGCGGTGGCTTTCTGGCGCAGCATCTCCTGGCCGACCGCGCTGCTGGCGAGCGTGTCGAAGCCCTGGCCGGAAAACATCATCACCAGGTTGTTGCGAATCACCGGCATGTGCACCTTGAGCGCGTCGAGGTCGCTCTGGTTGCGACCCTGCATGGTGATGCTCACCTGCATGTAGCGCTGACGGCCGTTCTGGTTGAAGTTGACCACGAAGGCCGGCGCCAGCGGCTCGTAGATCGCGGCGGGCTTGACGTTGCTCTGCGCCGCCTCGGGGGCCGGCGCCGACTCGCTCTTGTGCATGAAGAACCAGGTCGCGCCCACCGACAGGCCGACCGCCAGAAGCAGGGCCAGCACCAGCAGCAGGATCAACTTGAGTTTGCCTTTCGTGGCGGGGTCTTTCACTGCGTCGCTCTTCGCCATGCCAATAATCCGTCGTCCATCGCGGTTTCAAAGAAGGATGACGTGGCTTGAGCAAGTGTTATGCCAGATTTGTCAGGCGCGAGGTGTGAATCGTCCCCGCCCCTTCGGGCCGCGCCGCCGAGCAGGAAACAGCACTGCAAATCTCACCAGCGTGGGAGCGGGCTTGCCCCGCGACGGGACCACACGTCAGGCGTAGTAGTCCACCGCACTGTCGCCCACCACCACCTGGTGCTCGACCGGACGCACGGCATTGCCAGGCTCCCCGCCCTCCCCGCCCGCTTCGGCGCGGCGCGCGGCAACCCCGGACAGATTCGACTCACCCTGCTGGGCTTGCTGCTGTTGCTGACCACGGGACTGGTCGGCAACGCTGACGTCCGGTTGCGCCAAGCCCTGCTGGGCGAACATCTCGCGCAGGCGATGCACCTGGCTGTCGAGGGCATCACGCACGCCGGCATGGCCGCTGACGAAATGGATCTGGGTCGGCTGGTCCGCCGCGACATTGACGCGGATGTCCAGGCGCCCCAGCTCCGCGGGCTCCAGCTGAATGTCCGCCGACTTGAGGTTCTGGCTGGACAGGTACATGACCCGGTTGACCAAGCCTTCGGCCCAGGCACCCTGGTTCATCGCCAACGGTTGCTGCAACGGGTTCGAGGTGACCGGCACGGCATTGGCGGTCTTCACCGTGGCGGCCTGGGTAAGGCTGGCCAGACGGTTGGCGAAATCGTCAACCCGCGTATCGCTGCCCGCAGCCTTGAGATCCTTGAGGCCATCGTCGATCAGGCCCGCGAAGGCCTTGTCGCCACGTTCGCCACGCCCGGCTTCGGCCTCGGTTTTCTCGACCATGTTCGCCAAGGTATTGACGGGGGCCGCACTCGGCTCGGCGACCTGCGGGTTGCTGTCGAGGCGGGTGGCAGTGGCATGCGCCGAGGTCGTGCCCTTGGCCTTGGCATCCTGCTCGAGGGCCAGGCGCAATGTCGGCATGTTCGCCAGCGGGTCGGCAGCGGGATCGAACGCTTCGGCCTCTGCCGGCGTCGGCGCTGGCGGAGTCGATTGCGCGGCAGGCTGGACCGCGGCCTGCAGGACCGGCGCGACCGCTTCGGCCTGCGCCTGAAGCAACTGCGCGCCTGGCTGGGCATCGGTCACCTGGCCCGCCACCAGACTGGCATCGAGGGCTGGCGAAGCCTCCTGGCTGTCGGCGTCCTCGGCGTCGCTCAGCGCCTGAGTTTTCACATCCCCTGGCAAAACCTTGCCGTCATCGGCAACCGCTGGCGCGCCATTGGCCTGTTGCTTGCCGCTGGCGGCAGGCTCCGATTGCGGCTTGGCGCTCGCCTGCGCCGCTGGCCGGGTCGGTTTGTCATCCCGCGCAGAAACACTGTCGCGCCCCTGGCCGGCCATGACCTGATCGAAGCCGCCGCCCTGCTGCGGCTTGTCCGCCACGCCGGCAGCCGGCCGCGACACCTTGTTCACGGAGCCGGCTTGCAATAGAGGGTTGGGTGCGACAGGCATGGAAAAATCTCCGCTCCAGCATCTGGAAAATTACGTCTGGAGCTTGGACTAGCAAGACTCGCGCCAGATATTCCTAGCTCGCGGAAATTCGTTCCCGCTCGCCACGATAGAAGCGTTGCACCTCAAGGTACTCCTGATCGATGCGGTTGATCAGGTCCTCGATGCCATAGAGCGACTGGTCGCGCACGCGCTCCTCCAGTTGCTGGCAAAGGCCGGCAAGCCCGACGGCGCCCATGTTGCTGCTGCTACCCTTGAAGCTGTGCGCGGCCAGGCCGAGCTCGTCGGCATCCTTGGCTTCATGCAGCTGGCTCAAGCGACGTTCGGAGTCCTCGAGAAAGGTTTCCAGCAATTGCAGGTACCCCTCCTCCATGACCTCGCGCAGGTCACTCAGCACCTTCTGATCGATATGCGTTTCCACTTGTTCGCTCCCTGATCAAGCCTCAGTACGCCCGAGCACGGGCAACCCGCCCGCGCGGACTCACCATTCGAACACCACCTGGGCCAGACGCCCATCCTCCAGCCACTGGGCACGGTCCGCCAAGCGTCGCACCAGGCTTACACCACGCCCACTGAACCCACGCCCCGGTGCAGCGTCAAGCACGGAGCCCACATCGAATCCTGCGCCGCTGTCACGGACCTCGATCATCAGATGCCCACCCGCGGCCCGAGGTTCCACCCGCAGGGCGATGGCAATGCAGCCGTCGACCTGTCGGGCCAGGCGCTCGCCACGCTGGCGATAGTACTCGGAGAAACCCTGGGCGTCGCGCTTGAGCCGCGAGTCCAGGCCCAGCACGCCATGCTCGAGCGCATTGGCGTAAAGCTCGCTGAGCACCGCGTGCAAACGGCCGCCACTGGGGCGCAGACCGTGAACCTCCTGCAACAGTTGCACCAGGTAGGGCACCGGATTGAAACGGCCGAGGCTTTCCCCACGCAACTCGAAGCGCATCGACCAGTCCAGCGGACTGGAGCGCCCGCTGTCGGAATAGACCACGGGCTGCGGCAATACCTGGCCCGGCTCCAGCATGCGGATGTCACACAGGCTGATGTCATCCCGAGGCCGCCCGCCGAAGCTCTCCAGCGCCGCCATCACTTCATCGAACAGACGCTCCGGACGCAGATTGCGCGCCAGCACCTGACGCAGTCGCGTGACACCGAACAGGCGCTCCTGGTCGTCTGCGGTATCGACCACGCCATCGGAAAGCAGGAACAGCCGCTCGCCCGGGGCAAGCGGCAACACCTCCGTAGTCGCATCGAACCGCTCCGGCGCCAGGATGCCCAGCGGCAGATGACGCGAAGGCAGCAATGCCAGCACCTCACCCTCGGCATCCAGTCGATAGCCATCCGGCATCCCGCCATTCCACACCTCTACCGTGGCACGCTGGAAACTCAGGTTCATCAGCAAGGCACAGCAGAACATGTCCACGGGCAGGATGCGCTTGAGCTTGGCATTCATCTCCCGCAACGTTTCGACCAGCCCGTATCCCTTGGCGGTCATGCCGTAGAACACCTCCGCCAGCGGCATCGCGCCCACCGCCGCGGGCAGGCCGTGACCGGTGAAATCGCCCAGCAGCACGTGCATGTCGCCGGACGGCGTGAACGCGGCCAACAACAGATCGCCGTTGAACAAGGCGTAAGGGGACTGTAGATAGCGGATATTAGGTGCATTCAGACAGCCGGAATGCGCCACCTTGTCGAATACCGCCTTGGCCACCCGCTGCTCGTTGAGCAGGTGGTGGTGATGCCGGGTAATCTGGTCGCGCTGCTCGAGCACCGTGGCTTGCAGACGGCGCAAACGGTCCATGGCGCGGATCTTGGCACCAAGGATCACCGCACTGTAGGGCTTGGCCATGAAATCGTCGCCCCCGGCTTCCAGGCAACGCACCAGCGCCTCCTCTTCGTTGAGAGAAGTGAGGAAGATGATCGGCACCAACGCCTCGCCCGCCAGCGCCTTGATCCGCCGCGCGGCTTCGAAACCGTCCATCACCGGCATCAAGGCATCGAGCAGCACCAGCTGCGGCCGCCGCTCGATGAACAAGGCGACTGCCTGTTCGCCGTTCTCGGCAGTGAACACCTCGTGCCCCTGGCGCCGGACGATCTGCGCCAGCAACAGGCGATCCGCGGCTCCATCCTCGGCCACCAGTACGGTCAACGCCTGATCGGCGGGCATGACGATGCTCAACTGATATCGAACAGCTTTTCGAAGTTGGAGATAGCCAGGATCTTGCGCACGTCAGGGCTGGCATGGACCACGCGGATATCCGAGTCCTCGCCACCGACGTGATCGCGCAGCAGCAACAGCATGCCCAGCGCCGAGCTGTCGAGATACGTGGCCTCCTTGAGGTCGACCACCACCGAGTCCGGTCTAGGGCGCTGACGCTCGTAAGCGTCTCGGAATTCCTGATGCTTGCCGAAATCGAAACGACCCTTGACCTTGATCGTCAGCTTTTTCCCATCCTGTGAAAAATCAGTTTCGACTGCCATGCGAGCGATTCCTTCGATGATGGCGAATGCGACTCCTGAAGGTTTAGCAGGCGCTGGCGGCAGGTGCAAGGCGGCGGACTAGAGGTTGCCTTGCGCCCCGCCGGGCTGCGCTGTCGTGCCGGGAACCCTGATTGCGCGGCCAGCGCACATCCTGTGGGAGCGGGTTTACCCGCGAAGCAATGGACGCGGTGGATGGCACCGGCTTCGCCGGTGTTCGCGGCTAAAGCCGCTCCCACAGGGATCGCACTGACCTCAGGCCGAACAAGGCAGTTGTTCCCACAACCACCTGCCAGATCAATACGTTATCTACGGGCACAAGCCAGGTCGATCAGGGATGGCTCTGGCGCGGCAGGCGTTGAGAGAGTTCGTCGAGCAGCTTCTGCTCGCGCTTGTCCTCGGCCCTACGGGCTTCGTCCAGGTAACGCTGTACCAGCTTGCGCAATCCCTCGACCCGGGCATAGGCCTGCTGCCAGGTATTGCGCGCATTGTTGAGGTTGTTCTGGTGCCAGGTCATGCTCTGGCGCTGCTGGGTCATGGCCGTTTCCAGCTGTCCCAGGAAGCGCTGGTAGTTGACCAGCCAGTTGCCATCGACCCCTTGCGAGCCACGGTTGATCCACTGCTGCTGGTACGCCTCGCGAAAGCTCTCGAGCTCGGCCAGCTTGGCCTGGGCGTCGCTCAGCAGCTTCTGGAAATGCCCCAGGCGCTGGGCGGCCTTGCGCTCGGCCTCCTCGGCCATCTCGACCACCGGCGCCAGGCGCGCGGCTCGGCTGGGCTGGCTCATGGCCTATCAGCCCGCCGGCGGCGCGAAGATCGCGCCCAGCTGCTCACGGCTCTGGGCCATGCCGACGTTTTCATCCAGGCGCTGACGCAGGAACTCCACCAGCTTGGACTGCAGAGCGATGGCCAGGTCGGTTTCCGGATCGCCGCCGGCGACATAGGCGCCAACGCTGATCAGGTCGCGGCTCTGCGACAGGCGCGACCACAGTTGCTTGAACTTCTGCGCCTGGCGCAAGTGATCGGGATCGACCACCTGGGGCATGACCCGACTGATCGACGCCTCGATATCGATGGCCGGATAGTGCCCTTCCTCGGCCAGGCGCCGGGACAGCACGAAGTGACCATCGAGCACCCCGCGCGCCGAGTCGGCAATCGGGTCCTGCTGATCGTCGCCCTCCGACAGCACGGTGTAGAACGCGGTGATCGAACCGCCTCCGGGCTCGCCGTTGCCAGCCCGCTCCACCAGCTTGGGCAGCTTGGCGAATACCGATGGCGGATAGCCACGAGTGGCCGGCGGCTCGCCGATGGCCAGGGCGATTTCCCGCTGGGCCTGGGCAAACCGGGTCAGCGAATCCATCAGCAGCAGGACATTCTTGCCCTTGTCGCGAAAGTACTCGGCGATGCGCGTGCAGTACATCGCCGCCCGCAGGCGCATCAACGGCGCATCGTCGGCGGGCGACGCCACCACCACCGAGCGCTTGAGCCCTTCCTCGCCGAGGATGTGCTCGATGAACTCCTTCACCTCGCGCCCCCGCTCGCCGATCAGCCCGACCACGATGATCTCCGCCTCGGTGAAACGGGTCATCATGCCCAGCAGCACCGACTTGCCGACACCGGTACCGGCGAACAGCCCCAGGCGCTGGCCGCGACCGACCGTGAGCAGGCCGTTGATGCTGCGAATACCGACATCCAGCGGCTGACTGATCGGATCGCGGTTGAGCGGGTTGATGATCGGGCCGTCCATCGGCACCCAGTCCTCGGCCTTCATCCCGCCCTTGCCGTCCAGCGCACGACCGGCACCATCGAGCACCCTGCCGAGCATGCTCATGCCCATGGGCAGGCGACCGCTGTCGTCCAGTGGCACCACTCGGGCACCGGGGGCCAGGCCAACGATGCTGCCCACCGGCATGAGGAACACCTTGCTGCCGGCAAAGCCCATGACCTCGGCCTCGACCTGCACCGGGTGATAACTGTCGTCATTGATCACCAGGCAACGGCTGCCAACCGCCGCCCGCAGCCCTTCGGCCTCGAGGGTCAGGCCGACCATGCGCAGCAGGCGCCCTTCGACGATCGGCTGCTCCGGCAGCTTCACCGCGTCGGCGTAGCCTTGCAGGCGCTTGCCGAAACTGGTGCGATCAAGACGCATCGGTCACACCTGCTGGCGGGTCGATGTCGACGTGGATATCGGCTGCGGCAGGGTGCAGGGCCTGATCGTGGGACTGGTCGAACAGTTGCGCCACGGCTTTCTCGATCCGGGTCTCCATGGTCGCGTCGATGCGGCTATGGGCTGTTTCGATGCGGCAGCCACCCGGCAGCAAGGCCTCGTCCTCGAGCAGTTTCCAGTTTTCCTCGTGGCGCTCGCGCAAGGCCTTGGCCAGCTCGAAGTCCTGCGGATTGAGGTGGATACGGATGTTGTCGGCGCCCATCGGCAGCAGTTTCAGCGCCTCGCGCAACACATGGGTGATCTGGCTCGAGTCGCCGCGCAGCTCGCGGCCGATGACCTGGCGCGCGATGCCGGCCACCAGCAACACCAGCGCTTTCTCGATCTGGGTGTCCTGCTCGGCGATCGGCTCGAGCAGATGGCTCATGACCTGTTCGAGGCTGGCCAGCTTGGCCGCCAAGGCCACCTCGGCCTCCTGGCGCACCTTCAGCTGGGTGCTGTGGAAGCCCTCGCGCTCGCCGGTGGCGAAGCCTTCGTTGTAGGCCTCCTGGCGGATGGCCTCGAGCTCTTCGAGGGTCAGTGGCTGGACTTCCTCCAGCGGCACCTCTTCGACTTCTTGCTCGATGATTTCCGGCTCAGGCTCCGGCTCGGGCTCAGGTTCCGGGTCGAAGCTGGGCAGCGCCCACACGTCGACGCCCTCGAGGTCGCGGGCGCGGATCAGGTCGCTGGGGTGTTCGGTGGTGGACATGCTCAAAAACCTCTTTAGCTGCAAGCTTCAAGCTTCAAGCCGCAAGAAAAGGCGGTCCTCGCTCGGTCCGCTGTTTCTTGTCGCTTGCCGCTTGCCGCTTGCCGCTTAAATCATTTCCTCGGCACCCTTGCCACCGAGCACGATCTCGCCGGCCTCGGCCATGCGTCGGGCAATGGTGAGGATTTCCTTCTGCGCCGTCTCCACGTCGCTGACCCGTACCGGCCCCTTGGCCTCCAGGTCGTCGCGCAGCAGTTCGGAGGCACGCTTGGACATGTTCTTGAAGATCTTGTCCTTGACCTTCTCGTCGGCGCCCTTGAGCGACACCACCAGCACGTCGGAGGACACCTCGCGCAGCAGCGCCTGGATGCCACGGTCGTCGACGTCGGCCAGGTTGTTGAAGACGAACATCAAGTCTTCGATCTGCTCGGACAGGTCGCTGTCGATCTCGCGGATCGCATCCATCAGCGCGCCTTCCACCGAGCTGTCGAGGAAGTTCATGATGTCGGCGGCACGCTTGATGCCGCCCAGCGTGGTGCGCGCGGCGTTGGAGTTGCCCGAGAACTGCTTCTCGAGGATCTGGTTGAGCTCCTTGAGCGCCGCGGGCTGCACGGTATTGAGCGACGAGACGCGCAGGACGATGTCCAGGCGCACCTTGTGGTCGAAGTTGCTCAGCACCTCGCCGGCCTGGTCGGGGTCGAGGTAGGCGACCACGATGGCCTGGATCTGTGGGTGCTCGTAGCGGATGACATCGGCCACGGCGCGCGGCTCCATCCACTTGAGGCTGTCCAGGCCGCTGGTGTTGCCACCGAGCAGGATGCGGTCGATCAGGCCGTTGGCCTTGTCCTCGCCGAGGGCCTGGTTGAGCATCTTGCGAATGTAGCCGTCGGAGCCGACGCCCAGGCTGGTCTGGTCGCCGACGATCTCGACGAACTCGCTCATCACCTGCTCGACCTGCTCGCGATGCACGTTGCCCATCTGCGCCATGGCCACGCCGACCCGCTGCACTTCCTTGGGCCCCATGTGACGCAGGACCTGCGCGGCATCGGTCTCGCCGAGCGAGAGCAGGAGGATCGCCGCCTTGTCGACGCGGCTCAGCTTGGCGGTAAGGGCTCGATTGTCACTCATCGGCGTTGATCCACTCTTTCACGACCTGGGCCACGCGGCCCGGGTCTTCGGCCACCAGGCCCTTGATTGCGTTGAGCTGCGCCTCGTAACCCTCGCTGGGGCTTGGCAGCAGAATGCTTGTCGGGCCACCCAGGCTGACGCGGTCGTTGGCCAGTTCGCCATCCAGACCGATCATGCCGCCCAGCTCCATGTCGCTGTCCGTGGCAGCCTGCTTGCCGCCACCGGTGATGTTGTTGAGCACCGGACGCAGCACACCGAACACCAGCACCAGGATGAACAGTACGCCCAGCACTTGCTTGACGATGTCCCAGAACCACGGCTGCGAGTAGAACGGAATGTCGGCCAGCTCGTCGCCCCGGTCGGCGGCGAACGGCACGTTGATCACGGTGACACTGTCGCCACGGCTGGCATCGAAGCCCACCGCGTCCTGGACCAGACGGGTAAAGCGCGCCAGATCCTCGGCGCCCCAGGGGGCACGGGTCGCCTCGCCGGTGGCGGCGTCGAGCTTGACCTGGTCATCCACCACCACGGCGACCGACAGGCGAGTCAGGCGCCCCTGCTGTTGGCGGGTATGACTGATGGAGCGGTCCAGCTCGAAGTTCTTGGTGCTCTGCTGACGCTTGTCGCTCGGATACGGCGCCAGCATCGGCTGGCCTGTGGCCGGGTCCATGATCTGCTGGCCGTTGGCATCGAGCAGCGGCTGGCCTGGCTGGATGGCGCCAGCCGGCGTGGCGGCGGCACGGGCGTTTTCAGGCGCGGCGGCACCGGCCGGCGGCTGGTTGCTCAGCGCGCCGGGAACACCCTGCGGGCCGCTGCTGCTGGCACGCTGTTCATTGACCGACTGCTCGCTGCGCAGCGCCGGCTGGTCGGGGTTGAACTGCTCGGAGGTGGACTCCACGGCGCTGAAGTCGACGTCGGCCGACACCTCGGCTTTGTAGCGGTCGTTGCCCAGCACCGGCTGCAGGATATTGTGCACGCGCTGGGTGAGCATGCCTTCCATGCGACGGCTGTAGTCGAACTGCTTGCCCGCCATGGTCAGGGCGGTGTCCTGCAGTTGATCGGACAGCAGGTTGCCCTTCTGGTCGACCACGGTCACCTGGGACTTGTCCAGCTCCGGGACGCTGGTGGCCACCAGGTTGACGATGGCCATGACCTGGCCGGCTTCCAGGCTGCGGCCCGGGTACAGTTCGACCAGCACCGAGGCGCTGGGCTTGCGCTCGTCGCGCACGAACACCGAGCTTTTCGGGATCGCCAGGTGCACGCGGGCGGCCTTGACGTTGTTCAGGCTCGACACGGTGCGCGCCAGTTCGCCTTCCAGGCCGCGGCGGTAGCGGGTGGCTTCCATGAACTGGCTGGTGCCCAGGCCCTGGTCCTTGTCCAGCAGTTCGAAACCGACGTTGCCATCGCTCGGCGCCACGCCGGCGGCCGCCAGCTTCAGGCGCGCGCGGGAGAGGTCGTCGGCCTTGACCAGCAGGGCGCCGGAGTTCGGCTCCACGCGATAGGGAATATCGGCCGCGGTCAGCGCGTCCACCACTTGCTTGGTGTCCATGCCTGCCAGGCTGCCGTACAACGGCCGGTAGTCGGGTTGCTGCGACCAGAGCACCACGGCGAAGCCGATGGCCACGCTGGCGGCCAGACCGACCAGCAGGCCGACCTGACGCAGCATGGGCATCTGCGAAATGTTTTCCAGGAACGCCATGCCGAACAGCGGCGGCTTGGCGGCTGGCGGGCCACTCTTGGCGGGGGCGTTATCGACGACTGCTTCGGCCATGACTCAACTCTCGCCCTTAAACCGGCATCTGCATGATGTCCTGGTACGCCTGTACCAGCTTGTTGCGCACCTGGGTCAGGGCCTGGAACGACACCGAGGCTTTCTGCGAGGCGATCATCACATCGGTCAGGTCGACGCCGCTCTTGCCGATCTCGAAGGCGTTGGCCAGCTGACTGGACGCCTGCTGCGTCTCGTGCACCTTGCCGATGGCCTGGCCGAGCATGTCGGCGAAGCTGCTCTGCCCTGGCGCCAGCTCGGGCGCGGCAGCCAGCTTGGGCTGGGACATGGCCTCGGCCTGCATGGCCCGCATGTCCAGCATCAGACGATTGAATTCAACACCTTGGGTCATGGACTTCTCTCTCCGGCGGCCGCATTTTTTTGACACTCATGCGGCGGATAGGCTGGAGCTAGCAAGAGAAGTGCCAGCCAGCCCGACAAACATTCACAAGGATGTGTCAGCCAAACAGGCTGGCCTCGACATCGAGCCCGGCGTCGCGCATCTGCGCAAGCTTGTAGCGCAGGGTACGCGGGCTGATGCCAAGGCGTTCGGCGGCTTCCTTGCGCCGCCCACGCTCGGCGCGCAGGGTGTCGATGATCATCTGGAACTCGTGGCGACGCATGTCATCGCCCAGGCCTCCGGCTTCAGCGACCGCGCTCAACACTGATGGCTCGGTGATGGCCACGCTCGGCGCCGACAAGGGAATGGCGCCCGCCAGACAGAAATCCGCCGCTTCGATCACGCCGCCCTGCTGCAGGATCAGCGCCCGCTGCAGGGCATTGTCCAGCTCGCGCACGTTGCCGGGCCAGGCATGGGCCAGCAGGCAGGCGCGCGCATCGGCGGACAGCCGGACCTGCGCATGGCGCATCTTCGCCACATGGCGCGCCAGCAGGCGCTCGGCAAGCGGCAGGATATCGGCGGGACGCTCGCGCAAGGCACGCCACGCCATGGGGAACACCGAAAGACGGTAGTACAGGTCTTCGCGGAAACGCCCCGCGGCCACCTCGGCCGCGAGGTCGCGGTTGGTGGTGGCGAGCACGCGGATATCCAGGGCGACCGGCTTGCGCCCACCGACACGCTCCACTTCGCGCTCCTGCAACACACGCAGCAGCTTGGCCTGAAGACCCAGCGGCATTTCGGAAATCTCATCCAGCAGCAAGGTACCGCCGTCCGCCTGCTCGAACTTGCCCGCCTGGGCGGCGATGGCGCCGGTGAAGGCGCCCTTTTCGTGGCCGAACAGCGTTGCCTCGAGCATGTTGTCGGGGATCGCCGCGCAGTTGATCGCGACGAACGCCTGCTCGGCCCGCGGCGATTGTTGGTGGATATAGCGCGCCAGCACTTCCTTGCCAGTTCCCGACTCTCCGGAGATGAGCACGGTGGAGTCGCTGCGCGCGACCCGTGCCGCCAGCTCGAGCAGCTGCCGGCTGGCCGGCTCGCAGGCCACCGGCCCCTCATCCTCGGCCAGCGCGCCGCTGCCGGCGCCATGACGCGCCACCAGGCTGAGCAGGGCCTTGGGCTCGAACGGCTTGACCAGGTAATCGACGGCTCCCTGGCGCATGGCGTCCACCGCCCGCTCGACCGCCGCGTGCGCGGTCATCAGCAGCACAGGCAACTGGGGATGCTGGCGACGCAACTGACCAAGCAGTTGATGACCATCCATGCCCGGCATGTTCACGTCACTGACCACCAGGCCGAATGCCTCCTCGGTCACCGCGTGCAGCGCCTCCTCGGCGCTGGCGACGGCACGGTGGGCGAAGCCGCCGATCTCCAGGGTATCGGCCAGCGCCTGGCGCAGCACGCGGTCATCCTCGACCAACAGCACCTTGACGCTCATCGCTCGCCCTCCCCCGCACCGCCGATCAGCGGCAGCACCACCGTCACGCAGGTACCACGCCCGACCTTCGAACGCACGCGCAACGTGCCCCGGTGCGCGCGCACCACCGCCTGCACCACGGCCAGTCCCAGGCCCGTGCCCGTGGCCTTGGTGGTGAGGAAAGGTTCACCCAGGCGCGCCAGCAACTGCGCGTCGATGCCGCTGCCAGCGTCGCTGACACACAGATGCAAGGCATCCCCACGGCGCAGCAGGTGAACTTTCAGACGCGCCGACTCGCCACTGGCCTGCAAGGCGTTCTCGACAAGGTTGAGCAATGCCCCCACCAGGGTGTCGCGGTTGCACAGCAGCTCACCCAGGTGCGTGTCGCACTGCCAGCGCACCGCGTGCCCCTGGACGTGCGCCTGGGCCGCCTGCTGCAACGCCTGGAACAACGCCTTGGGGGTGATCCGGTCATTGAGCGGCAACTCGCCACGGGCGAACACCAGCATGTCGCGAACCTGGTGCTCCAGCTCGTGCAGTCGCTCCTTGAGGTTGCCAGCGAAGCGCTGCCGGGTTTGCTCGGGCAATGCCTGCGTGGAATCGGCCAGGTGGCTGGCATAGAGCATGGCGGCCGACAGCGGTGTACGGATCTGGTGGGCCAGCGAGGCGACCATGCGCCCCAGCGAAGACAGCCGCTCGTGCCGCGCCAACTGGTCCTGCAGGCGCCGGGTTTCGGTCAGGTCGTTGAGCAGCACCAACTGGCCAGGTTCCGCGTCCAGAGAGCAGGTGGCGATCGACAGGCGCCGCCCGTCGCGCAGGGAGACCTCATGGCCGTCGTCCTCGCGTGGCGCGAAGCTGCGGGCGATCACCTGACGCCAGAGCAGCCCGACCAGCGGCTCGCCGAGCAGCTGGCAGGCCGCCGGGTTGGCCTCGCGCACATAGCCCTCGACATCGATCACGATCACCCCGCCTGGCAGCAAGTCCAGCAGGTTCTGCAGGCGGTTGGCCAGGCGCTCCTTCTCGTCCAGTTCGGCCATGCGCTGGGCACTGACCACCGCCAGCTCGCCCTTGAGCTCGCTGACGCGGGCCTCGAGCATGTTGTAGGACTGGCTGAGCTGGGAGGAAACCTGATCGAACAGGGCGAACGCCTGCTCAAGACCCTGCCGGCTTTCCTGCTCGAGCGGGACGTGCGCGCGCGGATCGGGGGCATGGGAACTGTGGGCGGCCTGGGGCATCGTGCTCTCTCGCATGGCTGACCGTCATAAAAACGGTATGTTGCCAGCGGTGTAGCAATAGCCGTGCCGGAGATGGGGGTTTAAAGCCATGCCCTTCTCAAGGACCTTGGGGCAAGGGCTCTTGATCGGGCAGGGCCTCGAGGTGTCCGCCGACAGTATTTTTGCGCCTATCAGATCGAGCGCCGCCCGCGCGGCGCATCGCGACGCAAGGCCGCTCCTACATTTGTTTCGGGCCAATGAGTCCTGTGAAAGTACCGCTGCCCGCCTTGGCGCACGCCTTGAGTCATGTGGGGCGGCAGCAACGCCCACGCTGGAATTGTGTCGAGCCAACAAGGCGGACCAGGTAATGGCACAGGAGAGACTGGCTCGAAACAAATGTAGGAGCGGCCTTGCGTCGCGATGCGCCGCGCGGGCGGCGCTCGATCTCATAGGCGCTGCAACTCTAACGGCGAACACCTTGAAAGGAACGGGCCTTACAACGTCATCGCCGGCAGGCCCGACCACAGCATGTATCTGCGGTACGGACCTGCCGGCGCTGTGAAGTTGCCCAGGCAGTCAGTCGTCAGCCTGCTCGTCGCCGCCCTGGCGACTCATGCCGTACTTGCGCATCTTCTCCACCAAGGTGGTGCGGCGGATGCGCAGGCGCTCGGCGGCACGGGCGACGATGCCATTGGCATCGTCCAGCGCCTGCTGGATCAAGCCCTGCTCCAGGCTACCGAGGTAGTCCTTCAGGTCCAGGCCTTCCGGCGGCAGCATGGCGTGGCTGGCGAAGTTCGGCGCATGCCCGTTGATCGCCACGCGCTCCTCGAGATCGGAGCGCAGGCTGTCGACCAGCTGCTCGTCCTCATCGTCCACGTAGCGGAACTTCTTCGGCAGCTCCGCCACGCCGATCACCCCGTACGGATGCATGATCGCCATGCGCTCCACCAGGTTGGCCAGCTCACGGACGTTGCCCGGCCAGCCATGCCGGCACAGCGACATGATCGACGCCGAATTGAAGCGGATCGAACCGCGCTTCTCGTGCTCCATGCGCGAGATCAGCTCGTTCATCAGCAGCGGGATGTCCTCGACGCGCTCGCGCAGCGGGGCCATCTCGATGGGGAAGACATTGAGCCGATAGTAGAGATCTTCGCGGAAGGTGCCTTCCTCGATCATGCTCTCCAGGTTCTTGTGCGTCGCGGCGATGATGCGCACATCGATGCTCTGGGTCTTGTTGCTGCCGACCCGCTCGAAGGTGCGCTCCTGCAGCACGCGCAGCAGCTTGACCTGCATCGGCAACGGCATGTCGCCGATCTCGTCGAGGAACAGGGTGCCGCCGTTGGCCAGTTCGAAACGCCCGGCACGGCTGGTGATCGCGCCGGTGAACGCGCCCTTCTCGTGACCGAACAGCTCGCTCTCGAGCAGCTCCGCCGGGATGGCGCCACAGTTGACCGGCACGAACGGCGCCTCGCGACGCTTGGAGTGGTAGTGCAGGTTGCGCGCCACCACTTCCTTGCCGGTGCCCGACTCACCCAGGATCAGCACGCTGGCGTCGGTATCGGCCACCTGCTGCATCATCTGCCGCACATGCTGGATGGCACGGCTGGTGCCCACCAGGCTGCGGAACAGGTTGGGCTCGCGCTGGCGACCGCGCTCGCGGGCCTGGTCATACATCTCGCGGTAGACCTGGGCACGGTGCAGCGAATCGAGCAGCTGGCTGTAGCTCGGTGGCATCTCGAGGTTGGAGAGCACACGGCGACGCAGGTCCTCGGGGAACTCCGCGGAAGAAATTTCACCCAGAAGCAGCACCGGAAGGAACTCGTCCCACCCAGCCACTGTCTTAAGCAGCCCCAGCACGCTGGCCGGAGCATTCACAGCCCCGATCAGGACGCACAGCACTTCACGGCTGGAAGGCAAACCTTCGACCACCTGCTGCCAGTCCTGGCTGGAGCAAGAAAGGTTTTCTTCGCCGAGAAAATTCAGGACCACCGCCAGATCGCGGCGGCGTTCGCTGTCGTCATCGATCAGGAGAATCTTGGTTTCACGCCACATGCAATAGCAACTTCCCTAGTCATATCGGCGCCCGGAGGGCGTGCACGACATCATTCCGACTGAATGGTCAGTGTTCGGACGTCTGAATTTCGAAAACAGCCACTAGTTAAGTCAAAAAGGCCTGCACAGTCAAATTTATGGCGCCTTTTGCTCAGTGCGGTGCATCTTAACTGAACAAATGGTAAACCTTCGAAGCATTCTTTGCTTGATTGATCTGGGTCATCTCATCGGCAATTGCCTGGCGCTCGCCGGTGGTCACGCTGACCAGTTCGCCGTACAGCGCCAGCAAGCCTTCCAGACGCTCGCGAACCAGCGCTTCGTCCAGCGTTGGGGCATTGACCATGGCATCGATGCAGCCACGGCAGGTTTCGTCGAGCCGGCCGATGGCTTCCCAGTCGCGCGCGCCCAGCGCCTCGAGCAGCGCGTCGCGGGTTTCGTCGAATCGTTGCAGCTCGCTGTTCACCTTGCTCTCCTTGCCGGCTCAGCCGGGCTGCTGCGCTTCGGCGATCGCGTCCCAGCCGCTCTTGACGGTGATCAGCAACTGGGCGACCTCGTCGATGATCGCCGGGTCGTTGTCGATGTTGGCCTGCATCAGACGGTTGGTCATGTAGGCGTAGAGACTCGACAGCTGCTCGATGTAGGCCGGGTCTGCGCTCTTCTGCGCATCGAGACCGTCGTTCAGGCCGATGATGATATCGATGGCCTTGCCCAGCATCAGGCCTTTCTCGGCGATGTCGCCACGGGCCAGCGCACCTTTGGCCTGGGCCATGCGATCGAGCCCACCCTCCATCAGCATCTGCACCAGACGATGGGGCGTTGCTTCGGAAATCTGGGCATGGGAATTGACCTTCTGGTACTGACGAAGGGCTCTCATGGGATTCATCTTGCGACCTCGTGACGGGCAAAAACGGAAGGTTCGATAGTCCCTGTATCGGGCCGGAGGCGAAAAACTTTACCGGTCGATGACATGAAGCCGGGCATGATGCCCGGACTTCACGCGGCGTTCACGGATTATTTGTCGCTCTTGGCGTTGTTCAGCGCGTTGAGCGTGCCCAGCACGTTGTTCTGCTGCTGGCGCAGCTGGGTGACCAGGGTGTCCATGCTGTTGTACTTGTCCTGCAGGCTGATGCGCAGGGCTTCCATGCGGGTATCCAGGGTGTCCTGCTCGGTCTTGAGCTTGGTCAGGCTCTCGGAGAGGGCCTTGGAGCGTTCGGCGAGGGTGCCGGTGGAAGCCTTGGCATACGGCTCGGTCGCAGTCTGCAGACGCGCCAGCAGGCCATCCTTGCCGTTGAAGATACTGGTCAGGTCAGCTGCGTTGGTAGCGGCTGCCTTGTCCCACTTCTTGTCGTCCAGGGTCAACAGGCCACCGTCCTGGGAAGTGCTGACGCCGAATGCGGCGAGCGACTTCAACGTGCCATTGCCGGACAGCGCGTTCATCTCTTCGCGGATCGAGGACATCAAGGCACGCATCGAGGCATCACCGGTGAGCGCCGCCGGCGTCATGGAGCCATCGGCGTTCTTGGTCACTCGGGTTTCGGCGTTGACGACCTTCATCAGCGCGTTGTAGGTATCGATGAACCCCTTCAGGCCCGACTTCAGCGCGGTGGTGCTGGTGGTCAGCGACAGCGTGGTCTTGACGAGGTCGTTGCTGTCCTTTTCCTTGGCGGAAACCCCGACCAGCTTGATGTTCAAGCCACTGACCGCATCACTGATGTCGTTGCTCTTGGACTCCATGGAGATGCCATCGAGCGTGTACTTGGCATTCTGAGGCTTCTCCACGACGGTGTAGCCAGTATCAATGCCGGAGTTACCCGACAAGGTGATATCGGACCCCACGCCCATCTTGTTGGATGTGATCACCAGACGCGAACCCGAGGCGTCGGTCAGAACGTTGGCGCTCAGCCCCGCGGTCCCGAACTGGCTGTTGATGGCCTCACGCACCTGCTGCAACGTGGCCCCCGGGGGAATGCTCACGTCATGGGCCTTGCCATTCTGGGTGATGGTCAGCTTGGTCGCGGAAGTACCGGCATTGACCACGCTATTCGCCCCACCGGCGTATACCTTGGTGGAGACCTTGGACGCCGACGCCAGCTGCTCCACCTGCAGGGCGAACGAACCATTGGCTGCCCCGGCCCCGGCGGTGATGGTCGCAACCTTCTCGTCCGAGGATTTCAGGGCCAGACCGCCGAAGCTGTTGTCGTTGGTCATGCTGGTCAAGGCGCCACGGAAGGCATCCAGCGCCGCCTGGATCTTGCCGATAGAGGACAACGTGGTGGTTGCCTTCAGTGTCTGGGTATTGATCTGTGCCTGCTTCGGCGCCTTCTGCGCGTCCACCAGGGACTTCACAATCGCCTGGGTATCGATGCCCGATCCGATACCGCTGACTGTTGTACCTGCCATCATTGCTCTCCTTGTTCAGTAGCCGCCGGGTCCTTGACGAATACGGTCATCAAATGCCCGACAGCAACAAAAATCATGCCAGCCTAGGCCTTGCCGTCGAACAGCAGACTGCCGGCTTCGCTGAGGCTTTGCGCAAGCTTCAACGCGGTTTCCGACGGGATCTGGCGGATCACGTCACCGGACTCGGTGGCGATCACCTTGACCACGACCTGGCCGGTGGAATCATCGATGGAGAAATCCAGCTTGCGCTGGCTCGACTGGACGAAATCGCGGATCTCGCCAACCGCCTTCTCCAGGTCCTCGCGCGTGTGCGCCTGATCGTCAGGGGCCGCGGCTTCCTGCACCTTGGCAGGCACGACCGGATCCTTGGCGACCGATACCGCCTGCGGCGCCATCGAGGGGTATACCTGGTTCAGCTTGACACTCATGTCCATGCTTGGAACTCCTCATGTCAAAAAGGTGAAAGGGCACGTAAACGCGCCCTTCCACCTTTCACTCAGGCGCCTGAATTACTGGAGCAGCTTCAGGACCGAGGATGGCAGCTGGTTGGCCTGCGACAGGATCGCGGTCGAAGCCTGCTGCAGGGTCTGCTGCTTGGTCAGCTCTGCGGTTTCCGAGGCGAAGTCCACGTCCTGCACGGTGGAACGGGCAGCGGTGGAGTTCTTCTGGATGTTCTGCAGGTTGTCGACGGTGGTGGTCAGACGGTTCTGGGTAGCACCCAGGCCCGAACGGACGCTGTCGATGGAACCGATAGCCTTGTCGATAACGGCCAGGGCGTCTTGAGCCTTGGTGGCGTCGGTGACGTCGGTGTTGGCGATAGTGGTCTTGGCCGAGGTGGCGGCAGCGGTAGCGGAGAACAGACCGGTGATACCGGCACCGTTCAGCGCGTAGCCCTTGGCGGAGTCGAGATTAACAGAGCCAGTGGCGATCAGATCGTCAGCCAGGGCTTGGGCTGTGCCGTAGGTGCCCGAGCCATTTTTGGTCGCAATAGTGACACCGGCGCCGTTGGCGGTGTTGTCGAACGAGAGGTTTTCACCGCTGTCGGACTTCACCGACAAGGTGCCTTTGCTCTGGTCGTAGTTGACGCTGATGCCCAGTTTGGCAGCGTTGGATTTCAGCTGATCAGCCAGGTTAGCAGTGTCGGTAACGCCAACAAACTTGACAGTTTGACCACCAACAGTCATGTCAAAGTCAACAGGAGCGCCGGCAGCGGCACCAAGAACCTTGAACTCAGCCTCGGTGCTGGCAGTGGCGGTCAGGCCACCGATGACGCCGTTCATGTTCTTGGCGATGGTTTTGGCCGAGTCAGCCAGAGCCACGTTCACAGTAGCGGTTTGGCCGTTACCGGTGACAGTGAAGCTGCCAGCAGCAACACCGGTACCTGGAGTGATGCTTTGGCTTTTGATCTGTTGCGAACCAATGTTGTTGGCAGCAACGTTTTCCAGGCTCAGGTTGATGGTTTCGTTGGCGTTGGCGCCGACCTGGATGGCCTTGGTGCCGTAGGAGCCGTCCAGCAGCTTCTGGCCACCGAAGGTGGTGGTAGCGGAGATACGGTTCAGTTCGGCGGTCAGAGCCTGGTATTCGTCGTTGTTCGACTTACGGTCGTCGGGGCTCAGGGAGCCAGTAGCCGAGGACAGGGCCAGGGTACGCATTTTTTGCAGGATGTCGGTCGAAGCCTGCATCGCGCCTTCGGCGGTCTGGGCGATCGAGATACCGTCGTTAGCGTTCTTGACAGCCTGGCCCAGGCCGTTGATCTGGCTGGTCAGACGGTTGGCGATCTGCAGGCCGGCAGCGTCGTCTTTGGCGCTGTTGATGCGCAGGCCGGAGGACAGGCGCTGCATGGAAGTAGCCTGGGCGTTGCTGGCCTTGTTCAGGTTGACCTGAGTAGTAACCGAAGCAATGTTGGTGTTTACAGTTAAAGCCATGACGAAATCCTCGTTGGATGGGTGCTGCGGCTTCCGGCCCTGGCATCCGCCGGGTATGGCCTAGAGAACCTTCGTAATGGTTATCGTCGTTTGCGTGGGTTGCTTGAGGGCATTTTCGAAAAAAAAATGCCATCACCCCGCCACCCCCACGAAATCAGGGGGTTATCGATGCGAGGGCGGCCCACCCCTCCTCCCGGATCTTGAATGCGACAGGGCACCCGTGGGAGCGGACTTGCCCGCGAACGCCGCTCCATGCACGACAACGCGGCCCAAAGGGCTGAGCGATCTGCAAATCCCAGGCATAAAAAAACGCCTGGCGGGCTGCGCCAGGCGTTCTTTCGATCAGGCTCGGACTCAGTCGCGATACAGGATCGCCGAGCCCCACGACAGTCCCACGCCGAAGCCGCTGATGGCCACGCGCTTCCAGCTGCTGTCGAACATGTGCTTCTGCAGCAGCAGCGGCACGCTGGAGGAGACGGTGTTGCCGGTCTCGAGCATGTCCTTGACGAACTTCTCCGGGTGCTGCTCCTCGAAGCGGCGAGCCACGGCGTCGACGATGGCCGCACTGCCCTGGTGGATGCAGAAGGCGTCGATATCCGACGACTGCAGGCCACTGGCGTCGAGCAGCTCGTGCAGGTGCGCCGGCACCTTGACCAGGGCGAAGTTGAACACCTGGCGACCGTTCATGAAGAAGGTGCCATCGCTGACCTTCAGGTGCTCGGCGCCCGAGCCGTCGGTGCCGAAACGCGCCTCGCCCAGCTGCCACACCGCATCCTCGCCCATCCAGGTGGCCGTGGCGGCGTCGCCGAACAGCATGGTGGTGTTGCGGTCTTCCGGGTCGACGATCTTCGAGTACGGATCGGCGGTGATCAGCAGGCCATTCTTCAACCCCGCCGCCTGCATGAAGCCCTTGATCGCGTACAGGCCATACACATAGCCGGAGCAGCCCAGGGAGACGTCGAAGGCCGCCACGCGCGTGGACAGCCCCAGCTTGTTCTGGACGATGGCCGCGGTGTGCGGCAGGCCCTCTTCGTCACCGTTCTGGGTGACCACGATCAGCACGTCGATCGATTGCGGATCGAGCCCAGGGTTGCTGGCGAACAACGCCCGCGCCGCCTCGACGCACAGGTCGGAAGTCTCTTGCTCCTCGGCCTTGCGCGGCAGGAAGGAGGCGCCGATCTTGCCGAACATGAACTCTTCGTCCTTGCCGAACTTCGCACCCTGGACATAGTTGTCCAGGCCAGCGGTGGGCACGTAACTCGCGATGCTTTTGATGCCAATCATTCTGGCTTCCCAATGAAAACAGCCAAAGACCGCCGCTCGATGAATTGAGGGCGCCACCTACCGGGTCAAGGCCACTGCGACCCTGGACAGGCCGACATCAGGCCCGTCACGTCCACACCGGTAACAAAATGCTGCAACAGCTGCCGCATAGAATACAGGGAAGATGCGCGTTTTGACCCATTGGTCACACTCATTTATCGCGAAAGCCGTCGCAGGCACGCGCAGCGGACATGAAAAACCCCCGGTAGCGCAGTGCTGACCGGGGCTTTTCAGACGCAGGGGATCAGAGCTTGTTGAACAGGCTCAGCTGCGAAATGCGCGAGAACGCCAGTTGCGAGGCCTCGAGCATGGCCTGCTGCAGAGTCAGCATGATCGAGGCGTCGGCCATGTCGGTGTTGCCGATGGCGTCCTGGGTGATCTTGTTGGCCGTGGTCAGGCTGGTATTTTCCTGGCGCTGAATGTCGAGCGAATTGCCCCGCGCACCGATCGAGCCACGGGTGATGTCCACCTGCTCGCGCGCGCTGCTCAGGTTGGCGATGGCCGAGGCGACCGCGTTCTTGATCGCCAGGTTGTTGCCTTCGGTGCCGGGCGGCGCATCCAGGGCGGCACGCAGCTGGCCGAGCGTCTCCAGCACGTTCTGGTTCTGGTGGTTGTTGGCGGCCACCGAGAACTGGTCACCGGCCTGCGGCGCACCCGATACCTGGTAGGTGACGCCCGCCACGGTCAGGGCCGGCGCGGTGAAGGTGCCACTGGCCACCGGCTTGCTGTCGGCGGTCAACGGCTGGGCATAGAACTCGTAGGTGTTGGCACCGGTGAACTTGATCACCGCGCCATTGCTCGGGAAGGTGCTGCGGTAGGCCGCCTCGTTGGTCACGGCGCTGCCGGTGACCTGGGCACTGGACGGGTTGCCGGCGCCACGGGTGGTGGTCAGCGTGTCCGGACGCGACTGCACGGTGAATGCATGCCCCGCCACGGCGGCGTCCGGGTCATCGCCTTCCTTCAGCGAAACGTTGACCTCGAACTCGACCCCGCGCAGCGCGATACGGTTGCCGCCTTCGGTCTTGCTGTCGAACTTGCCGTTGGTGGCGGTTTCGGCGGTGATGTCGTTGCCGCTGGCATCGGTCACGGTGAACTGGGTGGCGCTGGTGAAGGTGATCTTGTACGGCTGGCCGGCCGTGAAGCTGTTGCTGTAGGTGTTGCTCGACGTCAGCAGGCCCGGCGACAGCGCGACGCGACCATCGTCGACCGGCGGCGCGACCAGGGTGGATTCGGTGCGGCTCTTGTTCTTGGCCGAATCGAAAATGCTGAAGCCGGTGTCGTTGGTCGCCAGGTGCAGGGTGTCGGACACCTGCAGGCTCAGCTGGGTCTGGTCGCCGTGATAGCTGTAGGTGCCGTCGGCGTTGCGCACATAGGGTGGCGACGAAGTCTTGGTGCCGCCGAACATGTAGTCGCCATTGGCATCGCGCGAGTTGAGCAGGCCGAAGATGTTGGCCTCGATCTCCTTGAGTTCGGCGCTGATGGAGGTGCGGTCGGCATCGGTGACACCGGCGCTGCCGGCGCGAATCGCCAGCTCGCTGGCGCGCTGCATGGCCTCGTTGATGGTCGACAGCACGCTCTCTTCCTGCAGCAGCGAGTTGTTCACCGTGGTCATGTTGCTGTCGTACTGCTTGAGCAGGCCCTGCTGCTGTTGCAGCAGCAGCAGGCGCGCGGCACCGACCGGATCGTCGGCGGCGGTCTGGATGCGCACGCCGCTGTCGATCTGGGTCTTGGTCTTCATCAGATCGGCGAAGTTCTTGGTGTAGCTGCTGGCGCTCGACTCATAGAACTGAGCGGTGGAAATACGCACGATGGCTACTCCTTACAAAGCGTTGATCAGGATGCTGAAGGTTTCTTGCGCCGCCTTGATGATCTGCGACGACGCGGTGTAGTAGTGCTGGAACTTGATCAGGTTGGCCGCCTCATCGTCCAGGTTGACACCGGAAACCCCGTTGCGGCTTTCCTTGGCCGAGTCGAGCACGGCCTTGGTCGCCACGGTGTCGATCTTGGCCTGGTTGGCCTTGGCGCCGACGCGCTCGACCAGCGAGGCATAGGCGGAGGTGAAACTGGAACCACCACCGGAGTTCACGCCGACCGTGGACTTGGTCTGCAACCCGAGCAGCGCCTGGGCGTTGCGGTTGTCGGACTTGCCGTCGACGTTGAAGGCGAAGGTGAAGCTGTCGTTGAGCGCCGGACTGCCACCGACGGTGGTCTCCACGCTGAAGGTGCGCGGATTGCCGCTGCCATCGAGGATCGGCGCGCCACTGGCGTCACGCATCGGCACGTTGATCGACAGCTTGTTTTCCTGGCCGGGCACGATGCTGCCGGTGCCGATGGAGTTGCCCTTGGCGTCGTACAGGGTATAGCCCTGGGTACCGCCGCTGGCGGCCTGGAACACCACGCGCACCGGCATCGAATGCTTCATCGAGTCCTGGATCAGCGCGGTGTCGGCGCCGCCGTAGATATCCAGCTTGGCGCCCAGGTTCGGTGGGGTGATGGTGCCGGTCCCGGTATTGCCACTGCCGACCGTGCCATTGATCGGCCCGGCGAAGGCCAGCTTGTTGGCATCGGTGAGCACGGTATTGATGGAGCCGGCCGCCGCACGGGTCGGGCTCACCTTGAAGCTGTCGCCCGCCGCCAGGCCGCCGCCATTGAGCTTGAGGGTGAAACCATCGATCACCGGTGGCGGCGTGGTGGTCAGGTCGAAGTTGCCCATGTCGGTGCCATCGGAACGGCGCACGCTGTACTGGTTGGGGCCGGTGAACTTGACTTCGTAGTCGTAGGTGGTGAGCGCGCCGCTGTTGGCGATGGTCACGTCCAGGTTGCCGGAACCGGCGCTGTTGGCCGAGGACGCCAGGCTGCGCTGGCTGATCGCCGCGGCGCTGTTGATGCTGGAGAACAGCGCGCTGCCGAACTGGCCATTGGCGTCGAGCCCCTGCCCCAGCTGGCTGTTGATGCTGTCGGCCACCACCAGGGCGACACGCCCCAGCTCGTTCATCGACGGGTTGAGCACATCATTGCGGTAGCGCAGCAGGCCACCGATCTGCCCGCCAGTGATCACCGAGGTGACGTCCGAGGAGAAGTCCTGGTAGTTGATCTGCAGGCTGTACTGGCTCTTGTCGGCGGTGCTCGGCACGGCGCTGAGGGTGTTGGCGCGGTTGCCGGTGACCAGCGACTGGCCGTTGCCCAGGTACACATCGTAGTTGCCGTCGCGCTCCTGCACGGTGACGCCGACCAGCTCGTTGAGCTGGCGCACCGCTTCGCTGCGCGCGTCCAGCAGGTTGTTCGGCGAGGCGCCGGACGCCGACAGCTGGGTGATCTGTTTGTTGAGGTCGGCAATGCTCGAGGTCAGCTTGTTGACCTGGCCCGACAACGTGTCGAGCTGGCTGTTGATGCCATCGTTCTGCTTGCTCATCTGGGCGGAGATGGCATTGAAACGGTTGCTCAGGGTCTGCGCCTGGGTCAGCAGCAGCTGCCGCGACGCCACATCGCTGGGCTTGGCCGAAGCGGTCTGCAGGGCCGAAAAGAATGCGGTCAGCACCGAGCTGATGCCGGTGTCGCTTTCGGCCAGCAGCTTGTCGATACCGGTGATCTGATCCTGGAACGCCGCCGCGTCGGTATTGAGCGAGGTCGCCGTCTGCAGTTGGTTGTCCAGATAAGCGTTGTAGATGCGTCGCACGTCCGACAGCGTGGTCCCCGTGCCGACGAAGCCAGCGCCGATCTGGTGCGACGGCCCGGTGGTCTGGATGGTCTGCTGGCGCGAGTAACCGGAGACCGCCGCGTTGGCGATGTTGTTACCGGTAATGGACAGCGCCGTCTGGCTGGCATTCAGGCCGGACAGCCCGATCGAGATCAGGTTAGACATGCTTCAATCCTTATAGATTCGTGGTAGTGCCGGCCATGGCGTATTCCTGGGCGGGCTGCAGCTGTCGGGCAATGCTGATGATCTTGCGGGCATAGTCCGGGTCGGTGGCGTAGCCAGCCTTCTGCAGCTCGCGTGCAAACTGTTCCGGGTTATCGGCGGCACCGACCGCATCTTTATAGCGACCGTTGTTCTGCAACAGGCTGACCAGATCGTGGAAGCTGTCCTGGTACGAATCGTAGGAACGGAACGCCGCCGTTTCCTTGACGAACTGACCATCGCGAAACTCGCTGGTGATCGCCCGCGCCTCGCCACCCTGCCAGCTGCCGCTGGCCTTGATGCCGAACAGGTTGTGGCTGCTGCTGCCGTCGGCGTTGCGCATGACCGACTTGCCCCAGCCGGTTTCCAGAGCGGCCTGGGCCACCAGGTAGCGTGGATCGATACCGATGCGCTTGGCCGCCTGCTCGGCCATCGGCAGCATGGTGGCAACGAAGGCGTCACTGTCGCTGAACGCCTTGTTCGGCGCCAACGGCGGCTGGGCCACGGCCCGACCGAGGATGCGCATGCCCTCGCGCGGCGCGGCGAAGGTCTGCGCCGGCTGCCAGTCGCCCCGGGCCACGCCGGCGAGCGATGGAGCGTTGCGATTGGCGGTGGCGCCATCGCCGCCAGCGGCGGACGGCACGATGCCTGCCAGCAGACGATCGGTCAGCTTGCCCGGCAGGGCCAGGCGCCGGGAATTGAGCGCCGCGACATCGTTGCGTGCGACACCGGCCTGCTCGGCATGCACCGGGGCGTCGACGCGATTGCCCCACAACACCGGCGCCGCCCCGTCGGTACGCGGGAACGGGCTGTTATTGACGCTGTGCCTGGTCTTGCTCAACTGACGCACCAGCACGTCCTGCAGACCGATGCCGCCGCCCTGGCGGGACATGCTCACCGCCAGCTGCTGGTCGTACATGTCGCGGTACTGCTTGACCGTGTCGCTGTTCATCGGGCTGTCTTCGTCGGCCATCACGTCGGTGGCCTTGCGCGACGCCTTGAGCATTTCGCTGACGAACAGCGACTCGAATTCCTGGGCCACCTTGCGGATGTTGCCCTCGCTGTCGCGGTCGCCATGCTTGAGCGAACTCAGGCGATTGAGGTCGGTGTAGGAGCCGCTGTCGGCAACTCCGGAAACCAGGCTTTTCGGGTTCATCCGCGACGTCCTCAGATCACGATCAGGTCGGCCTGCAACGCGCCGGCCTGCTTCAGGGCTTCGAGGATCGCCATCAAGTCGCCCGGCGCCGCGCCGACCTGGTTCACCGCGCGGACGATCTCATCCAGCGTGGTGCCCGGACCGAACTTGAACATCGGCTTGGCCTCCTGCTCGGCATTGATCCGAGAGCGCGGCACCACCGCGGTCTGGCCATTGGAGAACGGCCCCGGCTGGCTGACGATCGGGTCTTCGGTGATGGTCACGGTCAGGCTGCCGTGGGTGACCGCCGCCGGCGAGACCTTGACGTTCTGGCCGATGACGATGGTGCCGGTGCGCGAGTTGATGATGACCTTGGCCACGGCCTGGCCCGGATCGATCTCGAGGTTCTCCAGGATCGACAGGTAGTCCACGCGCTGGCTCGGATCCATCGGCGCGGTGACCCGCACCGAGCCACCGTCGAGGGCCTGGGCCACGCCCGGACCGAGCAGCTCGTTGACCTTGTCGACGATGCGCTTGGCGGTGGTGAAGTCCGGGCGATTGAGGTTGAGGGTCAGGCTGTTGCCCTGGTTGAACCCGCTCGGCACCGCGCGCTCCACTGTCGCGCCGCCTGGAATGCGGCCGGCCGACGGGACGTTGACGGTGATCTTCGAGCCATCGCGGCCTTCGGCGTCGAAGCCACCGACCACCAGGTTGCCCTGGGCGATGGCGTAGACGTTGCCGTCGATACCCTTGAGCGGCGTCATCAGCAGGCTGCCGCCGCGCAGGCTCTTGGAGTTGCCGATCGACGACACGGTGATATCCACCACCTGGCCGGGCTTGGCGAACGCCGGCAGGTCGGCGTGCACCGACACTGCCGCGACGTTCTTCAGCTGCACGTTGCCGGAGCCTGCCGGCACCTTGATGCCGAACTGCGACAGCATGTTGTTGAAGGTCTGCAGGGTGAACGGCGTCTGGGTGGTCTGGTCACCGGTACCGTTCAGGCCCACCACCAGGCCGTAGCCGATCAGCTGGTTGGTGCGCACGCCAGAAATGCTGGCGATGTCCTTCAAGCGCTCGGCGTGGGCGGCGAACGCACAGGTCAGGAGAAGTGTCGCGGCAATCAACCGCCTAGCGTTGAACATGGTCATCCGTACTCAGAAGGGCCAGAGCGGGCTGATGAAGAAGCGGTCGAGCCAACCGGGCTGACTGGCGTCGGCGAACGAGCCGGTGCCCGAATAGGTGATGCGCGCGTCGGCCACGCGGGTGGACGGCACGGTGTTGTCGGTGGCGATATCGTCGGCGCGCACCAGGCCGGCGATGCGCACCAGCTCTTCGCCGGTGTTCAGGGTCATCCACTTCTCGCCGCGCACGGCGATGATGCCGTTGGGCAGCACTTCGGCCACGGTGACGGTGATCGAACCGGTCAGGGTGTTGCCCTGGGTGGCCTTGCTGTCGCCCTTGGTGCTGCGGTCGCCGCTATAGCCGGCCTCGAGGGTGAGATCGCCACTGCCCAGCGGGTTGTTGGTGTTCGGCACGGTGCCGAATAGCGAGGTCAGGCCGATGTCCGCCTTGCTGTTCTTCTGGATCTGCGAGCCGGCGTTCTTGCTCGCCGAGGTACGCTCGTTGAGGGTGATGGTGATGATGTCACCGACCCGGAACGCCTTGCGGTCGGTATACAGGCCCTGCTCGAAACCGGCCTGGTAGATCGAGCCGTTGTTGGCCGCCGCCGGCAACGGGGTGCGCGGCAGGACCGGCGCATAGTACGGGTCGTTGGGCTTGGGCGTCGGCGCGACGCAACCGGCCAGCGACACCGCCCCCCCAAGGGCGAAAACGGACAACAGACGCTTCATGACACTTACCTCACGGTGAAACAGACGCTGCAACAGCGAGCGATGGGTCAGCGGCCCGCGCTCGACGGGCCGTCGGGGCTTACAGCTGCTGGGTGACGAACGACAGCATTTTGTCGGCGGCGGAGATGACCTTGGAGTTCATCTCGTAGGCGCGCTGGGTGGTGATCATGTTCACCAGCTCTTCGACGGTGCTGACGTTGGAAGCTTCCAGGGTCTGCTGTTCGGTGGTGCCGAAACCGTTCAGGCCCGGGGTGCCGACCTGCGGCGCGCCGCTGGCGGCGGTCTCGAGGAACAGGTTGCCGCCGATGGCCTGCAGACCGGCCGGGTTGATGAAGTCGGCGGTCTGGATATTGCCGATGACCTGCGCAGCCGGGTTGCCCACGGTGGTGATCGACACGGTGCCGTCCTTGCCGACGGTGAAGGTCTGCGCGTCCGGCGGCACGACGATGGCCGGCTCCAGCGAGAAACCGTTGGCGGTGACGATCTGGCCATCGGAGTTCAGGTGGAAGGTGCCGTCACGGGTGTACGACACGGTGCCATCGGGTTGCAGGATCTGGAAGAAGCCACGACCGTTGACCGCCATGTCCAGCGGGTTCTCGGTGGTCTGCAGGCTGCCGGCGATGAAGCTCTTCTGGGTGCCGACGATGCGCACGCCGGTACCGACCTGCAGACCCGAAGGCAGCTCGCTGTCCTGGGTCGACTGCGCGCCAGGCTGACGCTTGATCTGGTACAGCAGGTCCTGGAACTCGGCGCGATCACGCTTGAAGCCGGTGGTCGAGACGTTGGCCAGGTTGTTGGAGATGACCGCGAGGTTGGTGTCCTGGGCGGACAGGCCGGTTTTAGCGACCCAAAGAGCCGGAAGCATTTAGTGTTCTCCTCGTGCGCCTGTTTTATGGCACCCGTTCAAATGTGGTTAGCCGATTTGCAAGACGCGCGCCATGGCTTCATCGCCTTCCTTGGCCGCGTTCATCATCTTGACGTGCAGTTCGAACTGACGGGACAGCGCCAGCACCGAGGTCATTTCCTCGACGGCATTGACGTTGCTCGACTCCAGGAAGCCCGAGACCACGCGAACATTGACGTCGGCGTCGGCGGGCTGGCCATTGGTGGTGCGGATCATGCCGTCCGGCCCCTTGTTCAGGCCCTTGATGTCAGGGTTGACCAGCTTGATGCGGTCGACCTCGGCCATCACTCGAGGGTCCTCGCCCATGGCGCGGATACTGATGGTGCCGTCGTCACCGACCTCGACCTTTTGCTCGGGCGGAATGGCGATCGGGCCGCCATTGCCGATCACCGGCATGCCATTGCCGGCGCGCAGCACACCGAGGGCATCGATGTTCAGGCTGCCGGTGCGCACATAGGCTTCGCTGCCATCGGGCGCCTGCACGGCGATGAAACCCTTGCCGCTCACGGCCACATCCAGTTCGCGACCGGTCTCGACCAGGGCGCCTTCACTGAAGTCGGTGGCCGGACGCTCGGTCATGGCGAAGGCGCGCGCCGGAAAGCTGTCGCCGAACACCGGCATCGAACGCGCCTGCTCCAGATCACGCTGGAAGCCATGGGTGGAAACGTTCGCCAGGTTGTTGGCATGGGCCTTCTGCGCCAGCGCGTTCTGGCTGGCGCCGGTCATGGCCACATAAAGCATCTTGTCCACAGCATCTCCTCTACGCGCACCTTGCCGCGCTGTCGTTGACAAGGTCAAAGCAATTATCGAACCAAACTGATAGAACCCCTTTAATACGGGACTTCCAGGGGGGCTAACAGGCATCGAGCGTCAGTTTGTCGGCGAATCTTTGCCGCAGGCGGCAAGGCCCCGTCAGTTGGCCCGGCAGGCGCCATTGTTGTAGGGCCCGGAGTGACGCTTCCAGCCCTCCCCCGGATCGCTGGCCGAGCACATGTAGCGCCCGGTCGCCAGGCTTTGCCACTGGTACCAGGGCGCTGGCGCGGCCTGCAGCGAAAGCGCGATCAACAACGCGCCGGCCACCACGAGCATCGACTTGTTCATGGCATCAACCTCCTCTGCCGGATGTGAAAAAGCCCCTGCAAGCAGGGGCTCTATCACGCCACGCTCATCAGGTCATCTGGATGATGGTCTGCATGATGGTGCTTTCGGTGGAAATGGTCTTGGCGTTGGCCTGGTAGTTGCTCTGCGCCTTGATCAGGTTGACCAGTTCGCCGGTCAGGTCGACGTTGGAGTCTTCCAGGGAACTGCCGGCGATGCGACCCAGCGTGCCGGTGTCCGGCTCGCCGATGATCGCCACGCCAGAGGCATAGGATTCCTTCCAGGCAGTGGCACCGACCGGGGTCAGCCCCTGCAGGTTGGCGAAGTTGGCGACCACCACCTGGCCGATCACCTTGTTCTGACCATTGGTGAAATTGGCGAACATGTTGCCGCTCTGATCGACGGTCAGGCCGGCGAGCTCACCGGTGGCGTAGCCATCCTGGTCCTTGGCGGTAGTGGCCGAGGCCGCGTTGTACTGGGTGGTCGCCAGCATGTCCAGGGTCACGCCACCAGCGCGCGCGGTGGCGCCGTTGCTTACCCAGTTGCCCGCGGCGTTCTTCTCGGCCGGCACCCAGTTGGCCAGCTGGAAGGTTTTGTCGGCACCGATGGTCAGGCCACCCGTGACCGGGCCGGCAGCCATCGCGGCGGTATTCAGCTGCCCTCCAGAGGTGAACGGCAGCTTGTTCACCAGCGGCGTGCTCAGGGTCGGGTCGGCCGGGTTGCGGCCACCGATGGTGGTGTACATGGTCCAGGAATTGGTGCCGGCATCCTTGACGAAGTACTGGTTCATCTGGTGCTCGTTACCCTGACTGTCATAGACCGGGGTATTGAAGGTGTAGTTGTAGCTGTTGACGTTGGTCGGATCGAACGGCGTCACCTTCGGCTGGTCGGCACTGGAGTTCAGGTTGACGGTTTCGGAAATGCGACCGGTCGGCCGCGGCGCCAGGTTCGAGGTGTCGATCTTCAGGTCGGTCAGCACGCCCGGGATGACCTTGCCGCTGTCATCCACCGCGTAACCCTGCAGGTTGGCGCCGTTGGCGTTGACCACGTAGCCTTCCTTGTCGCTGTAGAACGCGCCGGAACGGGTGTAGATGCGCGAGCCGTTGTCGTTCAGGGCGAAGAAGCCGTTGCCGTCGATGGCCATGTCCAGCGCCTGGCCGGTGCCATTGATGTTGCCCGGATTGAACATCTGCGAGACCGCCATGGTCTTCACGCCACTGCCCACCTGGGTCTTGCCGCCGGCGGTGCCACGAATGGACTGGGAGTACTGGTCACCGAACTCGGCGCGCGACGCCTTGAAGCCGGTGGTGGCGACGTTGGCAATGTTGTTGCCGGTGACGTTCAGGGATTTGTTCGCCGCGTAGAGACCGCTAAGGCCGATATTGAAAGACATGTACTCGCTCCTTGTGCCGATTCTGCGGCGTTAAATTCCGATCGTGGTGACTTTGGAGATGCCGACTTTGCCGATACCGGCCAGGTCGAGCATCATCTCGCTGCCGTTCTGGAAGCTGACACTGTTGACCTTGGCCGGCAGCAGGGTGGCCAGGGTCTTGGCCTTGCCGTCGACCTTGGTTTCGGCGCTGAAGGTGTAGGTGCCCGGCTCGACCACCTCGCCCTTGTCGTTTTTGCCGTCCCAGATGAAGTCGGCGTTACCGGCCTTCTGCGCGCCCAGGTCGATGGTCTTGACCACCTTGCCATCCTTGTCCTTGATGGTGACCTTGCCCTCGGTGATGTTCGACGACAGCACAACCTGGCCACTGAAGCTCTTGGTGGTGTCGACCACCGCCTTGTCGCTCGCCACGATCACCGAGCGGCCAACCAGCGAAGTGGCCTGCAGCGCCTGGGACGAACCGATGCCGGTGAGGATGCCGTCCACCGACTCCTTCAGCGACTGGATACCCTCGAGGCTGCTGAACTGCGCCAGCTGCGCGACGAACTCGCCGTTGTCCTGGGGATCGAGCGGGTTCTGGTTCTTCATCTGCGTCACCAGCAACTGCAGGAACGCATCCTTGCCCAGCGCGCTGCCGGCCTGGCCGGTGCTGGCGTTGTTCTTGCTGGCAGGCTTCTGCAGGGACTCCAGGTAGCTACTGTTGACCTTGGTATCAGTATTGGTGGTAGTCATTACGGCTCCCTGCTCACTGACCCAGGGTCAGCACTTTCTGCATCATGTTCTTGGCGGTGTTCATCAGCTCGGCGTTGGTCTGGAACGCGCGGCTGGCGGAGATCATGTCGGCCATCTCCTCGACCACGTTGACGTTCGGGTAGTAGACGTAGCCGTCCTTGTTCGCCGCCGGATGGTTAGGCTCGTAACGGGCCTCGAGATTGCTCTGGTCCTCGATGATGCCCTTGACCTGCACGCCCTGCCCCGCTTCACCCTGGTCCTCGAACAACGACTGGCCGGCGCCGGCCTGGGCCTGCTGGAAGGTGGTGGCGAACACTGGGTGGCGGGCGCGGTAGGTCTGGTCGATGCTCGACGAGACCGTCTCGGCGTTGGCGATGTTCGAGGCGACGGTGTTCAGGCGCGTGTTCTGCGCGCTCATGCCGCTACCGGCGATATTGAAGACACTGGCAAGGGACATGGTCACTCTCCACGCAGGGCCGATACCAGCCCTTTGAATTTACTGTTGAGCAGGGTGAAGCTGGCCTGGAAGCCAACGGCGTTTTCCGTGTAGTTCGATTGCTCGATCTGCGCATCGACGGTGTTCTGGTCGATGGACGGCTGCATGGGCGTGCGGTACTGCAACGTGTCGTCGGCCATCGCCAGGCCCTGGGCCTCGATATGACGGTTGTTGGTGCGTTCCAGGGCAATGCGCCCGTTCTGCTGCTTGTCGGCCTCGGCGGCGAGCACCGACGAGAAATCCATGTCGCGCGCCTTGTAGTTGGGCGTGTCGGCGTTGGCGATGTTGTTGGCCAGCACCTCGGCGCGCTGGGCACGGAAGCCCAGTGCCTTTTCGTGGATGCCAAGCGCCTTGTCGAAACTGATGCTCATGTCGGGGAAACCTTCGAAGGTCGACCGTGAATGTCGTTGGCGAAGGTATAGCAAGGGCTGTGCCAAGCCACGCAAAGCCCATGAATGCGGGGCCTGGGGACGGAACACCTGGAAGGTGATGCCAGAAAAGCGGCAAACCGTTTCCGCCCGACGAAGGGAAAGCGGCAATTGCCGGGCGGCAAAAGCGGCAAAACAAAAAATTGACGTCACGGCCTCAAGCGAGGATCGCGCCGCCTCTTTCGCGGGCAAGCCCGTTCCCACAGGCAAAGCGTTAGCTTGAGATTTTGCGTAATCCTGCAGGAGCGGGCTTGCCCCGCGAAAAATCCGGTACAGGCAAACGAAAAGGGCCGGTATCTCGCGATACCGGCCCTTTGGCCTGCTTCACTTGGCCTGGTAGATGATCCCCGGGCTGCACTGAACCATCTGGTAGTGGTCCGGCAAGCCGTTGAGCGCCTCGGACGCCCCCAGGAACAGGTAGCCACCCGGCTTGAGCGTGCCGTGAATACGCATCAGGATGTCCTTCTTGACCTGGGCCGAGAAGTAGATCAGCACGTTGCGACAGAACACGATGTCGAACTTGCCCAGCGGCGCATAGCTGTCGAGCAGGTTGTAGGAACGGAACTCGACCCGACTGCGGATCGGCGACTTGACCGCCCAGCGCCCTGGCCCCTTGGGATCGAAGTAGCGCTGCAGGCGCTCCTGCGACAGACCGCGCGCGATGGCCAGGCTGTCGTACTCGCCCGTCTTGCAGTTGTTCAGCATGGCGCCGGACAGGTCGGTGGCCACGATCTGCGCCCCCATCTTCAACTGCCCGAGATTGCTGCGCTCGAACTCGTCGATGGCCATGGAGAGCGAATAGGGCTCCTGCCCCGACGAACAGGCCGCCGACCAGATGCGCAGACGCTGCCCTGGGTTGTTCCTGATGAACTCCGGAATCACCTTGCTCTTGAGCACTTCGAAGGGATAGGTATCGCGGAACCACAGCGTCTCGTTGGTGGTCATGGCATCAACCACCTGCTCCCGCAACCCGCCGCGCGGCTGGGTCTGGATACGCTGCACCAGCTCGCCGAGCGACTTGATGCCCTGCTGTTCCATCAGCTTGTTGAGACGGCTGGAGACCAGGTACTGCTTATTCTCGCCCAGCAGGATGCCACAGGCTTTCTCCAGGAAGACCCGGAACTGTTCGAAATCCAAATTACCCGTAGACAATGCTGCCGCCTCTTTACTAAATAGCTAGCGCCGGGGACAGGCCCCGGCCGTTTCAATGAGTCGCCTTGATCCGGTCGACCACGCGCTGGGCGAGGTCGTCCGGCTTGAACTTGGCCAGGAAGTCATCGGCGCCGACCTTCTTGACCATGGCCTGGTTGAATACCCCGGACAGCGAAGTATGCAGGCAGATGTGCAGCTTTTGCATGCGTGGATCGCTGCGAATCTCCGCGGTGAGGGTATAGCCGTCCATCTCCGGCATTTCAATATCGGAGATCATCATGAGGAATTCGTCCTCGGGCCGCTTGCCTTCGTCCACCAGCTTGCGCAGGTAGTCCAGGGCCTGACGACCGTCGTTGAGCGCCACCACCTCGACGCCGACGGTTTGCAGACAACGGCTGACCTGCTTGCGCGCCACCGACGAGTCATCGACCGTCAGCACCCGCAGCAGCACGGCCTTGTCCTGTACCTCGGCATCCACCACGCCCGCCGACACCGACTCGGAGGACGGCGCCACTTCGGCCAGCACCTTCTCCACGTCGATGATCTCGACCATGCGATTGTCGACCCGGGTGACCGCGGTCAGGTAGTGATCGCGCCCGGTGCCCTTGGGTGGCGGGTGGATCTCTTCCCAGTTCATGTTGACGATGCGCTCGACCGAGTGCACCAGGAAGCCCTGGGTCTTGGTGTTGTACTCGGTGATGATCACGAAACTGTTGCGGGTTTCCTCCCGCAGCCCCGGCAGCCCGGTCGCCATCGACAGGTCCAGGATCGGGATCGTCGCCCCGCGAATGTTGGCCACCCCTCGCACCACCGGATGGGATTTGGGCAGCAGCGTCAGGTCCGGGCACTGCAGCACTTCCCGGACCTTGAACACATTGATGCCATAGAGCTGGTCGCCATTGAGGCGGAACAACAGCAACTCCAGGCGGTTCTGCCCCACCAGCTGCGTGCGCTGGTTGACCGAATCCATCACTCCAGCCATGCCGGACTCCTTCAACGAATGCCTGTGCAACAAGTCGGCACGGGCTTTGCTTTTTTGAACGCCATGTACATGAAAACGACATTTTTCCGACGACTGACGCGCCTGCTGGCCGGCTCGCTGACCGCAGTGTGCCTGCTGGTGCCGGGCGTTCGTGCGCTGGCGGACGCGTTTACCTTGCCTGAACAGCTTATCGGTGTCACTCAAGGGTTTCTTGAATTCACCGTGGAGGATTATCTGGCGACCACCCAGACACCCGGCCGCTACGAGATCCAGGTCAACACCCTCGACCCGCGCCTGCGCATGCCGCTGTGCAGCCAGCAGCTCGACGCCTCGCTGGAGAGTTCGACGCCGCTGGGCAGGGTCACGGTCAAGGTACGCTGCGACGGCGCGGCGCCATGGACCGTGTTCGTCCCCGCCCAGGTGCGCCTGCTGCGCGATGTGGTGGTGATGACTCGCCCGCTCAAGCGCGAAAGCGTGGTCGGCGAAGGCGATGTGGCCCTGCGCGAGCGCGACGTGGGCAGCCTCGGCCCCGGCTACCTGACCCAGCTGGACCAGGCGCTGGGCATGAAGCTGCTGCGCCCGACGGTGCTCGACCAGGTCCTGACCCAGCAACACCTGGAACAGGCCGAGGTGGTGCGCAAGGGCGACCACGTGGTGATCGTCGCGCGCAGCGGCAGCCTCAGCGTGCGCATGCCCGGCGAGGCCCTGGACAAGGGCGGCCTGCAGACGCAGATCCGCGTGCGCAACCTCAACTCCAAGCGCGTGGTGAAGGCCCGCGTGACCGGGCCCGGCCAGGTCGAGGTGGCGATGTAGCTCCGGGCGTCAGGATAACGACGCGAGGCTGGCAGTATGGAACCGCGCGCCCTAAACTGTGTCGGAAATCGGGTGGCGCACGCTGGCTTCACGGCAGTGATGCATTGTTGCCTAAAGTTTCTTTCGGGTTGGCCGAAAACAAGGCATGCGTCCTAATACCCAGGGGTTCTGACATGGTCATCGACTTCAGTCGTTTGAATAATTCTCCGTCCGTCACGGGCGGCGTGCGTGGCAATGCCGCGCCCGGCAACGCCGAGAAAGCCGGCGAAGCCAGCCAGGCGCCCAAGCGCGCCGATGCCAGCGGAGAAACGGTACATCTGAGCCCTGAGGCCCAGCAATTGCAGAAGATCAGCGACAAGCTGCGCGACCAGCCGACCGTCAACAGCGCCCGCGTGGCCGAGTTGAAACAGGCGATCGCAGACGGCAGCTACAAGGTCGATGCCGACCGGGTCGCCAGCAAGCTGCTTGATTTCGAAGCCCAGCGCTGACCTCAAGGCGCGCTGACTTCCAGGACGCACCACGCCAAGAGTTAGCCATGCACGACATCACCCTGCTGCAACTGATCGAAAACGACATCGCCCCGGCGCAGGAGCTGCTCGAGCTCCTGCAGAACGAAGCGATAGCCCTGCACGGGCGGGACATGGCGGCCCTGGAGCAGATCCTGGCCCGCAAGCAGTCGTTGATCATCTTGCTTGAACAGCAGGGTACACGGCGCAGCCAGCTGCTCCAGAGCCTCGGCCTGAGCGCCGATCGCGCCGGCGCGCAAGCGCTGGCCGCCCAGTCGAGCAGCGGCGACGCCATCATGAGCCGGCTCGATGCGCTGGGCCAGATCATGGATGCCTGCCAGCAGGTCAACGCGACCAATGGCCGGATCATCCAGGTGCAGCAACAGGCCACGGCCAACCAGATCAGGATCCTCCAGGGCGGCGACTCGCCGTCGCTCTACGACGCCCGTGGCGGCACCTCGCCCATGGCCAAGCCCCGCGCCCTCAGCCAAGTGTGATTAGTCCTATCAAGCCACGGAACATACTGGCAAAATGCCGTTACTTGCGTGTGTCGTTTTTGCCTGGAGATTGATAACCCGTGTTCAATGAATCCGATGCTCCCCAGCCACCGAAGGTGCTGAGCACCCCTTTGGAGATCACGGCCAACCTGCGCCAGCTGCTGGAGAGCCACGACCCGCTGATCATCAGCTTCCATGAGCGCAGCCAAAGGTTCCAGAGCTACGTGGTGCATGTCGACAAGGACACCGGCACTCTGGCCCTGGACGAGATGATTCCTCGCGACGGCGAAAAGTACATCGAGAACGGCGAGCCGTTCCGCATCGAAGGCTTCCATGACGGCGTGCGCATCGCCTGGGAAAGCGACACGCCGCTGACCATCGGCGCAATCGACGGCCACCGCTGCTACCGCGGCCCGCTGCCGACGGAAATGACTTACCACCAGCGCCGCAACGCCTTCCGCGCCGCGCTCAAGCTCTCGCAGCTGGTCGATATCGTGCTCGACGGGACGCACCTCAAGGGCAACGGCGCCTTGCGCGGCAAGCTGCTGGACATCTCCGCCACCGGCTGCAAGCTGCGCTTCGACGGCAACGTCGAGGATCGCCTGCAGTTGGGCCAGGTGTACGAACGGTTCAAGGCCGGCAATCCACTGGGGCTGACCGACACACTGGTCGAACTGCGTCACCTGCACTTCGAGGAGCGCATCAACACCACCTTCGCCGGCGTGCGCTTCCACAACCTCAACGGCCAGGCGCAGCGCAAGATCGAGAGTTTCGTCTACCAGTTGCAGCGTGAAGCGCGTCGGTTCGACAAGGACGACTACTGATCGTCGCCAGTCCAGTGATGCTGTTCACCTGAGAAAGATCAGGGCCCCTTCGCGGCGCTTCGACGCGAAGGGGCGTCCCACCTAGGAAGCCGATTTACTCACCTCGCTCTCGCCTTGCGGCTCCACGCTCGCCTCTTCCTCGGTATCCTCCGCCGCTACCGGCGCCTGCATCACCTCCTGCACCGTCTGCTCATCGACCCGCGGGTCGAGCGCCGCCGACAACGGCGAGCCCGCCGCCGGCATCGCCACGTGCCCCAGCGGCGCATCCTGCACCTGATGCAGCCCAGTGACCGCCTTGGGCCGTATGCGCCAGACCAGCACCAGGGCGAAGAACAGGAAGAAGGCATACAGCATCTGCGGCCCCAGCAGCTTCATCAGCACGCCGGCCGCCAGCGGCCCGATACAGGCGCCGACGCCATAGGTGACCAGCAACATGGCGGTCAGCGACACCCGCCGCTCGCTCTCCACATGGTCGTTGGAAAACGCCACCGCCAAGGGGTACAGGCAGAACTGCAACAGCGAAATGACGAAGCCGATGGCGAACAGCAGCGCCAGCGGCACCCCCGGCAGGATCGCCAGCGGCGCCGAGGCCAGCGCCAGGCCGATGGCCACGCTGCGGATCAACACCGCCCGATCGTAGCGATCGGAGAGCCAGCCCAGCGGCCATTGCACCAGCAACCCGGCGAAGATGCAGCTGCCCATGAACAGACCGACCTGCTCGGTGGAAAGCCCCTGGCTGGACGCGTACAACGGTGCCAGGCCATAGAAGGAGCCGACGATCAGGCCCGACCCCAGCACCGTGGACAGCGATTGCGGCACCCGCTTGATGAAGAACTTCGGCTCCATCGGCGCCGGACGCAGGGGCGCGGGGTGAATGCGCCGGGTCATCGCCACCGGCACCAGGCACAGCGCGAAGCACATGGCGACCAGCATCAGCAGCTCCGGCCCCAGTTGCGGATGCACCACCAGGATCAACTGACCGAGCACCAGGCCCAGGTAGGAGGCGATCATGTAGCCGCTGAACACCGCCCCACGATGCTTGGCATCGGCCTGCTCGTTGAGCCAGCTCTCGATGACCATGTACTGGCACATCATCCCCAGGCCGACGATCATGCGCAGCCCGACCCAGGCCGGCAGCCAGTTGGTCAGGCCATGCCCGAGCACCGCCGCGCCGACGATACCGGCGCAGGTGGCGTAGGCGCGAATATGCCCGACCCGGCCGATCAGCCGGTGCCCCACCTTGCCGCCCACCGCCAGGCCGAAGTAGTTGGCGGCCATCAGCGCACCGATCCACAGACTGTCGACATGATCGGCGGCCAGGCGCAACGCCAGGTAGGTACTGAGCAGGCCGGAGCCGATCAGCATCATCAAGGCAGCGAAGTACAGCGACTGAAACGGCTTCCAGATATTTCGCATACGTCCCGTCAAGCTCCTTCATTCGCTGGCGTTGGGCTGCAGGCAAGCATAAGAGCAAAACGGTCCCGACGCAGGCCCCTTGCAGCGAAAGTCAGCACAAGGGGCGCATCCAGTAGCGGTCGTGTCGCGCTCAGGCCTGCGCCGCCAGCACGCGTCGCTCCCACGGCGTTATTTCATCGAAGAAATCGCTGAGCTCAAGGGTCTTGCTGGCGATGTAGCCTTCGATGAACTCCTGGCCGAACAGTTCCCGTGCCAGCGCGCTGCGTTTGAGCCGCTCCAGCGCGGCATGCAGGGTGCAGGGCAGGCTCAGGTGCTCCGGCACTTCGAACTCGCCCTGGATGGCGGGCGCCGGCACCAGCTGCTGCTCGATACCGTGCAGGCCGGCGGCAAGGCTGGCGGCGATGGCCAGGTAAGGGTTGGCATCGGCCCCTGGCAGGCGGTTCTCCACCCGCCGCGCAACAGCTGAGCTGGCAGGAATGCGCAAGCCCGCGGCACGGTTGTCCTCGGACCAGCAGGCATTGTTCGGCGACGCATAGGGGTGGCACAGGCGCTGGTAGGAATTGACGTTGGGCGCGAACAGCACGGTGAAGTCGGCCAGGCAGGCCTGCAGACCGCCAATGAAATGGTGGAAGGTGTCGGTCGCCCGGCCCTGCTCGTCGCTGAACACGTTGCGCCCGCTGGCGATCTCCACCAGGCTCTGGTGGATGTGCATCGAGCTGCCAGGCGTGTGCGCCAGCGGCTTGGCCATGCACACCACGGTCAGGCCATGACGCAGCGCCACTTCCTTGAGCAGGTGCTTGAACAGGAACGTCTGGTCGGCCAGCAGCAACGGATCGCCGTGCAGCAGGTTGATCTCGAACTGACTGACGCCCATCTCGTGCATGAAGGTATCGCGGGGCAACCCCAGCGCGGCCATGCACCGGTAGACCTCGTTGAAGAACGGGCGCAAGCCGTTGTTGGAGCTGACGCTGAACGCCGAATGGCCCATTTCCCGGCGACCATCCTTGCCCAATGGCGGCTGGAACGGCTGGCCAGGATCGGTATTGGGCGCGAAGACGAAGAACTCCAGTTCGGTCGCCACCACCGGCGCCAGGCCGCGCTTGGCATAGCGAGCGATCACCGCCTTGAGCTGGCCGCGGCTGGACAACCCCGAAGGCGCGCCGTCCAGTTCCACCGCATCGCAGATGGCCAGGGCGCGGGGCTCGTCGCTCCAGGGCAGGCGATGGATCTGGGTGGGCTCGGCCACCAGCGCCAGGTCGCCATCGTCACTGCCGTAGAATTTCGCTGGCGGGTAGCCACCCATGATGCATTGCAGCAGTACGCCACGCGCCATCTGCAAGCGGCGGCCTTCGAGAAAGCCCTCGGCGGTCATCACCTTGCCGCGCGCAACGCCGTTGAGGTCGGGGGTGACGCATTCGATTTCATCGATGCCCTTCAGGTGTTCAGCCTGGGTATGCGGGCCTGCGGTCGTCATGACACTGTCCTTCTTGTTGTTTTCGCCTGCCGGGAATGGCAACGAGCACAACATAGGCCGGGGGTGTTTAAAATATCAAGCACCCCAGGGGCAGTGGCGCCCTCTTCGCAGGTAAACCCGCGCCGACCTCGAGCCATGCACCGTACCCGCGAAAGGGCCGGCCCAGGCTACTGCTCGCGCAAGGTCATGCCATTGGCCGGCAACGGCAGCGCAGTCTTGTAGCGCACCTGCTTGAGGGCAAAGCTGGAGCGAATGTTCGCCACCCCAGGCAAGCGGGTCAGGTAATCGAGAAACCGCTCCAGCGCCTGGATGCTGGGCAGCAGCACCCGCAGCAGGTAATCCGGATCGCCCGTCATCAGGTAGCACTCCATCACCTCGGGCCGCTCGGCGATCTCTTCCTCGAAACGGTGCAGCGATTGCTCCACCTGCTTCTCGAGGCTGACATGGATGAACACATTGACGTCCAGCCCCAGCGTCTCCGGCGACAACAGCGTCACCTGCTGGCGAATCACGCCCATCTCCTCCATCGCCTTGACCCGGTTGAAGCAGGGCGTGGGCGACAGGTTGACCGAGCGCGCCAGCTCCGCGTTGGTGATCCGGGCGTTTTCCTGCAGGCTGTTGAGAATGCCGATATCCGTACGATCCAGTTTGCGCATGAGACAAATTCACCTGGCTTTTGTGTTTATGCGGAATGTTTATCTGCGCCGCGCTGCAAAGGCAATGAACATGAGAGAAAAATTCTCCTGGCGTCCCCCTATGATGTAAAAGACGCTGACTTGCCAGTCACGAGCCGGCACTCAGCGGCGGCCGCTTCAAAGCTCACAAAAACAACATTCGAGCGAGCGTAAAAAGCAATGAACGAGTACGCCCCCCTGCGTCTGCATGTGCCCGAGCCTACAGGCCGGCCAGGCTGCCAGACCGATTTCTCCTACCTGCGCCTGAACGACGCGGGTCAAGTCCGTAAACCGCCCATCGACGTCGAGCCTGCCGACACGGCAGACCTTTCCTACAGCCTGGTCCGCGTGCTCAACGAGCATGGCGACGCCGTTGGCCCGTGGGCCGCGGACGTCGACCCGCAAGTGCTGCGCCAGGGCATGCGCGCCATGCTCAAGACGCGCATCTTCGACAGCCGCATGGTAGTCGCCCAGCGCCAGAAGAAGATGTCCTTCTACATGCAGAGCCTGGGCGAGGAAGCCATCGGCAGCGGCCAGGCCCTGGCCCTGAACCGCAGCGACATGTGCTTCCCCACCTACCGCCAGCAGAGCATCCTGATGGCCCGCGACGTGTCCCTGGTGGACATGATCTGCCAGCTGCTGTCCAACACCCGTGATCCGCTCAAGGGCCGTCAGCTGCCGATCATGTATTCGGTGCGCGAGGCCGGCTTCTTCACCATCAGCGGCAACCTGGCCACCCAGTTCGTCCAGGCGGTCGGCTGGGCCATGGCCTCGGCGATCAAGGGCGATACCAAGATCGCCTCGGCCTGGATCGGCGACGGCGCCACCGCCGAGTCCGACTTCCACACCGCCCTGACCTTCGCCCACGTCTACCGCGCCCCGGTGATCCTCAATGTGGTCAACAACCAGTGGGCGATCTCGACCTTCCAGGCCATCGCCGGTGGCGAGTCGACCACCTTCGCCGGCCGTGGCGTGGGTTGCGGCATCGCCTCGCTGCGGGTCGACGGCAACGACTTCATCGCCGTCTACGCCGCCTCGCGCTGGGCCGCCGAACGCGCCCGCCGCGGCCTGGGGCCGACGCTGATCGAATGGGTCACCTACCGCGCCGGCCCGCACTCGACCTCGGACGATCCGTCCAAGTACCGCCCGGCCGACGACTGGAGCCACTTCCCGCTGGGCGACCCGATCACGCGCCTCAAGCAGCACCTGGTCAAGATCGGTCACTGGTCCGAGGAGGAGCACCAGGCAGTCACCGCCGAGCTCGAGGCCGAGGTGATCAAGGCGCAGAAGGACGCCGAGCAGTTCGGCACCCTGAGCAATGGCCATATCCCCAGCGCCGCCTCGATGTTCGAGGACGTGTACAAGGAAATGCCCGACCACCTGCGCCGCCAGCGCCAGGAACTGGGGGTCTGAGATGAACGATCACAACAACAGCATCCATCTGGAAAACGCCATGTCCACCACCACCATGACCATGATCCAGGCCCTGCGCTCGGCCATGGATGTCATGCTCGAGCGCGATGACAATGTCGTGGTCTATGGCCAGGACGTGGGCTACTTCGGCGGCGTGTTCCGCTGCACCGAAGGCCTGCAGACCAAGTACGGCAAGTCCCGCGTGTTCGACGCGCCGATCTCCGAGAGCGGCATCGTCGGCACCGCCGTGGGCATGGGCGCCTATGGCCTGCGCCCGGTGGTCGAGATCCAGTTCGCCGACTACTTCTACCCCGCCTCCGACCAGATCGTCTCGGAGATGGCCCGCCTGCGCTATCGCTCGGCCGGCGAGTTCATCTCGCCGCTGACCCTGCGCATGCCCTGCGGCGGCGGCATCTACGGCGGCCAGACCCACAGCCAGAGCCCGGAGGCGATGTTCACCCAGGTCTGCGGTCTGCGCACCGTGATGCCGTCGAACCCCTATGACGCCAAAGGCCTGCTGATCGCCTCGATCGAATGCGACGACCCGGTGATCTTCCTCGAGCCCAAGCGCCTGTACAACGGCCCCTTCGATGGCCATCACGACCGCCCCGTGACCCCGTGGGCCAAGCACCCGCATAGCGCCGTGCCGGATGGCTACTACACCGTGCCGCTGGACAAGGCGGCCATCGTCCGCCCGGGCAACGACGTCACCGTGCTGACCTACGGCACGACCGTGTATGTCTCGCAAGTGGCCGCCGAGGAAACCGGCGTCGACGCCGAGGTCATCGACCTGCGCAGCCTGTGGCCGCTGGACCTGGAGACCATCGTCGAGTCGGTGAAGAAGACCGGTCGCTGCGTGGTCGTGCACGAAGCCACCCGCACCTGCGGTTTTGGCGCCGAACTGGTGTCGCTGGTCCAGGAGCACTGCTTCCATCACCTCGAAGCGCCGATCGAGCGCGTCACCGGCTGGGACACCCCCTACCCTCACGCACAGGAATGGGCCTACTTCCCTGGTCCTTCGCGGGTAGGCGCGGCACTGAAACGGGTCATGGAGGTCTGAATGGGCACGCACGTCATCAAGATGCCGGACATCGGCGAAGGCATCGCGCAGGTCGAGTTGGTGGAGTGGTTCGTCAAGGTCGGCGACATGATCGCCGAGGACCAGGTGGTGGCCGATGTCATGACCGACAAAGCCACCGTGGAAATCCCTTCGCCGGTCAGCGGCAAGGTGCTGGCCCTGGGCGGCCAGCCAGGTGAGGTAATGGCGGTCGGCAGCGAGCTGATCCGCATCGAAGTCGAAGGCAGCGGCAACCATGTCGATACGCCCCAGGCCAAGCCGGTGGAGCCTGCGCCCGCGCCGGCGAAAGCCGAAACCAAGCCTGAACCGCGTATCGAGGCGCAGCCTCAGGCAGCCGCCAGCCACGCCGCGGCGCCGATCGTGCCACGCGAGGCCCATGAAAAGCCACTGGCCTCCCCCGCCGTGCGCAAGCGCGCCCTGGATGCCGGTATCGAACTGCGTTACGTGCATGGCAGCGGCCCGGCCGGGCGCATCCTCCATGAGGATCTCGACGCGTTCATCAGCAAGCCGCAGCGCGGCGCCGGCCAGGCACCGAGCGGCTACGGCAAGCGCACCGACAGCGAGCAGGTGCCGGTGATCGGCCTGCGCCGCAAGATCGCCCAGCGCATGCAGGACGCCAAGCGGCGCGTGGCCCATTTCAGCTATGTCGAGGAAATCGACGTCACCGCGCTCGAGGCACTGCGTCAGCAGCTCAACACCAAGTACGGCGACAGCCGCGGCAAGCTCACCCTGCTGCCGTTCCTGGTGCGCGCCATGGTCGTCGCCCTGCGCGACTTCCCGCAGATCAACGCCACCTACGACGACGAAGCCCAGGTCATCACCCGCCATGGCGCGGTGCATGTCGGCATCGCCACCCAGGGTGACAATGGCCTGATGGTGCCGGTGCTGCGCCATGCCGAGGCCGGCAGCCTGTGGAGCAACGCCGCCGAGATCGCCCGGGTCGCCAACGCTGCCCGCAGCAACAAGGCCAGCCGCGAGGAGCTGTCCGGCTCGACCATCACCCTGACCAGCCTCGGCGCCCTGGGCGGCATCGTCAGCACTCCGGTGGTCAACACCCCGGAAGTAGCGATCGTCGGCGTCAACCGCATGGTCGAGCGGCCGATGGTGATCGACGGCCAGATCGTCGTGCGCAAGATGATGAACCTGTCCAGCTCGTTCGACCATCGCGTGGTCGACGGCATGGACGCCGCCCTGTTCATCCAGGCCATGCGCGGCCTGCTGGAACAACCCGCCTGCCTGTTCGTGGAGTGATCATGCAACCGATTATCGACACCACCCTGCTGATCATCGGTGGCGGCCCCGGCGGCTATGTGGCCGCCATCCGCGCCGGACAACTGGGCATCCCCACCGTGCTGATCGAGGGCCAGGCCCTGGGCGGCACCTGCCTGAACATCGGCTGCATCCCCTCGAAGGCGCTGATCCATGTGGCCGAGCAGTTCCACCAGACCAGCCGCTACACCGAGCCGTCCGCGCTGGGCATCAGCGTGTCCTCGCCGCGCCTGGACATCGGCCGCAGCGTCGAATGGAAGGATGGCATCGTCGACCGCCTCACCAGCGGCGTCGCCGCGCTGCTGAAGAAGCATGGCGTCAAGGTGATCCATGGCTGGGCGAAGATCCTCGACGGCAAGAGCGTCGAGGTCGACGGTCAGCGCATCCAGTGCGAGCACCTGCTGCTGGCCACCGGTTCGAGCAGCGTCGAATTGCCGATGCTGCCCATCGGCGGGCCGATCATCTCGTCCACCGAGGCCCTGGCGCCCAAGGCCTTGCCGCAGCACCTGGTGGTGGTCGGCGGTGGCTATATCGGCCTGGAGCTGGGTATCGCCTACCGCAAGCTCGGCGCCAAGGTCAGCGTGGTGGAAGCGCGCGAGCGCATCCTGCCGACCTACGACGCCGAGCTGACCGCGCCAGTGGCCGACTCGATCAAGAAGCTGGGCATCGAGCTGTACCTGGGGCACAGCGTCGAAGGCTACGCCGACGGTTGCCTGCTGGCACGCGACGGCCAGGGCGGACAATTGCGCCTGGAGGCCGACCAGGTGCTGGTGGCCGTGGGCCGGCGCCCACGCACCCAGGGCTTCGGCCTGGAAAGCCTGGACCTGAAAATGAACGGCGCCGCCATCGCCATCGATGAGCACTGCCAGACCAGCATGCGCAACGTCTGGGCCATCGGCGACGTAGCGGGAGAACCGATGCTGGCGCACCGGGCCATGGCCCAGGGCGAGATGGTCGCCGAGATCATCGCCGGCAAGGCACGACGTTTCGAACCCAGCGCGATTGCCGCGGTGTGCTTCACCGACCCGGAAGTGGTGGTGGTCGGCAAGACCCCGGAACAGGCCAACCAGCAGGGTGTGGACTGCCTCGTTGCGCAGTTCCCGTTCGCCGCCAACGGTCGGGCCATGAGCCTTGAGTCGAAAAGCGGCTTCGTGCGTGTGGTGGCCCGCCGCGACAATCACCTGATCCTTGGCTGGCAGGCCGTGGGCGTGGCGGTGTCCGAGCTGTCCACCGCCTTTGCCCAGTCACTGGAGATGGGCGCCCGCCTGGAAGACGTCGCCGGTACCATCCATGCCCATCCAACCCTTGGCGAAGCAGTCCAGGAAGCGGCATTGCGCGCGCTGGGCCATGCCCTGCACATCTAGCGAAAGACACTGAAGCGGCAATAGCCGATTTGGCCCGCTGCGCCTCTGGCGCCGCGGGCATTTTTTTTTTCCCAGGCTTGCCGTCGACCGGCACTCACCCAGCCCTCTCCAGCCGCGCCTACTCGGCGATGGCATTCTTGCCCCGAGCCTTGGCCCGGTACAGCGCCTGATCGGCGCGCTCCAGCAAGCCGGCGGCGTCATCCCCCTCCTGCCACTGCACCACGCCATAGCTCATGGTCAACCGGCACGTGCCAATCGAGCCAAGGGCCTCCATCGCCGTACGAATGGCCTGGGCCATCGCGCAGGCCTGCTCGTGAGCACTGTGCGGCAGGACCACCGCGAACTCGTCGCCACCCCACCGCGCCAGCAAGTCCTGGGGCCGCAGGCAGGTACGGATACACTCGGTCACTTCGATCAACGCCGCGTCGCCGCGCGCATGGCCATGCAGATCGTTGATCGGCTTGAAATCGTCCAGATCCATGGCGATCAACGCCAGGGGCTCGCGAAAGCGCCGCGCACGTTCGCACTCCTGCTGCAGGGTCTTTTCCAGCCGGTAACGGTTGCCGGTACGCGTGAGCGCGTCGCGCTCGGCCAGCTCGCGGTTCTCGTCCAACTGTCGCTGCAGTTGCTGATTGACCCAGGAAAGCTCACGGGTGCGTTCGGCCACTTGGCACTCCAGCGACTCGTTGCGCTGCTCGAGCTCGGTGATCAGGCGCTTGCCTGCGTCGATATTGCGGTGAGCGCCCAGCATGCGCGCCACCGAGCCATCCGGATTGCGGGCGATGATATGGCCACTGTCTTCGATCCACAGGTAGCTGCCGTCCTGGCAGCGGCAGCGGTACTCGATGCGATAGCGCTCGTTGCGCTGATCGATGTAGGCCTCGAAGTGCGCCATTACGCGGGGGTAGTCCTCGGGATGGATCACACTCTCCCAGGTCAGCACCGAATTGGCCATGGAGTGACTGGCATAGCCCAGCATCGCGTACCAGCCGGGGTTGCGGTAGACGTAACCGCTGTTGGCATCCCAGTCCCAGATGCCATCGCTGATCAGATCGAACAAGGTCTGCAGTTGCGCTGTGGAAAAACCGGGTGGTACCGGCATTGCTTCGTGACTCATGGACGCTCTCCCTTATATCCGGCAACTGCGCCCCGATCCCGGTGCCGCCGGCATTTATGACGGTTGCCGCTGACGGCAAACCCATTCCTCCGACAGGCAAGCATATTCCGCGCGCGGCGTGGCAGGAATAGCCCCGATGGCCTATTTCAAGCCGATAGTTTCTCTGGCACAGCTTTTGCCCCTTGCGTCGCACAGCTGCATTCATCCAAGGAGGAACCATGCTCATCACCACCACCGGTCTGGCCTGGCCGGCCATGCAACAGCAGAACCGTACCGGCAACGACCAGCCTCAAACCCAGGCCGCGACCTTTCAGCCGGTCACCGCCAGCCACAAGCCAGACGCTCGGCAGGCCAACCAGCAGGGCTCCTCGCAGCAAGGCACCGAAGGCGACCACAAGGAAGCCTTCGCCAAGTTGATGCTCATGCTGCAGAACCCGGACGCCCATGCACGCCGGCAGACCAAAGTCGGCGAACAGGGGGCATCCTCCGCACTGCAGGAGTTCCGTGACTACATGGCCAAGTCCCCGGCAGAGAAGATCAAGGAGAAGCTCCTCCAGGAACTGGGCCTGACCCAGGACGAATACGACGCGCTGCCACCGGAACGAAAAATGAAGGTCGATGAACTGATCGCCAGGCGCATTCAGGAGGATGTGCAGATGAAGACCCAGGCCAGGCTGGAACAGCAGGCGCAGGCAGACGGGAAACTCGCAGGCATGCGGGACGACGACAAGCCGAAGGCCACCGCGCTTTGATCGATGCACCCCGCCGCTCAGGCGGTGGGCAGCATCCACTGCATACGGGAACCTGGGTCGGGGTGGGAAATGCCAGGACGATGATGGCGTCCCAGGCAGGATTTGAACCTGCAACCTTCCCCTTAGGAGGGGGATGCTCTATCCAATTGAGCTACTGAGACCCGAGAACCGACAGCGAATGCCGTGCGGTACAGACGGCGAGCATGTTAACCAGCATGCCGACGTTTGTCATGCCTCAATCGGGCAATTTGCACGTCAGATTTTTTCCACCGGTGCAGCGATCACCCCCTGCTCGCCCAACAGTGCCAGCAATGCCTCGACCGCATCGGTCAACGAGCCTGAGTTATCCAGCACGTGAACGGAGGCGTCATAGGCTCGCAGCCTTGCGTTGCGTGCCAGACGCTGCTCGATTTCGTCCTGGTTTTCCCGACCTCGGGCCGACAATCGCTGGCGCAACGCCTGCGGATCGACGACCAGCCCCACGGCCAGCAAGTCGGGATAACGCGCACGCGCCTGCGCCAGGTATCCCCGCGAACCATTGACCAGTACCGAACGCCCCTGCGCCAACCAATGCTCGATGCCCACGGGAATGCCATAGCACAGGCCGTTGGCCTGCCAATCCAGGGCGAACGCTCCCGAGCGACGCAGCTCATCGAAGCGCTCCTGGCTGACGCCATGAGCCGACTCGCCTTTCGACTCGGGCGAACGGGTGATCACCCGGCGAGCGATTTCGACCCCATGACCTCGCAATTGCTCACGCGCGGCGTCGATCACGGAATCTTTTCCCGACCCAGACGGTCCTACGAGGAATATCAGGCGACCTCTTGAGGCCGGCCCAACGCTTGCGTCATATTGCATAGCCACTATGCTCAATGTGTGGGAAACCAGCGCATTCTAGACTTTTCCCTGGCCTTTTTCGCCTTTTACCAGCTTTTTGACGACAAAGGTCTGACACCGATGTGATTCGATGAATGTGAAACTTTTCAAACCAGTGCTCATTTCTGATAATTGGTACTGGCATAAAGCCTTTATCGAGATCACTATTTGTCACAGAATTGACGCCAAGGAAACGGCGACCATGAGGCAAGATGAAGAACCAAAATCACATCACGGTTGAACATTTTGTCGTCGCCGCGGTCGTACTTCCACCGTGCGGCCAATTTGAGAACCGCTTCCCCTGAACCAGAACAACCGGTCAATTTATATGCGCCCAATGAAACAGGCTATCTATTCGAGCCGCACCGCTGACAAGTTTGTCGTCCGCCTGCCAGACGGGATGCGTGAGCGCATTGCCGAGGTAGCGCGCAACCACCACCGCAGCATGAACTCCGAAATCATCGCCCGTCTGGAACAGAGCCTTATCCAGGAAGGTGCGCTGGGCGACGAGCTGAGCATGCGCCTGGACAGCCCAGAACTCAGCCTCCACGAACGCGAACTGCTGCAACGCTTCCGCCAACTGTCCCACCGCCAGCAGAATGCCCTGGTCGCCCTCATCGCCCACGATGTGGAAATGGCCGCCGACGCGTCCTGATCCAGGCAAGCGACAACCAACCGCACACAAAAAAGCCAGCGCAAGCTGGCTTTTTTGCATCTG
>NZ_JAOCDM010000120.1 GCF_029840925.1 Pseudomonas sp. GD03858
CACAGGCACTGCAACTCTAAAGATTCAAACGCGGAACTGATCCATCAACCCCTGCTGCTGGTTGGCCAGGCTGTTGAGCGACTGGCTGACCCGCGCCGACTCGTTGGCCTGGCCGCTCAGCGACTCGGTGACGTCGCGAATGGTGGCGACGTTGCTGTTGATTTCTTCGGCCACCGCGCTCTGCTCTTCGGCGGCGCTGGCGATCTGCAGGTTCATGTCGGTGATCACCGTCACCGCCTGGCCGATGCGCTGCAGCGCGGTCACGGCCTGGCCGACCTGCTCCACGCCGCCCTGGGCCTGGCGATGGCTGCTGTCCATGGCCCCGACCACTTCCTGGGTGCCGGCCTGCAAGGCCTCGATCACCTGGCGGGTTTCCTCCACCGACTCCTGGGTACGCCGCGCCAGGTTGCGCACTTCATCGGCGACCACGGCGAAGCCGCGCCCGGCTTCGCCGGCCCGGGCCGCCTCGATGGCGGCGTTGAGCGCCAGCAGGTTGGTCTGCTCGGCGATCGAGCGGATCACTTCGAGCACCGTGCCGATTTTCTCGCTGTTCTGCGCCAGGCCTTCGACCTGGGCCATGGCGCTGCTCATGTCGGCGGCCAGGGTGTCGATGCTGGTGGTGGTGCGGTCGATCACCGCCAGGCCCTCGCGGGTCGCCTGGTCGGCGTCGCGCGCGGCCTGGGCGGCCTGGGCCGCGCTACGGGCAACGTCCTGGGCGGTGGCGCTCATTTCATGGGAGGCCGTGGCCACCTGGTCAACCTGGCGATACTGCTGCTCCATGCCGGCGCTGGTCTCGGCGGCGATGGCCGCGGACTGGTCGGCGGTGCCGCGAGCGGCCTGCACCGAACGCTTCACTTCGGCGATGGTCGGCTGCAGCTTGTCGAGGAAGCGGTTGAACCAGCCGGCCAGCTCGCCCAGCTCATCGCGCTTGTCGTACTGCAGGCGACGGGTGAGGTCGCCTTCGCCACTGGCAATGTCCTTGAGCATCGCGGCCACGCCGAGGATCGGTCGGGTCACGCCACGGGCCATCAGCCATACCAGCAACAGGCCGGCGATGGCGGCGGCCAGGCCCAGGCCCAGTTCGAGCAGGGTGCCGCTGGTGTTGAGGGCGTCGAGTTCCTGCTTGAGCGCTTCGGCCGGGCCGGTCAGGGCATTTTCCGGTACATCCAGCAGCACGCCCCAGGGCTTGCCGCCGGGGATCGGTTCGAAGGCGGCGAGCACTTTCAGGCGCTGCTGGTCATGCGCGATCTGCAGCTTGCCCTCGGCCAGCTTGCGTACCAGCTCCGTGCCCTGGGTCCTGTCGACCTGGTCGAAGCGCTGGGCCAGTTTGCCGGCGTCGGCGCTGTAGCCGGCGAGCAAGCCGACCGGGCTGAGGATGCCGACGGTGGTGCGGCCTTCGTACAGGCCACGGCTGGCGTCTTCGCTGAGGGCCTGCAGGCTGTTGAGGTTGATGTCGATGGACAGGGTGGCGATGACCTTGTCACCGGCCCTGAGCGGGAAGACGATGCTGGTCATCAGCACCCGTTGGCCATCGATGTCATAGAAGTAGGGTTCGACCACGCAGACCTTGCCGCTGCTGCGCGGGCAGACCCACCAGGTGTTGGCGGGCTGGCCGCTGGGGCCGATCTCGGTGTTGGCCATGTCGTGCTCGGGCAGGGCCATCGAGGTCAGCTGGCCGGCACGCGGCTGCGACCAGTACAAGGCGAAACGCCCGGTTTCGTTGCTGCCCAGTTCGTCCTGGCCGGCGAACAGCTTGTCCTTGCCATCCAGCGCGCCCGGTTCGAATACCAGCGACAGGCCGAGCAGGTCGGGGTTGGCCTGCAAGGCTGCGCGCACTTGCGCGGTCAGGTCCTGGCGCAGGTCATAGGCGTCGAGGAAGCGCTTTTCGGCCTGCTCGCGCAGGAACAGGACCTGGCGGGCGAAGCCGGCGCCGTACTGATAGGCGTCCATGAACTGGCGGCGGATATTCAGGGCCTGGACCTCGCCCTGTGACTCGATGCGTGACTGGGCGGCCTCGGTGAGCATCTGCATGCTGCTGGCCTTCACCAGGTCCGAACTGTGGTCCATGCGGTACAGCGAAAGGCCGACCAGCAGGGTGACGATGCCGGCCAGGCACAAGCCTGCCAGCAGGGTGATCTTCCATTGGATGGAAAGTTGTCGCAGCAAAGGCATGGGGAAAATCCCTTGTAATAGGTTTGATGCTGCCGAGTGTGTCGGCGACCAGGGAGTTTTCTTTATCCATGCGTTCAATAAAAATGTACGACCTTGGTCTATTCCTACGTCCTGAAAGGACGCAAGCGGCTTTGACTTCCGCTTAATCGTGCATCAGAGTGTGCGCCCTTCATACAACATCCTCAGTTTCGGTCACGGCTCCGAGCAGCCCGTCGCTGGAGCGCCCGCTTTTTCGTCTGTAGTAACGAGGTTCGCACACTAATGAATGCAGTAATTGTCGCGGTAGGACTGATGCTGGTCCTGAGCCTGTCCCGCGTGCATGTCGTCATCGCCCTGATAGCCGGCGCGCTTGCCGGAGGGCTGGTGGGTGGCCTGGGTATCGAGGGTACGCTCAAGGCGTTCAATGGCGGCTTGGGCGGCGGTGCGACGGTGGCACTGTCCTATGCGCTGCTGGGGGCCTTTGCCGTCGCCATCGCCAAGTCGGGCCTGGCCCACGCGCTGTCCGATCAGGCGCTGATGATGATCAATCGTCAGCGGCACAGCGATGGCGGGGAGGTGAAATGGGTTCTGGTCACGCTGATCCTGATCGTGTCGGTGTCCTCGCAGAACCTGGTGCCGATCCATATCGCGTTCATTCCCCTGTTGCTGCCTCCCTTGCTGTACGTGCTGACCCGGTTGCGCATCGACCGACGACTGATCGCTTGCGTGATCACCTTCGGCCTGATCACGCCGTACATGTTCCTGCCGGTGGGGTTCGGCAATATCTTCCTCAACGAGATCCTGCTGGCCAATGTCAGCCGCGCGGGGGTCGATGTCAGTGGCGTCAACGTCACCCAGGCCATGGCCATTCCCGCCGCCGGGTTGTTCGTAGGGCTGCTGATCGCGGTGTTCTTCAGCTATCGCAAGAAACGCGACTATGACCTGGCGCGCATCCAGGAGGTCGAGCAGGTGGATGTGCGCTACACCCCGAGAACCTTGCTGGTGGCCGCGGGCGCGATCGTCGCCGCATTCGCCGTTCAGCTTTGGCTCGGCTCGCTGATCCTGGGGTCGCTGGTGGGCTTCCTGCTGTTTTCGCTCTCGGGCATCGTGCGCTGGAAGGAGAGCGACGACCTGTTCACCGAGGGCATGAAGATGATGGCGATGATCGGCTTCATCATGATCGCCGCGTCTGGCTTCGCCGAGGTGATGAAGGCCACCGGCGAGGTGAACAGCCTGGTGGAGACGTCGGCGCAGTGGATTGGCCACAGCAAGGCAGTCGGTGCGTTGCTGATGCTGCTGGTGGGCCTGCTGGTGACCATGGGCATCGGCTCCTCGTTCTCCACGGTGCCGATCCTGGCCGCGATCTTCGTGCCCTTGTGCATGCAATTGGGGTTCGACCCATTGGCCACGGTCTGCATCGTCGGCACCGCCGGTGCCCTGGGCGACGCCGGCTCGCCGGCATCGGACTCCACCCTCGGACCAACCTCCGGCCTGAATGTGGATGGCCAGCATCACCATATCTGGGACACGGTGGTGCCAACGTTCATTCACTACAATCTGCCCCTGCTGGCCTTCGGCTGGCTGGCGGCGATGGTGCTTTGAGCCGCGATCCGGGCTGCTCGATCAAAGCGCAAACCCCCGATCGTCCTGCGTGTTATTGGGGCTGCTTTGCAGCCCTTCGCGGGTAAACCCGCTCCCACAGATACAGGGTAAGCTCCGAGCGTTGCGCGGCCCTGTGGGAGCGGGTTTACCCGCGAAGGGGCACAAGGCCGCCCCAGCTCCTCAAGTGAACAGCATTACGATCGTCCCGTGGGGTTTCAGCCGCGAGGTGGGGCCGGGACGATGCGATTGAGCACAGTGCTGCCGTCCTTGCTGCGGGTCAGGTAGACCGGCAGCACCTTGGGCAGGGTGTCGACCAGGCGCGCAACCTCGGCGATGTTGTAGATGCCGCTGATGCGGATAGTGCTGGTGCTTTCGTCGGCCAGCAGCAGCGGCTTGTCGAGGTAGCGGTTGATGACGGGCAGCGCCTGGCCCAGGCTCAGGTTGTCCAGCACCAGCTTGCCGCTGCGCCAGGCCAGGCTGTTGCCATAATCGCTGCTCTGGATCAGCTCGGGCTCGAAGTCGCCCTTGTGGTAGCTGGCCTGCATGCCAGGGCCGAGACGGTAGCCTCCGCCGTTGCCGGTGCTGCTTACCAGCACCGAGCCCTCGACCAGTGTCACCTCGACCTGGTCCTCATACTTCCACACGTTGAACTGGGTGCCGGTGACCCGGGTCTGGCCGTTGGCGGCGCGGACGATGAACGGGTGGTTGCTGTCGTGCGTGACCTTGAAGAAGGCCTCGCCCTTGACCAGGGTGACCCGGCGCTCGTCCTTGTAGTTTAGAAAGCGCAGCTCGCTGTTCAGGTTGAGCTCGACGCTGCTGCCGTCGCTCAGGCGAACGTGGGTCACTTGCTGGCTGGTTTCAAAGTGCTGGTAGCGGTTGGGAAGCCAGCCTTGCTCCCAGCCGATCCAGCCGGTCAGGGGCAAGGCGAGCAGGGCGATGGCCGCTGCCGAGGCATAGGGTCGCCAGTGGCGCACGCGCCGCTGGAGCTGCGGCGCTGGCTTGAACTCGACGACTTCGGCGCTGCGCGGGAGCAGGTCGGCGGTCTGCCAGATTTCCAGCATCGCCTGGTATTCCTCGGCATGCCGTGCATCGGCGGCCAGCCACTGAGCGAAAGCGTCCCGTTCGGCCGCCGTGCAATCTTCGCAGTGCAGGCGCATGCACCAGTGCGCGGCGGCATCGGTGATGACATCGTCTTCGTTGGGAAGGTGGCGGTCCTGGTTCATTTCGGCTCCCGGTTTTGCCGGCATTCTACCCTTGGCGGGAGCTTCCGAGAACGAGTTAATGGCGAATGACTATCAATTGTATGATTTTTCGTCGTATATGCGTTTGAGTCCCATCTGTGTCAGGCGAAGGCCTGACACAGGCGTCAGAACTCTCTGTCAGCCACGCGCAGGGCAGTCACCAGCGCGGCGGGCCGTAGTAGACCGGTGGCGGGCCGTAGTAGCGGCGATACATGGGTGGCGGCGCCGGCACGTAGCGTTCCACCACGTAGGGCTGGTAATAGACCGGCGGCGGGGGCGCCTGCACGTAGACCGGTGGCGGTGCGTAGACCGGCTGTGGCTGAACGTACACGGTGCGGTCATGCCCGCCCGAAACGGCCGCGCCGACCACCGCGCCAACCACTGCGGCGCCGATCACGGGCCCCGGGCCATACCAACCGCCGCCATGGGCCGATGCCTGCCCGCTGATGGCCAGCACGCCGACCAGCAGGGCGATTCCGGGGATGAGACGTTTCATGGTGATACCTCGCAGGAAACCCCGTGCTCGGGGCTTGCCTACTATGACCGCAAGGTGTGTCAGGTGCGCCAGGGGCAAGGGTAAAGGTTGTGTAAGGGGCGACCAGCGGTCAGGTCTGGTACGCTCGGATAATCGTTTCAGCAAGGACCCAGGAGCCGCGATGAGCATTTCACCCAGCAGCAACACTGTTCTGTGCATTTCCCTGGCCGGGCGCCCCGGTACCTTCGGGGTGCGCTTTCACAATCACCTCTACCAGCAGCTGGGGCTGGATTACTACTACAAAGCCATGACCACGCAGGACCTGCCGGCGGCCGTCGGCGGTATCCGGGCGCTGGGTATCCGTGGCTGCGGCGTGTCGATGCCCTACAAGGAGGCGTGCATGGCCTTGGTGGACGAGATCGACCCGTCCGCGGCGGCCATCGACTCGGTGAACACCCTGGTCAACACCGATGGGCATCTGAAGGCGTACAACACCGACTATCTGGCCGTACGCCAACTGCTCGAGCGACATCGCGTCGACCCTGCCACTGGCTTTGCCCTGCGCGGCAGTGGCGGCATGGCCAAGGCCGTGGCCAGCGCGTTGCGCGACGCCGGCTTTCGCGATGGGATCATCGTCGCCCGCAACGAGCAGGCTGGGCGCCAGCTGGCCGATGCCTGCGGTTATCGCTGGCTGCCCGAGCTGGCTGATCGTTGCCCGCCATTGCTGGTCAATGTCACGCCGATCGGCATGAGCGGCGGGCCGGAAGCGGACCAGTTGGCTTTCCCGGAAACGGCCATCGCAGCGGCCGAGCGGGTCTTCGACGTGGTGGCGATGCCGGCGCTTACGCCGCTGATCCGGCACGCGCAGGCCCTGGGCAAGCCGGTGATCACCGGCTTGGAGGTGATCGCCCTGCAGGCGCTGGAGCAGTTCGTGCTGTACACCGGCGTGCGACCGACGCCGGCGCAGGTGCAAGCGGCGGTGGCCTATGCCCGGCAAGCCTGAAGCACTCGCTACTGGCGATTCGGTGTGCTGACAAGCGCGGGCAGATGCCGTTGGCGCCGCTTCGCGGGCAAGCCCGCTTACGAACCCGGCTCCTTGCGTGACAGCGCAACCCTGCAGGCGTGCGCTCAGACGATCTTGTGCCCCTTGTCGAGCCGCTCGTCGACCAGTGCCCGGCCATGGGCCAGGGAGACGTGCTGGGCATTGTCCAGGTCGGAAAACAGCTTCATCGGCATCGAGATCCGCTTGCTGGTGTGGCCTTCAGGATCGGTGATCAGGCACCCGGCGGCGTAGGGCAGGGGAGAATCGGGGTGGGGTATCACGCTGGCGGTGATGATGTGGTCGCGGTATTCACAGTGAAGGGTTTGCATCGTCCTTACCTCGCTGTGGCTTGGAAGCGCTATTACCTCCATATACCACAGCGAGGGGCCGGGAGTTTCCGGCCCGACGAGCGCGAGCGGACTGATCAGCCTTTCAGGTCGGTCGGCTGGATCACCTCGACCCAGTAGCCATCCGGGTCCTTGACGAAGGCCAGGTGGTTCATGCGGCCATCTTGCAGGCGTTTCTGGAACGGTACGCCAAGCGCCTCGAAGCGGGCACAGGCGACGCGCACGTCCGGCACCGAGATGCAGATGTGGCCGAAGCCGCGCGGGTCGGTGTTGCCATTGTGGTAGGCGAATTCAGCGTCGTGCTCGGTGCCGTGGTTGTGGGTCAGCTCCAGCACGCCCGGGATCGACTTCATCCAGCGGTGACGCTCGGCGTCATCGGCCGGGATTTGCGCCGGGTCGACCAGGGCCAGGAAGTACAGGCTGAAGGCCGCTTCCGGGAAGTCGCGCTTGTCCACCAGGCGGAAACCCAGCACGCGGGTGTAGAAGTCCAGCGATTTCTCGATGTCCTTGACCCGCAGCATGGTGTGGTTGAACACGAAGTCGGCGGTGGCGGCGTCTGGCTGGGCGGTAACGCCGGGCAGGGTTTGCAGATCGTGCAGGCTCATGGGTACTCCGAAATCAGGCCTAGTCATTCAAGCGGGCCATGATACGGCAGTGAGCCTGTAGCGCAAATGAAAGCGCCCCGCACGAGTGCGGGGCGCCGGAATTAGAGGCCCGCATGTGCGGGCGCGTGATGGGGTCGCTAGTCCTTTAGCTGGTTCGATACTGCGCCAGTGCTTGTGAAAAAAGTGTGAAGTGCTTGTCGAGGTTTCATCAGAGCACCCAACTTTCCACCGTCTGCGCGCCGTACTGTTCTTTCCAGGCCTTCAGGCCCCGGTGATTGCCACCCTTGGTTTCGATCCGCTCGCCGGTGTGCGGGTTCGCGTAGACCTTCACCACGCGTGGGCGCCGCTGTTGCTTGACGGCGCTGGCGGGGGTGCGGGTCACGGCCTTGGGGTCGAGAATGGCAATGATGTCACGCAGGTTCTTGTCGTAGCTTTTCATCAGGCCGACTAGTTTCTGCTCGAATTCGATTTCGCGTTTAAGGCCGGCATCCTTTTTCAGCGCCTCCAATTGTGCCATTTGTTCCTGAAGCGCTTTTTCGGCAGCACGAAACTCTGCAAGTCTGGACACTGTCATCACTCCTGTAAGTCTGCCGTGGCATGACGTGACGAACATGAAAACTGCATTGGACGCCGGCCACGCGGGTGGGTGAAGCTGTTCGCTGAGTGAGAGTGTAGTGGTCGCCGGCAAGTGGGTAAACAGCAAACTTTCAATCAATTAACCGGGAACTTTGCCGGTTTTTTCGCGGTGTATTCGAAACGTGCCTCGCAGCACCTTGGTCGCGGCCTTAGACCATGGTCCCATGGTGCGCGCTAGAGCGATCGGTTGAAAATTAACGATGATGGTCGAAATGTATTCGTCCTTCCTGTAGTGCCGGAGCAATCGGTTGCCCGGATCGTTTTTATGCCCTTCTTTTGGATGTTTCCTCGCATGTTTGCCCCTTTCCCCATCGCCCCTGGGCGCCGTGTTACCGGCCTGTTTTTCCTGTGCGCCGGTATCAACGCTCAGGCCGCCGGCTTTCTTGAAGACAGCAGTGCCAAGGTTGAAGCACGCAATGTCTATTTCAATCGGGATTTCCGTGACGGCCATAGCAGTTCCAGCCAAGGTGCGTCGAAGCGCGAAGAATGGGCCCAAGGCTTTATCCTCAATGTCCAGTCCGGTTATACCCAGGGCCCGATAGGCTTTGGCGTCGATGCGCTGGGCATGGTCGGCTTCAAGCTGGACTCGAGCCCCGCGGACAGCAACAGCGGCTTGCTGCCGTCCTCCGGACATGATCCGCGCCACTCCGCCGACCAGTACGCCAAGATGGGTGTCGCCGGCAAGGTGAAGGTCTCCAGGACCATGCTCAAGTACGGCTCGATGATGCCGGACGTGCCGCTGCTCAAGTACAACGATGGCCGCTTGTTGCCGACCATGTTCCACGGCGCCTGGCTGACCTCCGAAGAGGTGCGCGACTTCAAGTTCACCCTGGCACGCTTGAACCAGTACACCGCACGGGACTCCAGCGACCGCCAGGATATCCGCGTGCATTGCAAGAACAAGCGCTATGCCTGTGACATCGAGGCCGATCACTTCGACCTGGCCGGGGTCGACTACCGCTTCAACGATCGTGTCAGCGCCCAGTACCAGGTATCCAAGCTGGAAAATATCTACCGCCAGCACTTCCTTGGCCTGGTCGCCAGCCAGCCCCTGGAGGTTGGCAGCCTGTCGGCCGACCTGCGGCTGATCAAGAGCGACGATATCGGCAACGCCCGCGCTGGCCGGATCGACCACCGCGCCTTCAGCGGCATGCTCGGCTACAGCCTCGGCGGGCACAAGCTCAGCGCCGGCTGGCAGCGCATGTTCGGCGACAGCGCCATGCCGTACCTCGATGGCAGCAATCCCTACCTGGTCAACTATGCCCAGGTCAACGATTTCGCCGCCGCCCAGGAGCGCTCCTGGCAGGTGCGCTACGACTACGATTTCAAGGCCCTGGGCGTGCCCGGCCTGACCTTCTTCACCCGCTACATCAACGGCGACAACATCAAGGTCCCGGGCAGCAGCGCCGAAGGCAAGGAATGGGAACGTGACAGCGAACTGAAGTACCAGGTGCAGAGCGGCACGTTCAAGGATGTCAGTGTGCGCCTGCGCAACTCCACCTATCGCAGCAACTATGAGAAGTGGGCGCGTGACATGGACGAGACCCGGGTCATCGTCAGCTACAACTTCTCGATCCTCTGAAGGCCTTTGCCAAACATCGGTGGTCAACCGACAATGACCACCGGTCTTCAGGCAGGTCAGGTGATGAAACAGCTGTTATTGATCGGTATCGGCCCCGGCGATCCTCGCCAGGTCACCTACCAGGCGGTCGAGGCCCTGCGGCGCGCCACGGTGTTCTTCGTGCTCGACAAGGGCGCGGGCAAGGATGAGCTGACAGCCCAGCGCCGGGCGATCCTCGAGCGCTATCTGCCCCAGGGCGGCTATCGCCTGGTGCAAGTGGGCGACCCTCTGCGTGATGGCCAGGCGGCGGACTACGTGGGCGCCGTGCAGGATTGGCACGCCCAGCGCGCCACGCTGTACGCCCGGCTGATCGAAGACGAGCTGGGTGTCGACGACGTTGGCGCTTTCCTGCTCTGGGGCGAGCCTGGGCTGTACGACAGTACCCTGCGTATCCTCGACCTGGTCCGTGAGCGTGGGGTGATGCTCGAGCTCGAGGTGATTCCCGGCATCAGCAGTGTCCAGGCCCTGGCCGCCAGGCATCAGATCCCCCTCAACCGCATCGGCGAGCCACTGACCGTGCTTCCTGGGCGACGCCTGGGCGAGCAGGCACGGATCGACAACGTGGTGGTGATGCTCGATGGCCAGTGCGCATTCGCCGCGCTGGAGGATCCGCAACTGACGATCTACTGGGGCGCTTATCTGGGCACGGCCGACGAGCTGCTGGTGAGCGGGCCGTTGCCGGCGGTGAAGGCGCGCATCCTCGAATTGCGCGAAGCGGCGCGCCGGCGCAAGGGCTGGATCATGGATACCTATCTGCTGCGGCGCGAGCTGTAGCGATCGACGCCGCCTCGGCGCTGCTCGCTCACGCCTCCAGCGCGGTCTTGAGCACCGCGCTCAGATGCCGTCGCTGGCTCTTTTCATGCTCGAGCAGGACCATGCGCCGGGTCAGTTGCGGTTCGCCGAAAGGCAGCACGGTGGCTGGCGGCAGGCGCCCGAGGTCGTCATCGCTCATGGGGATGATTGCCACGCCCAGGCCCATGGCCGCCATGCGGGCCAGGGCTTCCTGGCTGTCCAGCTCCATCTGCTCGCTGACCTGCAGGCGCTGGCGGCGCAGTTCCTGTTCGATCTGCCGGCCGGCCCAGGCGCGTTTGTCGAAGCGCAGGAACGGTTGGCTGGCGAGCAGCTGCGGCAGGCTCTGTCCCGCCAGTTCGGGGCTGGCGATGGCCCAGAAACGGTCCTCGAACAGCGGCGCGTACCGCAGGCATTGTGGGTACGGGCTGACCGGCTCGGTGGTGATCGCGGCGTCCAGCTCGCCGTCCTCGACGCGTCGGGCCAGCTCGGCCGACATGCCCGAAACCACGCTGACGTGCAGCAGGGGGTGGTGGGCCTTGATCCATACCAGGGCCTGGGGCAGGCGCCGGGCCAGTACCGTGTGAATGGCGCCGATGCGCAGGCGCCCGCGCAGGCTGGGCGCGCTGGCCAGGGTATCGGCCAATTCGTCGTAGGCGGCCAGGATGCCTTCGGCGCGGGCCACCGCGAGCTGGCCGGCCTCGGTCAGCATCACCTGGCGACGACTGCGGTCGAACAGGGCGACCTGCAGTTCGTCTTCGAGCAGCTTGATGTGCAGGCTGACCGCCGACGGCGTCAGGCTGAGCAGGTCGGCGGCGCGGGCGAAGGTGCCATGGCGGGCGATGGTCACCAGGGTGCGCAGGGCTTTGAGGGACACGCGAAAGGCTCCGGGGCGAGCAGGTGAGGGCATTGTCCGGCCCGCCCCGATCGCTGGCAAGCGCCTAGCGCCGATGGCGCCTGAGCCAGCCGTCCAGGCTCAGGCGTCCGGCGCCCTTGAGCAGCAACGGTGCCAGCGCCACCAGATAGATCAGCGGCAGTTTGTAGTTGCCGTATCCCTGGTCGGTGATCGCATAGCCCCGGCCGAGGTCGGCCAGGCTCGACCATTGGCTCGGCCAGTGCACCGCGGCGATCGCCACCACCGTCACCACCATCAGCAGCGCCGAAGCCAGGCGCGTGCCCAGCCCGAGCAGCAGGAGCACTGGGCAGATCAGCTCGGCCCACATCGACAGCTGCCAGTTCAGGCCGGCCGGCAACAGGTCGAAGGGAAACGGAAAGCTCGACTGCAGGTCGGCGAACCAGTTGCTGCCGTTGAACTTCTCCAGGCCCGACTCGAAGAACTCCCAGGCCAGGAACAGTCGTAGCGGCAGGTCGGCGCCCCAGTTGCCGACGCGGTCAAGAGCGGTAAAGGGGCGATTGAGGGTGAGCGAAGGCATGATCGGGCTCCGGATGTTCAGTTGGACAGTGATGGGGTGGCCCGGCGCAGGCGCAGGGCTTGCTTGGCGACGAGCTTCAGGGTGATGGCGGCGAACATCAGGGCGAACGCCAGTGGGTAGCCGCCGCCCAGTGGAAGGCGCTTGTAGAACGACAGGCAGAACACCGCCGCCAATACCCAGGTGCCGGTGCCGTGCAGACCTTTCCACAGGCGCGGTCCGAGCAAGCGCATGGGGGCTTTGAACGAAGTGAGGGTCAGCAGCGCGATGAACAGATAGCCGACCGAGCCCGGCAGGTTCGCCAGGGCCGTGCGGCCCGCCCAGAACAGCTCCGGGAAGCGTGTGGCGTAGAGCGCGATCAAGCCGCCGTGGACTGTATGCGAGAAGGCGAATGCCAGGCCCAGGTAGCGCCGCTCACGTATCAGCTGACGGCTGAAGGCGCCCGGCAGCAGGGCGGCCAGCGTCGAGGCGAGGAACGTCAGCAGAAACAGCGCGAACGAGCTGCGGGCGGTAGCGCGAATCGCACCGCGCAGGCCATCCGCGCCAACGGGGGTCGTGGCCAGCACGCTTGCGGCCATCAGTAGCGTCAGGGCGGCGAGGACGGCGAACAGCCGCCAACCGGAGGGCAAGGGTAGGGCTTTCATGGGCGATTCCCGGGACAGGCGGCGATGGCGGGATGCCGTCGCGCTGAGCTGGCCGGGAGTGTGCGGTGCCGGGGTATCTGCCGTGTGTCGCGGGGAGGGGGGGTATGTATCGGTCTGTAGCTGGTGGGCTCAGCGGTTGCTGCTCAGGCGTTGCTGCGCCGCCGCGCAGCCGTTGATGTCCACTGCCTTGCGCAGATGGGCCAGGCGCTGCTGCGGATCGATCTCGGCCAGCAGGCGGTAGATCTCGGCCTGGTAGTCGCGCTGGCGCCCCCACTGCATCTGCAACCCTTGCGGGCGGGTGCGGCTGCAGGCCAGTCGAGTCGCAGGCTGCGGGTAGTACGGTGCGTACAGGGTCGCCATGCTGGGCACGGCCTCCAGTGCTTCGCGGTAGGCGGCACTGGTGTTGTACGGCTGGCACCAATGGGCGATCGCCAGGGCGGGTGGGGCGAAGCCTTGCTTGAGGCTGGCCTCCAGCAGCGGGCAGGCGGCGTCGGCAATCTGGCCGGCCGGCAGGTAGGTGGTGTAGTACAGGGCCAGGCGGTACTGGGCCACCGGATGGCCGAGGGCGACGGATTTTTTCAGCAGCGCCACCGCCGTGGGCAGGGTATGGGCCATGGCCTGACCCTGGCGACTTAATTCAGGATCGCCGCTGGCGGTGCGCAAGGGGCTGGCGTTGGCGTCCTGATTGTCGGCCTGTTCCAGCAGCGGCAGGGCCTGGCGGTAGAGCAGATCGGCATGGGGGTCGATGTTCACCTCCAGCGCCTGCGCGACCGTCGCCGCCAGCAGCAGGGGCAGGCATATGGCTCGACGTGCGCGGTGGCGGTGGCCCTGATGCAAGGTCGCGGGCTGGGGGGCGGCTGGATAGGTCATGACGGGTACGCGTGTGCCTCGGGCGGATCAGGAGCGACGACAGCGTATTCTAGCCAGCCAAAGCCTTTCGCTGAAAGCCCGGCAAGGCACTATCAGACCAGCTTGATCGGCGAGACCTTGCGCAGGGCGTGTTTATCCTGGGCCAGGCCGAGCTTGGCGGTGATCACCTTGGCCAGGGCGTTGTTGCCCAGGTCGTTGAAGTGCAGGCGATCGACGAACAGGTTTTCGCTGAATACCGGCGAACTGCTGAGCATGCAATTCATGTCGTAGCAGGGCACGGGGTCGGCCTGGCTCTTGATACGCCGGAAGAAGGCCATGTGCAGCTGGCTGTCGTAGGTGCTGTCGATCAGGCGGTCGAAGTGGGTTGGCTGGCGGTTCAGGCGATCCAGCATGGCCTGTTCGGCGCTGGGCAGGTTTTCCCGGCACCAGGGCAGCAGAGGCTGGAGGATGAAGGTGAGGGTGGTATGGCCATCGGCCAGCAGGCGCTCCCACTGGCGCAGGGTGCGGCCGATGCAGTCGGCGGCGCGGATCAGGCGCTTGTCGGGGCTCGACAGCGCCTCGAGCAGTGGCCATTGCGCTGGCCGGCGCGGCGCGAAGAGCTGTCCAAGGCGTTGCAGGAACGACTCGCGCCGCGGCGGAGCAGGCGGCTGCACACCTTCGTTGAAACGGTTGAGAAACGCCTGGTACGTCTGGCCGTTGTGAGGGTCCTGAGTGCCCGCGAGCATTTCGCCGAGGGTTTCCTGGGCCAGGGTGTTCAGGCCACTGAGCACGACCACATGGCCGATCTGGCCGACGCGGTGCTGATGGGTGAGGAACAGCAGCAGCTCCTGCGTTGCGTTCAGCCCGCAGCCGGCCAGGCTGAGCCAGATTTCCCCGGTCAGCACCGACAGGTACGACGCCACGGTATGTTCGTCGGAGCTGGCACCGATGCCCATGGCGGTGGACCCGCCCACCAGCAGGTTGACCCGCGCGCCGCCGCCGCGCTCGGCCAACGAGAAACGCTTGCCGGCGCAATGGCTGTAGCGCATGCCCAGGGCATCGGTATTGATGGTGCCGGAGCGATAGCCGCGCTCGTGGATGTACAGGGTGTGCGGTGCCCGCCGACTGCCCAGTTGCAGGAAGTGCTGATAATCGGTCGGCAGGGGGGCGGGAGCATCCATGGCGGCGGTGGACGAGGCATCGATCGTGGTCATGGACGCTCCTTTGGGCAGGGCGGGCTCAGGCAGCCAGTTCCCTGAGGTTGTAGGCCAGGCCGACGGCGGCGATCAGCAGCAGCGCGACCCCCGAGGCCAGGCTGATCAGGCGGTTGGCGCGGGACGAGGCAATCCTGCCGATGGCGAAGATGTACAGGCTGAGCACGGCGAAATCGATGACGATCCACAGCAGCGACAGCACCACCATGCTCTTGCCGAACGACTCGGTGATCTGGATGAACTGAGGGAAGAAGGAAATGAAGAAGATGATGTCCTTCGGGTTGGAGATGCCGACCATGAAGCCCTGCAACAGGCCGCCACGGCCCGCCTGCACGGCAGGTTCGACGGGGGCGGGCGCGGTCGGTGCCGGTGCCTGGAGCGCCTCGCGCAAGGTGCCCAGGGCGATGTAGCCGATGAACAGGCAGCCGAGCAGGCTCATGCCATTGAGCCAGGTCTTGTCGATGGCCGCGCTGGTCATGATGATCCAGGCGGCGGCGCCGATCAGCACCAGCGAGGCCCAGTTGGTTCCGACAGCAGTGAACAGGGCCTTGCGCGAGCCCGAGGCGGCGGCGGTGTTGACGATCAGGGCCACCACCGGGCCGGGCGTGGCGATCAGCAGCAGGACGGTGAGGGCGTAGGTAGCGGTCAGTGCGGTATTCACGTTCAGTTCTCGATCAGTGATTCGGGTGTCGCATGGGCATGGAAGGGGCAGCGCGCCGGGTTGAGCGAGCCAGGCTCCTGCAGTTGGTACTGTTTCCACTCGAAGTTGTCGTCCTGGCCGAAGAAGCCGAGCGAGTCGGGCATGACACCGTCGTTGTAGTGGCGCACCCGCTCACGGATACGGGCGCGAATGCGCTGGCCGCTTTCGGTGGTGGCGCTGGCCACTTCGTCGAAGCTCTCGCGGGGGTTGATGACGAAGGCGATATGCTTGCCCAGGTTGCGGCTTTTCATTTGTCGATGGGCCGGGAAGTTCATGTTGATGAACAGGGGCATGCCGGCAAAGCAGAACGACCAGCGGGCGTCGTGCGGATCCTGTGGCACTTGCGCCGGCCACGGCCGCGGATCGCGGGCATGGACCTGGCGCAGCACGTGCCAGGCCAGGGCCTGCTGCTGCGTCAGCGAGGTGTCGGGGGTGGTCTCGAGGAAGACCAGCAGCGGGTTGCCGATGCGCTGCTTGAGCGGGATCGGCTCGATCGTGCTGATGTACTCGGCCAGCCCTTGGGCCATGTCGTCCGCCAGCCGGGCGGCCTGGGCGAAGACGATGTGGCAGGTGCGCGCGGTGACCGCCTTGCGCCCGAAGAGGCAAGGGAAGTCAGGGTTGGCCAGGGTTTCCTTGAAATGTTCTATGGTCTTGTGCGTCCAGTGGTGTTTGTTCTGGACATGTTCATCGGCTAGCTCCAGCGCATCCAGGCGGTAGCAGTTTCCATAACCCGTAAACATGATTTCCCCAGGTATATCCAAGTGCCGCGTTAAATGAATTTTTCAGTCATATTCAGGCTGTTTGGCTATATGTAATTGTTATTTACCAGCATTTTCGGAGATGGCCACCACGTTGTAAAACGCCTGGAACTATGACCTACTATTAGCCTCGCTCATGCTCTGGAACGCCTCATGTCTGAACGGATTCAAGCCTTGCATGCCCTGCGTGCCTTCGAAGTGGCCTCGCGCTACGGCTCCTTCACCCGCGCGGCCCAGGAGCTGGCGCTTACCCAGGGCGCGGTCAGCCATCACATCAAGACCCTCGAAGCGCTGTTCGGCTGCGATCTGTTCGAACGTCGCGGCCCCAAGCTGCGCTTGACCGAGCACGGGCGGTTGCTGGCCCAGGAGCTCAAGGTCGGTTTCAAGATCATCGAGAACGCCTGCGCCCTGTTGCGCCAGGATCGCTATGGCGTGCGGCTCAAGGCGCCGTCCACGCTCACCGTGCGCTGGCTGCTCAGGGCCCTGGATGGCTTCAAGAAGGTCGACAACAGCTGTTCGGTGCAACTTTCCAGCGTGTGGATGGACATCGACGCCGTGGACTTCTATTGCGAGCCCTACGACTGCGCGATCCTGCTGGGCAACGGGCGCTTCCCGGCGGAGGTGGAGAGCCTCAAGCTGTTCGATGAATGGCTGATCCCGGTATGCCATCCGAGCTACCTCGATTCATCCACCCCGGACCTGTCGGTGCTTGAGCGCTGCGAGTTCCTGCATCCCTCGCCGGACCGACGCGACTGGCGACGCTGGCTGGCACGGGTGGACGCGCTGGACGTCAGCATCGACCAGGGCCAGGTGTTCGATACCCTCGACCAGGGCATTTCCGCCGCCCAGCAGGGCCTGGGCATCTCGGTGGTCGACCTGGTGCTGGCCAGCGCCGACCTGGCCGCCGGCAACCTGGTCACGCCGTTCCCGCAGGCCGTGGCCACCGGCGACGGCTACTACATGACCTGGCTCAAGGCCAGCCCCAAGGCGCACCAGATGCACAAGCTGCGCGATTACCTGCTAGCCCAGGTGCCGCCGCTGGCGCACAAGGACATCAGCTACCTGTACGGCTGAGGTTGGTGGGTGGCGGCGGCTGTGCTCGAGAAACAGCGCGCCGCTGGCTGTCAGGGGCAGCACTTCCAAGGTGTTCGCCGCGAGCCTTGCAGCGCCTATC
>NZ_JAOCDM010000121.1 GCF_029840925.1 Pseudomonas sp. GD03858
TCCTGCATCATGCGCGTGAGCACGGTGAAGACCTTCTCGCCGCCCCAGGTCTCGTGGTGGAAGATGCTCAGCAGCGGTTCCTGGCTCCAGCAGGAGTTGCGGCCCCAGGGCCGGGACATGACGGCTTCGTCCAGATGCAGGCACAGGGCGTAGGAGTAGGCCAGCAGTTGCGCGGACTCGTAGTCGTGCTGGCGCATTTCTTCCTGGATGGCGCTGATCTGCTCGCGCACCTTGGCGTGCACCTTGTCGATGTTGGGCAGCTCGTCGAGGGTGCGCAGGCGCATCACCAGGCCGAACAGCGGCATGGCGGCATCGACCATCGGGTTGGCGTAGTTGCCGCGCAGCCGGAAGTCGGGGTCGGCAGGGTAACCGGAACCGCTCGGCTTGCCGCTGGCATCGACGCGGTGGGCTGAGTGCCCGGTCGAGTCTTCGAGCACTAGCGGTTTTGCCGCCCGTTGAGGTGCAGCGTGTTCATTTGATTGGCTAGGCATCAGATATCCGTTCAATTGGCCATTGGTCATTCCAGGACCTCGTTTTCGACCAGGCACGTTCAGTGAGAAACGGATGCTAGCGAGCCACTCAATTCCAGGTAGGTGTCGACCTCCCAAAGAGTTGTAGGAATTTTCGCGATCGAACTTCTTCCAGGGGGACGCTGTATCGCGCTCGGCGAACCCGGGAGCCAGGCTCGCCTAGCTCGGTGGAACCTGAACGCTGGCGAAGCGCAGTGTCGTCACCAACCGTCGCGCCGTCAGGTCGAACAGCATGCCCAGGCAGGGCAGGTCGAAGTGCGCGGTCATGCGTTCGATGCAGTCCCAATGACCGCTGATGAGCCAGGCTTCGTCCGAAGCTCCTCTGCGCGCCAGACTGTAGGCCATGCAACCCGAGGTGCGATTGAGCACTTCCAGCAGGGCTTCGAGTTGCGCCAGAACCGCTGCGGTCGAGCCTTTGGCGATATCGATTTCCACCGTGTTGATGGCAACCAGGGTCATGCTGATTCCCTCACTGTGCCAGCACGCGGTGCGCCACCTGCACAGCCTCCTCACGGGTGGGCACGACGAACAGCGGATAACCCCAGAAGGCTTCGAATTTGGGGGCGAACGCACGGGCGGCTTGTTGCCGGCCGGTGTCCGGTTCGATGAGCACCTGCCCCTTGACCCAGGTGCGCAGCGCAGTCTTGTGTCGCTTCATCCACAGTGACAGCTGCTTCTGTTCCTCGTGGGTGTGTTCGTGTTCTTGTTGCCGGGCACGTTCGGCATCCAGCAATACGAACGGTTGCGCGCGTGACAGCAGCGCTTCGAAGGCGGCGAAGCCTTCATCGTGGGTGTCGATGGCGGTGTTGCCGATCGCCATCCAGACCAGTGGGAAATGGGTGATATCCAGTAGCATCGTGCTTGTCCTCGGAGTGGGTCGCGACGTGTCAGCCTTTATGGCCAAGGGCCTCGATGACACCGTTGCACGATAACGGCCGGCCCTGTGTACGTCATTGCGAAAGCCTGTCATTCTGTTTTTCATTTCGGCCAGATCGATGGCCAAGGATAGGTCGTGTGGAAGCCATCACCACCGAGCACCTGGCTCACGCCTGGGATGTCGATGCCATCCCCCGGCAGGTCATTGCGCTGAGCGCGGCCCGGGTGGGGCAGGACTGGGAGCTTGCGCCTCATCGCCATCGCAAGGGGCAGCTGATCTATACCGTGCGCGGCATGCTCGACTGCGAGGTGGAAACGGGGGTCTGGATCGTGCCGCCGCAGTGCGCGGTCTGGATCCCCGGCGGGATGTTGCATTCGACGCGTGGTTCGGGTGAAACCGAGTGTTACTGCCTGTTCGTCGAGCCGGAGGCGGTCGAGCACCTGCCGGCCAGGTGCTGCACGCTGTCGGTATCGCCGCTGCTGCGCGAGCTGCTGCTCAAGGCCAGTGGATTCGCGCCGCTGTATGCCGAACAGGGTCCCCAGGGGCGGTTGATCGCCACGTTGCTGGACGAACTGTGCGCAGCCCCCGTCGAAGACCTGCACCTGCCCATGCCCAGCGACCGTCGGCTGCGCCAGCTGACCCAAGGGCTGCTGGCCGACCCGGCGAGCGCGGCGCCGAGCGGCGAATGGGCCCGGCGCATCGGCATGAGCGAGCGCAGCATGAGCCGGCTGTTGCAGCAGGAAGTCGGCATGAGCTTTGGCCGCTGGCGGCGGCAACTGCATGTGATTCTTTCGCTGCAGCGCCTGACCTTGGGAGAGAGCGTGCAGGCCGTCGCCCTGGGCTTGGGCTATGAGAGCGCCAGTGGTTTCGTCACCATGTTCCGCAAGGCCATGGGCAAGCCGCCGGCGCGCTACCTGCTCGAGCGCGGCCTCGACGGGGAGACGCAGGCGGGGCGTGGGATCGTGCTGAGCGGCCAGGCCGACGGCGGAGCACCAGGAAAACCTGAACGATTGGCGCCAGACGCCAGTCAACACCTTCAGCAATGAGCAAAAACGCTCCGCTTGATGAGGATTGGCCATGAGCACGTTGACGATCGAAGGTTGGTACAAAGGTAGCGGTGATCGCCGGTCCACCCCGGTGGGCGACATCCATTTCGATATCCAGGGCCCGACCCACACCGCGTTGGAGCAGGCCGAGGAGCGCCTGCAGCAGAGCCACGAGGCCGAGGCGATGGTGGATGTCGACATGGAGACCTTGAACCTGATCCTGCCCGAGGGTTACGGCCCCTTGTCCGACTGTCGCCTGCGGGTCTACCTGAGCGACGACCAGCGGGGCCAGTTCCATCTGGTCGGGCACCGAGCCAGCGACGGCAGCCTGATCTACAGCAATGCGGTGTTGATCGCTCAGTTGAGCTGAGCGTGGCGTAGCGCATTCGAGCCGTGGATACGTGACCGGGCCATGGTCAACGGCGGGCAAGCCCATCGGCTTGCCCCACCGTGGTGTGTGTTTCGGCCATCTCTCGCTATCAATGCGATCAATGTTGGCAGACGTTTTCCCTGATCCCCCTCTAGATTCCGTGTGGCGTGCTGGATGCCCCAACGACAATAACGAGGGACCCCGACTATGCCCACCGCCACCCAAGCGTCCAACGCCTGGCGCATCCTCTTCCTGTTGTTCCTGGCCAACCTGTTCAACTTCTTCGACCGCACCATCCCCGCCATCGTCATCGAACCGATCCGCCTGGAATGGCACCTGAGCGACTTCCAGATCGGCATCATCGGCACCGCCTTCACCCTGGTCTACGCGATTGCCGGGGTGCCGCTGGCGCGTCTGGCCGACACCGGTTCGCGCAGCAAGCTCATGGGCTGGGGCCTGGTGGCGTGGAGCGGGTTGACGGCGGTCAACGGCATGGTCGGCAGCTTCTGGAGCTTCTTGCTGGTGCGCATGGGCGTGGGCATCGGCGAGGCCAGCTACGCGCCAGCCGCCAACTCGCTGATCGGTGATCTGTTCCCCGCTGGCCGGCGGGCGAGGGCGATGGGTATTTTCATGCTCGGCTTGCCATTGGGCCTGCTGCTGGCCTTCTTCACCATCGGCGCGATGGTCGAGGCGTTCGGCAGCTGGCGCGCGCCGTTCTTCATCGCCGCCGTGCCCGGCATGCTATTGGCGCTGCTCATCTTCATGATCCGTGAGCCGGCGCGGGGCGCGGCGGAGGCCGTGGTCACCGCCCAGGCACCGCTGGACCGACCCTTGCGCCGGGTGCTGAGCGTGCCGACCTTCGCCTGGCTGGTGCTGGCGGGGCTGACGTTCAACTTCGCCACCTACGCCTGCAACTCGTTCATGGTGCCGATGCTGCAGCGCTACTTCGCGCTGCCCCTGCATGACGCGGCGGTGGCCACCGGGATGATCGTCGGGCTGAGTGGCCTGGTGGGCCTGACCCTCGGCGGCTGGGTGGCCGACAAGGTGCACCAGCGCTTTGCCAACGGCCGCCTGGTGTTCGCCGCGCTGAGCATGCTGGTGGCCGCCCTGTGCACCGCCTGGGCGCTGCATGCCGGGCGCATCGAGCTGGGGCTGTTCGTGGCGGTCTTCGGCATTGGCTGGCTGTTCTCGTACAACTTCTACACCTGCGTGTACACCGCCATTCAGGACGTGGTGCAGCCACGCCTGCGGGCCACGGCCATGGCGCTGTTCTTCGCCGGGCTGTACCTGCTCGGCGGCGGGCTGGGGCCGGTGGTGGTCGGCGGGCTGTCGGACCATTTCGCCGTGGCGGCCATGGCGGCGGCGGGCGAGTTGGCGATGAGCGAGGCGTTCAAGGCCCAGGGCCTGCATGACGCGATGTACCTGATCCCCGTGGCGCTGCTGCTGACCATGGTGTTTCTGCTGGCGGCGTCGCGTTGCTTCAGCCGGGATGCGCAAAGGATGCGGGAGGGGATGGTGATCGACGCAGGCTCGACAGGCGGGCAGGTGGCCGAGGCGTGACGGCGCTCATGCTACCCGTGGCGGCCTGTCACCGAAGGCCGCCACGAGTGTGACGCTTATGGCCGGTTCTTGCCCAGTTGCTTGCCGGTCTCGGTCACGATGGCGTTCAGGCCTTGTTCGTTGATGGTCTTCCAGTCGCTGTCGGTTGCCACCTGCATGCTGTCGCGTGTGTTGGTGACGACTTCCAGTGGCGCCGCATCCGGGTGTTCGATTTTCAGGTGGGCCTTGTTGTTGACGGCCACGGTGAATGCGCCGGGGGAGAACCAGGACCAGTACTCGATGATGTGCACGTTCACTGCCGCGGCAGTCGGCGAGGGCGCGCTGACGACCTGGTAGCCGGCCTGCTGGTAGGCGGCGGCAACCGCGTTGCCCACCAACTGCGATACGGTACGGCCCGAAGGCAGTACCACATCGCCCAGCCCTTTGCCGAAGCCGTTGCGCTTGCGCCCGATGGCTCGCTCGGTGATGCGGGTGTCGTGGATTTCATCGTTTTTCAGCGAAGGAATATCGGCGCTGCGCGGGTCGATCTGGAACACGCGCTCGTCCACGGCGCTGATGTACACCTGCTGCCCTTGGCCGGCGGTCGCGGCTTGTGGGGCAGGGCCGCTCACGTCCACTTCGGAACGGCTGGTCGCACAGCCTACCAGTGAAGCGAGGGCGATGGCGGCGGCGGTGGCTTTGAAATACGTCATGGTGGCTCCTGAGCGATTCGGTCGTCCTGTGTGTCCAGCGCCGGGCACTGGCGCGCAGGAGCTTAGCGGTTGAGCGATGGCGGGGGAAGTACGGATGTGGCCATGAGCCATTATTGCGAATGTGCGGTTCGCGCTTGATCAGGTTTTTCTGTGCTCGCCAGCCACTCGGCGTAGGCCGTCTTCATGGTTCGCCACGTTTCATCATCGGCGGGAACCAGATGCTCGATGCGCAGCGAAGCCACGGTGATATCCAGCGGCATGCCGAAGGTGGTGAAGGTGGACAAAAAACGCAGTTCGCCCTCGCCCGCGCGCACGCGGGTCAGCACCACCGGTGACAGCGGTGCGTGCGGCGACAGCGCGGGTGGTGCGGGCAAACCCAGCAGCCGCTGCGCCAGTTCGGGATTGCTCAGCGCCTCCCTGGCCGCCCGCTGCCAGGCGATCGCGCGTATCTCGTCGGCATTGACCAGATGATCCCCTAGCCCGCCCGGGTGTAGCAGCGTGTCTAGCAGGTTGAGGTTCGAAGTGCTGCTCGTTGGGATACCGGCCATTGTGAACAACAGCCCGGCACTGGCATTGGCCGCGGTGATGTCCCAGTTGCTGGCGATGACGATGGCCGGTGCGGGGTTGTTGGCCTGCAGGATGTGCTGCACGGCGTCGTGCACCATCTTCAGGGCTGGGGCGTGCGGTACGGAGGTGATGTAGCGCGGCGCATAGCCAGCGGCGAGGAATACTTCGTTGCAGTGTTCGAGCGGTACGTCCAGCGCGCTGAGCAGGGCATGCAGGGTCCCGGGGCTGGCCTTGGCGCGGCCGGTTTCCACACAGCTCAGGTGGCGCTGCGACAGGCCCGCCAACAGCGCCAGGTCGAGCTGGCTGAGGCCGGCCTGGCGGCGCAGGCGGCGCAGGTGCTCTCCGGCATCGGTAATGGCGGGTGTCTGCGTGGAGTGAAAGGGAGAAGTGCTCATGCTTCGACTCTGGCTGTCCTTGGCTGATGCGTCCATGACCTGTGAGGTCATTGAGGCGGGGACGACTCTATCACTACCGTGAAAGCCAGATCGCGTTCATGGAACAAAACATAATTCTTTGATTTGACCGGGGCTCCGCAGCGCCTGCATCGCGGGGCAAGCCCGCTCCTACAGGTCCCTGCCAAGGAACAGACAATGAAAGCTGAATGGATCGCGCTACCGGTATTGCTGCTGTTTACCCTGTACACCGGCTGGACCTTGGTGATCGCGGATCAATCGCTCATCGCCTTTGGCCTTGACCTGATGTCCCGGCCAGATACGGCCCAGGTCGTCATCGACCTGTATGTGATGGCCGGGCTGGGTTGTGCGTGGATGGTGAGCGACCAGCGCAAGCGAAGCGGATCGTTGCTCGGTGTCTTGCCCTATCTGTTGCTGACGGCGGTGTTCGTTTCTGTGGGACCGCTGCTGTATCTGGTGGTCAGGGGCTTTGCGCAGAGGCGCGGGGCATGAGCGGCGCCCTGCAGGTCTATGCCTGCTGCGTGGTGGCGCTGTTTTTCAAGATGCTGGCGATTTCTTGCTACCAGGGTTATTTCCGCCTGCGTTTCCTGGCCTTCACCAACAGCGAGGATGCTGCGGTGTTCAACCGTTCGGCTTGCCCTGCGGAATTACCGCAGGTCATGCGGGCCATGCAGGCCTGGCGCAATGATCTGGAGAACATCCCGCTGTTCCTGGCGTTGTCTGGGCTGACAGTTGCGCTGGCAACACCGTCGACCACGAGCGCCTGGCTGATGGGGGTATTCACCGTCGCGCGGATACTGCACACGGCGACCTACCTGGCGGGCATCCAACCATGGCGGACGGTGAGTTACGGTGTGGGGGTCATGTGTTCGATCGGGTTGGCGGTCTTGGTCATCGAGGCGCTGGCCACGGCCCCTTGACGGCCTGCCGGTCGGCGTCGAGTTGAACGTTGTACTGCGCCTCACCGGCCCAGATGTAGTGGGCGAAATACGGGTGGTAGCACTCGGTCTCGAGAAAGTACTCCGGCGCGATATCCAGCAGGTGGAAGAGACCGCTCTGCGGGTTTTCCCGATTGGCGATGTAGAACGGGTCCAGCAGGTAAAGCCCCTTCACATACGGCATTTTCTACCCCTATTGGGTTTGGCAGCCGCGAGTCAGAGGTAAGTATTCCGAGGTATTTACTATCCGCTCCTGCCCGGTATAGTCGCTCACTGGGCCTAGGATGGCCGCGAAGATACATCGTCTCGATAAGGATGTTGCATGAGAAGGTCACGTTTGCGAACCCTTTTGTCGGCCTCGCTGCTCTGCGCAGGGATCAGCACCTCGGTGCTGGCCGCCGAGCCCGGGATGCACCTGTACAACTGGTTCGGGCTGCTCGCGCCGGAGACGCCGAAGGCGTTCGAACAGGAAACCGGCACCCGCGTGCGCATGGACGCGTTCGACAGCGCCGACATCATGCAGAGCAAGGTCATGGCCGGGCGCACTGGCTACGACGTGGTGGTGGCGACCTCCAACGTGCTACCCAGCCTGATCGCGGCGGGCGTGCTGCAGCCGCTGGACCGAGCGCAACTGGGCAACCTGTCGCATATCGACCCCGATATCCTTGCCCAGCTGGCGGTCAACGACCCCGGCAATCGCTACGCGGTGCCCTACCTGTGGGGCACCACCGGCATCGGCTACGACATCGACAAGGTCAAGGCCGCGTTGGGCGACCAGGCGCCGGTGGACAGCTGGGACCTGATCTTCAAGCAAGAGAACATCAGCAAGCTCAAATCCTGTGGCGTGGCGATGCTTGACTCGCCCAGCGAAATCATCTCGATTGCCCTGAACTACCTGGGTCTGCCCAGCAACAGCAGCAACCCGGCGGATTACCAGAAGGCGCAAGACCTGCTGATGAAGATCCGTCCGTACGTGCTGTATTTCGACTCCTCGCGCATCGACGCCGACATGGCCGACGGCAATATCTGTGCGGTGGTGGGTTGGGCCAACGGCGCCCTGGCCGCGCAGGCCCTCAACGAGAAGAACAACACCGGGCGGCGGATCGTCTACAGCCTGCCGCGCGAAGGCGCGCTGGTGTGGTCGGAAAACCTGGTGCTGCTCAAGGATGCGCCGCATCCCAAGGCAGGCATGGCGTTCATCAACTACATGATGCGCCCGGAAGTGATCGCCAAGACCTCGAACCACACCCTGTACCCCAACGCCAACAAGGACGCCACCCAGTTCGTCGAGCAGGCGCTGCGGGACAATCCGTGGATCTACCCCGACAAGAAGACGGTTGCCACGTTGATCCCGCTCGAGCCGTTGCCGTTGAAACTGGAGCGGATCCGCACGCGGGTCTGGACCAAGGTGAAGAGTGGCGTTTGACCTGAATTGACAAGATGCCAACTGCCCGGTGCAAGCCTGTATCGGGCAGCGCATCGACCAAGTTTGCCTGTGGCTGCCTGATCCAAGCACCCAGCGAAACACCAGGGCCTCGCGGAACCCGGCTGCTCAGGCAAGGCGGGCGATGGTCCTGCGCACCTGACTTCATCTTATGCCGGAGGAGAACAGCGGATGTTCAGCCCAGCCCATAAGACACACTTGAGTTTGATGATCGAAGGCGTGGAGCACGATTTCCAGGTGCTCGGCTACAGCGGGGAAGCGGTGGCCAACAGGCCATTCTTCTTCAACGTGGAACTGGCCAGCGAACGGCCTGGCCTGGACCTCGAATGCTTCCTCGACCTCGAGGCGTTCTTCAGCTTCGACAGGAACGGCGATGGCATCCATGGGCGGATCTACCACATTGCACAGGTAGGGCAGGGTCCGCGTTCGACGCGTTACAGGCTGAGCCTGGTGCCGCATTTGTCCTACCTGCGCCATCGCATCAACCAGAGGATCTTCCAACAGTTCTCGGTGCCCGGGATCGTGGCCTTGATCCTGGAAGAGCATGGCATCGTGGGGGACGCTTATCGCTTCGAGCTGAGCGAGAGCTATCCCGAGCGCGATTACCGCACCCAGTATGGCGAAACGGATCTGCATTTCGTCCAGCGCTTGTGTGAAGAAGAGGGCATCCGCTTCCACTTCCGGCACAGTGCCCAAGGTCATGTGCTGGTGTTTGCCGATGGCCAGGCGGTGCTGCCGTGGGGCGTGCTTTATCGTCCACCTCTGGTTCATGCCAAGCCCCGGGTGGCGGAGAGCCAGACCGCCTTGGTCATTGCCGTGGAGGATGACGAGGGCCGGTGTGATCGGCGCCTTGCCAGGATTCAGGTCAAATTCCCCTGGGATCCTGAGGACAGGTTCGACGACAAGAGCTGTTGCTGGCTGACGGTGGCGTCAGATTGGTGTTGTGCTGTCACGCCTCCGCGAACGGGAATGGAGGTGATGGTCTCGTTTCTCGGAAACGATCCCGATCAGCCGCGGGTCAGTGGCTGCCTGTGCTGTCGGCACTAACACCAGCCTTCAGCCCGCCTCCCGACGAAAGCGCAGAAACGCCTGCCCCTGCGGTGTGTCGAGGTTCGCCGCCCACTGCGGGTGGGGCAGCCCCAGCGCCCCGGTTCCCCAGTCCTGGACATACCTCAACGAGAAATCCACCCCAAGCCGGCACAGCGCCGGCGCCAACCCCACGCTGCTCATCGCCATGCGCACGCAGGCATCCATGTAGGCGTTGACGTCCTCCACGCCGTGCAGGATCGCCTGGATGCAATGGGCGGAGGCGCCCATCAGCAAGTGGGTGGCGGCGTCGGTGCGGTCGAACGCCAGGTAGCCGGCCGCGCGCCCGCGCTCCAGGTCCTGGGTGATGTAGCGCGCGACCAGCGCGCGGTGGGTCCAGGCATCGACGCGGATGACGAACCCCGCCCACCGTCGATCCAGCATGGCGCGCACCAGGAACACCCGAAAGCCCACCGAGATCCGCTGCCAGGGTTCTTCGAGCACGTCGTAGAGCGCCAGGATATCGGTGGTCATCTGGTCGCTCAGGCGCTGGCCCAGCGCGACCAGCACCTCGTCCAGCGACGTGAAGTAGCGGTAGAACGTGCCCCGCGACACCTCCGCCCGGCGGATCACATCGTCGATCACCGGGGCGCCGCTGGCGGTTTCGGCAAACACCGCCATGGCGGCGTCGAGCAAGCGGGCCTGCATCAGCGCGCGTTTTTTCTCGGCCAGCACCACGCGATGGTCCGGGGCCGTTTCGGGCGTGGCGTTGCTGCAATCGGGCATCGATAACCTACTTGGGAATGACGAAATGTCATTGTTAAAACTAATTAATTTAATGAAATTAATAGTTTTAACATTGAGCGAGGCACCGTGATGGCCTACGCTTTGTCGCGTCGGAATGACAGTCTTGTTCCATCCTAACAGGCTGTAGGCCTCAGCTGATTTTCTGGAGTAGATGAATGAAAGCCGCGATTGTCCATGCCTTCGACCAGCCGCCCCGGTTTGGCGAGATCGATGCGCCACAGGCCGCCCCCGGCGAGGTGCTGGTCAAGGTCCGAGCCGCCGCGCTCAGCCAGTTGGTACGCGCCCAGGCCAGTGGCAAGCACTACAGCAGTTCGAAGACGCTGCCCTGCGTACCGGGCGCCGACGGTGTCGGCCTGCTGGAGGACGGTCGCCGGGTCTACTTTGCCTTTCCCCGTGGCCCGATCGGTGCCATGGCCGAGACGGTCGCGGTCGACGCCCGCTACTGCGTGGAGGTGCCGGAGGGTATCGACGACATCACCGCCGCCGCCATCGCCAACCCTGGCATGTCCTCGTGGGCGGCGCTGCAGGAGCGGGCGCATTTCCAGCCGGGCGAGCGCGTGCTGGTGAACGGCGCTGCCGGCGCCTCGGGCCGCCTGGCGATCCAGGTGGCCAAGCACCTGGGCGCCGCCCGCGTGGTCGCCACGGCCAGGAACCCTGCCGTTGAAGCAGAGCTGCGCGAACTGGGCGCGGATGCCTTCATCTGCCTCGACCAGCCCACCGAGCAACTGACCGCCGCCCTGCGCGGCGAGATCCAGGGCAAAGGCATCGATATCGTCCTCGACTACCTGTGGGGCGCGCCGGCTGCTTGTGTGTTCGACGCCCTGACCGGCTATGCGAAAGGGGCCGCGGCGCCGCGTGTGCGCTTCGTCAATATCGGTGCCCTGGCGGGGGCGACCTTGCCGATGAATCCCGGGGTGCTGCGCAGTACTGGCCTTGAGATGATGGGTTCCGGCCTGGGCAGTGTCTCCAATGAGAAGCTGGTGGAAGTGGTGGGGGCGCTGCTGCGCGCCATCGAGCCGGCGGGCATGAAGGTGCAGGCCGAGGCCGTGCCGTTGAATGATGTGGAGCAGGCCTGGCAGCGTAATGCCAGTGAGCGGATCGTGTTTACGCTGTAGGGCTGGTAGTTAGAGGCCGCCCTTTCAAGGTGTTGATAATTGGCGTTCGACTTGGACTTGCCGGGGCTGCTTTGCAGCCCTTTCGCGACACAAGGCCGCTCCTACAGGGGCGCGCGGTCGCCTGTAGGAGCGGCCTTGCGTCGCGAAAGGGGCGCAAAGCGCCCCCGGCAATCTTGAATTGGATCGGTCATATCCCAGACATTGCAACAACCTTGAAAGGGCTGATGTTTAGATAGCTAACCGATGATCAACTCCCGCACCCCGTCGGCATGCTCCATCTGCTCACCCGGCAACCGGATGCGCTGGTTGGCGCTGTAGTCATGGAAGGCACGGGCCTTGCTAATCAGCGACAGGTCCAGGGTCACGCTATGCCGCGACTCACCGCGCCCGGCCTCGAACAACGTCCGGCCATACGGGTCCACCGCCAGGCTCGCCCCCACGAACACGCAACCATCCGGCCCATCGCCCACGCGGTTGGCGACCACGGCGAACACCTGGTTCTCCATCGCCCGCGCCATCACCGACACCCGGTGCACATGATCCTCCGGTTCGGCCAGGCCATCGGTGATCAGCATCAACTGCGCGCCCAAGGCCTTCAGTGCCCGCGCCGTCTCGGGGAATTCGCTGTCGTAGCAGATCAACAGGCCCAGGCGCACGCCGCGCCATTCGACGGTGGCGAAACGGTCGCCCGGTACCACGATGCCGTGCTCCGGCAACCACAGGTGGGTCTTGCGGTAGGTGAGCAGGATGCCTTCAGGGGCGATGAACAGGGTGGTGTTGTAGAACGTGCCGCCGTCGTTCTCGTACAGCCCCAGCACCACCGCGACATTGTGCTGGCGCGCCGCCGCGACCACTGCCTGCACGGCATCGCCGTCGACGGCTTCGGACAGCATGCCGACGTCGTCCGCGGTGAGAAAACCGGTCAGGTGCGACTCAGGGAACAGCAGGATATCGGTGTCCGGCGCGCACTGGGCCAGGGTCTCGAGGATGCCGCGCAGGTTGTGGGCGGTGTCGCCGTCGCGGGTTGTCGTCTGTACCACTTCGATCTTCATGGGCAATCCGTCTCGCTGGGCCCGACCCTTCCGCGGGCGAGTGACATTTGCGAAGGGTGGTGCAAGTATGAAAACAATCACTGGCAAAACAATCACTTCGACGGGTTAACCCGGGGGTAGGGCATGAGCTTGAGCCTGCAGGATCTTTCGTGGCACCAGGGTGTGGGCCAATGCATCGAGCACCTCGACCGGCCGAGCTTCTGGCGCACCCTGGCGACGCTGCTCGGCGACTTCGTCGAGGTGGATACCTGGGTTGCGTTGCTGTTCAGCCATGACAAGCCGCTGATCTTCGACCAGAGCCCCTACGAGCGCGAGGGCATCGACCCGCTGGTGAGCGTGTACGCCAATGGTTTGTACTTGCTCGACCCGTTCTACATCAGCAGCCGCGAGCGGTCGCTTACCGGCCTGGTGCGCCTGGCCGACGTGGCCCCGGAGCAGTTCCAGCAGACCGACTACTACCGCCTGTACTTCACCCACAACGTGGTCGCCGACGAGGTGCAGTTCAACCTGGCCCTGGGCGATGGGCGCACGCTGTGCCTGTCGCTGGGCGGGCGCTCGCGTTTCGACGCCCAGGCCATCGCCCAGCTGGAGCTGGTGCGCCCCTGGCTGATCGGCCTGCTGCGCCAGCGTCTGCACTTCGAGCAACTGCCCGAATGCGCACCGGCCAAGCCCGCGCTGGGCCTGGCCCAGGGGCGCGACGAGGCAAGGCGGCAGCTGGAGTCGGTGCTCACGGCGCGGGAGCTGGACGTGGTGCGGCTGATCTTGTCGGGGCATTCGAACAAGGAGACGGCCATCAAGCTCAAGCTGTCGGCCGAGACGGTGAAGGTCCATCGCCGCAACGTGTACCGCAAGCTGGACGTGAACTCCCAGAGCGAGCTGTTCTCGCTGCTGTTCCTGGCCGGCGAAGACCTCGCCAGCCTGCAACCGGCGCCGTGATTCCCCCGCGCCATTACCCCCAGGTTAATCCTTCGACGTTATAGGAATCCGCACCAGGATCCGCATACTGGGCTGGCAGCTTCCTTGCGCGTGACCACCAGGAAGCCGCGTGAGAGCGGGCTTCGTGGTCGTAGCGTAGGAGCGGGCTTCACGGCCGCAGCGTGGGAGCGGGCTTCGCGGTCGTAGCGTGGGAGCGGGCTTGCCCCGCGATCACCGGCAAGGCCGGTGCCATCCACCACATTGCCTGCATCGCGGGGCAAGCCCGCTCCCACGCTGTATTCCCTGTACCTGTACCTGTACCTGTACCTGTACCTGTACCTGTACCTGTACCTGCACCTGCTGCACCTGCTTAGCGTGCTGCAGACCGGCTTGGCAATTTCCTAGAACAATCACAAGAGGATGACCCATGGCTCATTTCGCTCACGGCCCGGCCCGTGGCATCGCCCCTGCGCGCCAGGAGGCCACCCATGCCTGACGCCACCCCCGCAAAACTTTCCCTGACCTCCCTGACTGTCTTCGGCCTGGCCTACATGTGCCCGAGCCTGGCCATGGTGATCTTCGGCGTGATCTCCGAACGCAGCGACGGCATCGCCCCCAGCGCCTTCCTGCTGGCCACTGGCGCCATGCTGCTGTCGGCCCTGAGCTACGCCAAGCTGTCGCGCCTGTTCCCGGTGTCCGGTTCGGCCTACTACTACGCCAAGCGCCTGCTCGGCCCCGGCTGCGGCTTCGTGGTCGGCTGGGCGGTGCTGCTGGCCTACCTGTTCATGCCCATGGTCGCCTGGCTGCTGCAGTCGGTGTTCCTCAACGCCCAGTTCCCGCAGGTGCCCACCTGGTGCTGGCTGCTGATCAACATCGGCCTGACCACGGCGGTGACCGTCAGCGGCATGACCCTGACCGACCGCTTGAACAAAGTGCTCACGGTCTTCAGCGTGGCCCTGGTGCTGCTGTTCATTGGCTACTGCCTGCGCTATGTGGCCGGCCAGCCCCAGGTCGGCTTCACCCACCCCGTATGGAACGAGCACAGCACCTTGACCGGCCTCACCGCAGCCGCCGCCATCGCTGCCTATTCGTTCCTCGGGTTCGACGCCGTGACCACCCTGGCCGAGGAGGCCGAGCAGCCCAAGCGCGACATCCCCCGGGCGGTGTTGCTGGTGATCAGTGTGGGCGGGCTGCTGTTCACAGCGGTGGCCTACCTGATGCAACTGAGCCACCCCGGCGGCCAGTTCGCCGACCCGCAGACCGCGACCTACGCGTTGTCGATCGAGGTGGGCGGGCAGTTCTTCGCTGACTTCGTCAACCTCGGCGGCATCGTCGCCGGCTTCGCCTCGTGCCTGGCGGTGCAGGTCAGTGCCAGCCGCTTGCTGTACTTCATGGGCCGCGAAGGCGTGCTGCCGCCGCGTTATTTCGCCAAGTTGCAGGGCAGGGCGCGCACGCCGGTGTTCAACTTGCTGCTGATTGCCGGGCTGGGGTTGATCGGGATCGGCGCGGATGTGAGCTCGGCCGCTTCGCTGATCAACTTCGGCGCGTTCCTGGCGTTTGCGGCGGTGAATGTCTGCGTGATTGCGTACTACCGGCGTGAGCGGCGCAAGCAGCGGTTGAGTGGGGTAGGGTTCGTGGTGTTTCCGCTGCTGGCGATTGGGGTGAACCTGTATCTGCTGTCGCTGTTGAACACGGTGGTGATACTGGCCGGGGTGGCTTGGCTTGTGTGTGGCGGGTTGTACCTGATGTGGCTGACGGCGGGGTTCAGCAAGCCCACGCCGGGGCTTATGGAGGTTGAGTCTTGAGGTGATGTGTATGCCACTACAGCTTTACACGGAATTATTCCAGGCCAATAATTATTGGTAGCTCATAATTCAGGATAAACCCATGGCTGACATTTTCCTGCGCCCGGAACTGGCGGCCGATATGGCCAGGCAACTGCTCAAGCCCTCTGCACTGGATATCGGCCTGCGTTCCGGGTTGTTCCTGTCCGGCCTGCGCCGGACGGGCAAGACCACCTTCCTCAAGAACGATCTGATCCCGGCACTGGAGGCGCAGGGCGCACTGGTGATCTACGTCGACCTGTGGAGCGACACCCAGACAAGCCCGGTGAAGCTGGTGCTGGCTGCCGTGCGCAAAGCCCTGCTCGAACTGCAGACACCGACCTCGTCGTTCATGCAGCGTCTCAGGCGCGTGCGTGGCGCCGAGGTGGAGCTGGCCGGTTTCAAGTTCGGTTTCAACCTCGATACCCTGGGTGAAGCAGGCGGCGTGACACTCGCCGAAGCGCTGACCGAAGCGGTGGACCAGGCCAAGGCGACTGTCGTGCTGATCGTCGACGAAGTGCAGCATGCCATCACCACAGAAGACGGGCAGCAGATGATGCTGGCCCTGAAGGCCGCGCGTGACGCCATCAACCCAAGGCCCGCGACGCCTGGGCATTTCCTGTTCATCGGCACCGGCTCGCACCGGGCGATGGTCAACGAGCTGACCGCCCGGCGTAACCAGGCGTTTGCCGGCGCCACCAACGTGGCTTATCCGGTGCTGGACGAGGGCTATGTCGCGTTCTGGCTCCAGCGGCTCGCCGCAGATGGCCTCGACAACCTGCCCTCGCTGGAGGTGGCGACGGAGGCGTTCAAGACACTGGGCAGCCGGCCTGAAGAGTTCATCCGTGCCCTGCGTCAGTTGATTCACTCGCCCAGCCTCGGTTCTGGGGCGGATGTGGTGCTACCGGTGATCGCGGCCACGTTGCGTTCGGCGGCGGCCGACCTGGAACTGATGAAGGTCGAGGAACTGGGCGTGCTGGCCCAGGCCATTTTCGCCCGGATCGCCTCTGTGGATGGTGAGACGCGGGGCGTGTTCTCCAGCGAGGCGGCGGGGGAGTATTCGACGTTCGTGGGGCGTGAAGTGCGGGTGGAAGAAATCCAGCCGGTGGCCAATGAGTTGCTGGCGGCGAACCTGATCATTCGCCGGGGGCATGGCCTGTATGGCGTGACCGATCCGTTCGTGCAGGCGATCTGGCGGGAGCGCCAGGCGATGCTGGGTAAGCGCTGATAGACGTTCAGGGCAGGCGAACACCGATGAAGGTCGACTTTGAATTGCTCACATTGCCGGAAGACATGTCGGGCTACAACGCGGCGGCCTTTACCGAGGGCCGCCTGCGCATTGAAGTGAAAGGGCAGGTTTTCTTGCAGGTCGAGTATTGCCTGCTGCTCGAATTGGCGAACGTGATGGCGCAATGGCTGGCGTCCGTGGCTACCTGTGGGGCTCAGGATTTTTACTACGCCTCGATGGACGAAGAAGAGGAGCCGATCATCGCGCTGCACTACTGCCGCGCCAGATCGGTCTTCTCACTATGGTCCTGTTGGGCGGCGTGCGAGTCTGGCCCCGAAGTGACGCTGGAGCAGGCCAGCGAATGTTTCGAGCGGTATGTTCATGACTTGAAGCAGACAATCGACAGTCGCCTGCAGGCCGTTTCGCCCTGACAACCCATTCAAGCCTATGCACAACCTGTAGGAGCGGCCTTGCGTCGCGAAAGGGCCGCAAAGCGGCCCCCGGTTTCTGATGTGTTGCGAAGATTGCCGGGGCTGCTACGCACCCCTTTCGCGACACAAGGCCGCTCCTACAGGGGCCGCGTTTACCTGTGAAGTCAGTGTTTCATCCCCAACTCCGCATCATCCATCAGCGCCTTGGCCAGCGCGCTCAGGTAATACGACGCCCAGATCAACTGAGGCTTGTCCTCCATGATCCCGGTGATGGTCAGGTCGCACACGCAGCCCATCAACTCCGAAGCCTGTTCCCGTGCGTGCTGGCAAGGGATGCCGGGTTCGATGCAGAACAGCGGGTCGGTATGCTTTTCACCCTGGTAGAACTTGGTCTTGCCCACGGTGGTGTGGGG
>NZ_JAOCDM010000122.1 GCF_029840925.1 Pseudomonas sp. GD03858
TCATTTATTCCGACAACCGGCCGACAACCTCCTGAACCGATATCAATCAGGAGTTCCAATGCGTCAAGGTCCGATGTCCCTGCTGCTTTGCCTGTTGCTGCTCTCCCCTTTCGCCGCGGCCGAGCAGCCGCTGTCGCTGGAAGCCGGGGCGCGGATCACCGAGCTGCAGCAGCGCCTGGAAGAAAGCGAGCAGCAACGCAGCCAACTGACCCAACAGTTGCAACACCAGGACAGCGAGCGTGAAAGCGCCCAGCTGACCCGCCTGCGTCAGGACAACCAACGCCTGAAGATGGCGATCAAGGAGCTTCAGGCCGGCGCCAACACCCCGCAACGCCTGCTCACCGAGCAGCAGCAGTGGTTCCTGATCGGCTCGGTCGTTGCACTGTTGTCGGCAGTCTGCGGTATCTTAGCCAGCGGCGGACACAGAAGACGCCGTCAATGGTTGAATTGAGTGAGACATGAGCGAGCTGTTACTGATTGATGATGACCAGGAACTGTGCGAGCTGCTCGGCAGCTGGCTGACCCAGGAAGGGTTCGCGGTACGCGCCTGCCACGATGGCCAGAGCGCGCGACAGGCCTTGGCCAGCCATGCCCCGGCGGCAGTGGTGCTGGACGTCATGCTGCCCGACGGCAGCGGCCTGGAACTGCTCAAGCAACTGCGCAGCGAACACGCCGAACTGCCGGTGCTGATGCTGTCGGCCCGGGGCGAGCCGCTGGACCGTATCCTGGGCCTGGAACTGGGCGCCGACGACTACCTGGCCAAGCCTTGCGATCCCCGTGAGCTCACCGCCCGGCTGCGCGCCGTGTTGCGCCGCAGCCACCCCAGCTCGCCCAGCGGCCAGGTCGAGATCGGTGACCTGACGTTCAGCCCGGTACGCGGCGTGGTCAGCATCGACGAGCGCGAAATGACCCTTACCCTTTCGGAAAGCCGCATCCTCGAAGCCCTGCTGCGCCAGCCCGGCGAACCGCTGGACAAGCAGGAGCTGGCGCAGATCGGCCTGGGCCGCAAGCTCACGCTCTACGACCGTAGCCTGGACATGCACGTCAGCAACCTGCGCAAGAAGATCGGCCCGCACCCGGATGGCCGCCCACGCATCGTCGCCCTGCGCAGTCGCGGTTATTACTACAGCCTCTGAAAGCAGCTGCAAGCTGCAAGCTGCAAGCTGCAAGAAACAGCAGATCGAGTACCACCCCGCTTTTTCTTGAAGCTTGAAGCTTGCAGCTCTTTACCCTCCCTTTACCCTCGCCTGACCGCCCTTGACCTTGATCTCCCTAGACTGGGCTCATCCGGTAACCACCGGCCCCTGAAAGGAGAGACACCATGCGCAAGACCCTTATCGCCCTGATGTTCGCCGCCGCCCTGCCGACCGTGGCCATGGCCATGCCCGAAGGTGGCCCGCGCCACGACGGCCCGCATCACCGCGGTGACGCGCCTTTCGCCCAGCTGGACCTGAGCCGCGACCAACGCCAGCAGATCGGCAAGCTGATGGGCGAACAGATGAAGCAACGCCGCGATATCACCGAGCGTTACATCGACAAGTTGCCGGCCGCCGAGCAGAAAGCCCTGAAGGACGAGCTCAAGGCCAGCCACGACAAGACCGAAGGTCAGATCCGCGCACTGCTCAAGCCAGAGCAGCAGAAGAAGTTCGACGACCTGCAGAAAGAGCGCGCCGCGCGCAAGGCCGAATGGAAGGAGTTCCAGGCCTGGAAGGCTGAAAAAGCCGGCAAGGCCCAGTAAGCTGTCTGCCGATGCCCGGCCCGCCCCAAGGCGGGCCGGGCTTTGGCCATTTCCTGGAGGTGCTTCTTGCGTTCACTGTTCTGGCGCATCCTGGCCAGCTTCTGGCTGGCCATCGCCCTGGTCGCCGGGCTGTCGATCCTGCTTGGGCACATGCTCAACCAGGACACCTGGATCCTCAGCCGCCACCCGGGCCTGAGCAACCTGGCCAGCCACTGGGCCCAACACTACGAGCAGGAAGGCCTGGAGTCGTCGCAGCGCTTCCTCGAAAGACGCAAGCAGCGCTACAAGATCGACGTGCAGGTACTGGACGACAGCGGCGACGCGGTGGTGCCCGGCACCTTCCCGCGCCGCGCCGCCGCCTTCGAGGCACGCCAGCACAACGACGAACGCCGCCTGCCCTGGCGCCGCCTGACCGAGGAATACACCAGCCCCGGCAGCGGCGAAACCTACCTGCTGATCTACCGCATTCCACACCCGGAGCTGGCAGCCTGGCATCGCGAGAGCCTGATCTGGCCGCTCAGCGCCTTGGGCATAGCCCTGGTGGTGCTGACGCTGTTCAGCCTGCTGGTCACCCTGTCGATCACCCGCCCGCTCAGCCGCCTGCGCGGTGCCGTGCACGACCTGGGGCAGACCAGCTACCAGCAGAACAGCCTGGCGCGCCTGGCCGTGCGTCGCGACGAGTTCGGCGTGCTGGCCAACGACTTCAACAAGATGGGCGCGCGCCTGCAAAGCCTGATCGGCAGCCAACGCCAGCTGCTGCGCGATGTCTCCCACGAACTGCGATCACCGTTGGCGCGCCTGCGCATCGCCCTGGCCCTGGCCGAGCGCGCCGAACCGGAGCAGCGCCAGGCATTGTGGCCGCGCCTGACCCGCGAGTGCGACCGCCTGGAGGACCTGATCAGCGAGATCCTGGTACTGGCCCGAGTGGATGCCGAACAGGCCCATGCCGAATCCGTGGACCTCAATGCCTTGCTTGGCGGCGTGCGCAAGGACGCCCAACTGGCCGCGCCCGAGCAGGAGGTACGGCTGGAGATGCAACCCGGGCTGACCTTGCAGGGCTGGCCGACCTTGATCGAGCGGGCGCTGGACAATCTGTTGCGCAATGCCTTGCGCTTCAATCCGGCAGGACAGCCGATCGAGGTGCATGCCCGCCGCGAGCAGGATCGCATCGTGCTGAGCGTGCGCGACCATGGGCCGGGGGTGGCAGCGGAGCATCTGGCGCAGCTGGGCGAACCGTTCTTCCGGGCGCCGGGGCAGGAGACGCCGGGGCATGGACTGGGGCTGGCGATCGCGCGCAAGGCGGTGGAACGCCATGGCGGCAGCCTGGTACTGGGCAATCATCCGCAGGGTGGGTTCATCGCGACGCTGGAGCTGCCTTGCAATGTGAGTACTGCCTGATGTTTCTCGGGGCTGCCTTGCAGCCCATCGCGAGTAAACCCGCTCCCATAAATCCTGTGGGAGCGGGTTTACCCGCGATGGGCCGCAGAGCGGCCCCGCCTCACATCACTCGCCCCAGGCGCTGACGTACTGGGCGGTCTCCAGGACCGGCGCCGTGCGCGGCTCGCCGACAGGCGTGCCGACATACAGGTAACCGATCACTTCTTCATTCGCCTGCAGTCCCAACCCCTTGCGCACATGGGCATCGAACGCCATGTCGCCGGTGCGCCACACCGCGCCGATACCCTGGGCATGGGCGGCGATCAGGATGCCATGGGCGGCGCAGCCGGCGGCCAGTTGCTGCTCGATCTTCGGTACTTTGAAATGGTCCTGCAGCTTGGCGACCACCACGATCAGCAGCGGCGCCCGCAGCGGCATCGCCCGGGCCTTGTCGAGCGCGGCCTGGGTTGCATCGCCCTTGGCCTGCACCGCTTCGGCGAACAACTCGCCGAGCTTCTCGCGGCCCTGCCCCTCGATGGTCAGGAAGCGCCAAGGACGCAGTTGGCCATGATCCGGCGCCCGCAACGCGGCCTGGAACAGCGCCTCGCGCTGGGCGGCATTGGGCGCAGGGTCAGTCAGGCGTGGCACGGAAACACGGTTGAGCAATGCATCGAGAGCCTCCATCGGCTACCCTCCTGGCAGATTGAAAGTGCGGCCATTCTCAAGCTGCAAGCATCAAGCTGCAAGCCACAAGAAAAACAGCCTTCGCAAGCCTCATTGGTGCTTGACGCTTGCAGCTTGCAACTTGCGCCTTAAAATGGCGCCCTTTCCGTAGCGAGTCAGAGCAGATCACATGGCGTTGCCGACCTTAAGGATCATTGGTTTCATCATCGGCATCTTCCTGATCACCCTGGCGGTGAGCATGGTGGTGCCCATGGCGACCCTGGTGGTCTTCGAACGCACCGGCGACATGCCCTCGTTCCTCTGGTCCAGCCTCATCACCTTCATCGCCGGGCTCGGCCTGGTGGTGCCGGGTCGCCCCGAACATGTGCACCTGCGCCCTCGCGACATGTACCTGCTGACCGTCAGCAGCTGGCTGGTGGTGTGCGTGTTCGCCGCCCTGCCCTTCCTGCTCACCCAGCACATCAGCTACACCGATGCCTTCTTCGAAAGCATGTCCGGCATCACCGCCACCGGCGCCACCGTGCTCAGCGGGCTGGACAACATGTCGCCGGGCATCCTGATGTGGCGCTCGATGCTGCACTGGCTGGGCGGCATCGGTTTCATCGGCATGGCGGTGGCGATCCTGCCGCTGCTGCGCATCGGCGGCATGCGCCTGTTCCAGACCGAGTCCTCCGACCGCTCGGAGAAGGTCATGCCACGCTCGCACATGGTGGCCAAGTCGATCGTCGCGGTGTACGTCGGCATCACCGTGCTCGGCAGCCTGGCCTTCTGGTGGGCCGGCATGAGCCCGTTCGACGCGATCAACCATGCCATGTCGGCGATCTCCACCGGTGGTTTCTCCACCTCCGACCAGTCGCTGGCCAAGTGGGACATTCCGGCGGTGCATTGGGTCGCGGTGGTGGTGATGATCATGGGCAGCGTGCCCTTCACCCTGTACGTGGCCACCCTGCGCGGCCACCGCAGGGCGCTGATCAAGGACCAGCAGGTGCAGGGCCTGCTCCTGATGCTGGTGGCCACCTGGCTGGTGCTCGGCACCTGGTACTGGGCCACGACCAACCTGCACTGGCTCGACGCCCTGCGCCATGTGGCGCTGAACGTCACCTCGGTGGTCACCACCACGGGCTTCGCCCTGGGCGACTACAGCATGTGGGGCAACTTCTCGCTGATGCTGTTCTTCTACCTCGGTTTCGTCGGCGGCTGCTCCGGCTCCACGGCCGGCGGCATCAAGATCTTCCGTTTCCAGGTCGCCTATATCCTGCTCAAGGCCAACCTCAACCAGCTGATCCACCCTCGGGCGGTGATCAAGCAGAAGTACAACGGCCATCGCCTCGACGAAGAGATCGTACGCTCGATCCTGACCTTCTCGTTCTTCTTCGCCTTCACCATCTGCTTCATCGCCCTGCTGCTGTCGCTGCTGGGCGTGGACTGGATGACCGCGCTGACCGGCGCAGCTGGCACGGTATCCGGCGTGGGACCGGGCCTCGGCGAGGTGATCGGCCCGGCCGGCAACTACGCCAGCCTGCCGGACGCCGCCAAGTGGATCCTGGCGGGTGGCATGCTGCTGGGCCGCCTGGAGATCATCACGGTGCTGGTATTGTGCATGCCGGCGTTCTGGCGCCACTGACCGCCAACCGCGCGCGGTACTCGCTCGGGGTGGCGTCGAACCAGCGGCGGAACGCCCGATAGAAGTTGCTCGGGTCGGCGAAGCCCAGCAGGTAGGCGGTTTCCAGCAAAGTGGTGCCAGGCTGGGCGAGGTACTGCTCGGCCAGTTCGCGGCGGGTATCGTCGAGCAAGGTCTGGAAGCTGGTGCCCTCGTCCTGCAGGCGCCGCTGCAAGGTACGCTGGGACAGGTGCAGGGCATGGGCTACCGTTTCGCGCTTGGGCTCGCCCTGCGGCAGGATGCGGCACAGCACCTGGCGCACCCGATGGGTCACGCGGCTTTCCGAAAAGCGCGCCAGGTATTCCCCGGCGAAACGATCGTGCAGCACCGCCATCGCCTCGTTGGCGGTGGGCAACGGCGCTTCCATGTCGGCGCGCTCGAACACCAGCGCGTCATGGGCCGCGCCGAACTGCAACGGGGCATGGAAGGCCACCCGGTACGGCTCGACATGCTTTGGCTGCCCCCCCTGGATCAACACACGTCGCGGCTGGATCGGCCGCCCGCTGAGCCAGGTGCACAGCGCCAGCGCGCAGGCCAGCGAAGCCTCGGCGCTATGCCGGGTGGGAGGGAGGTGATCACCGTGCACGGTCAACACCAGGGCGTAGCCGTCGGGCTCACGGCGAAAGCTCAGCTCCGCGCTTTCGGCGATGATCCGCTGATAGCGCACCAGGCGCTCGAACCCTTCGGCCAGGGTGCGGCTGGACATCAGCGCGTACCCCACCACGTGAAACGAGGCCGGGCGTACCACCCGCGCCATGTTCAGGCCGATGGCTTCATTGCCCGACAGATCGACTGCCAGTTGCCACAGCCGGGTCATGGCATCCTGGGGAAAGCGCGCATCCGGATCGTCCAGCGCGGCGAAATCGAGGCCCAGCTGCTTGAACATGGCCTGGCAATCGAGCCCTTCCAGCTCGAGCGCCTTGACGATCCCTGATGCCCAGCTGGCTGACGTGGTTCTCTCACTCATGACAGGCTTCTTATGCTGACCGCTCCTGCGGTGAATCGAAAGGATAGTCAATTGGCGCTTATTGTCACTGGTCATCGCCCCTCGTGACTCTAGACTCGATTCAGGCTCCACGCCGTGTATCCTGTTGCAAGACCCGCAGATCCGGAAACCCTCGCCATGACCAGCACCGTGCAGTTCCGCAGTTTTGCCGAGTTCTATCCCTACTATCTGGGCGAGCACAGCAACCCCACGTGCCGACGCCTGCATTTCATCGGCACCAGCCTGGTGATCGCCCTGCTCGCCTACAGCATCGGCAGCGGCAAGTGGCCGTTGCTGCTGGCCGTTCCGCTGGCCGGCTATGGTTTCGCCTGGGTCGGGCACTTTTTCTTCGAGAAGAACCGCCCGGCCACCTTCACCCACCCCTGGTACAGCCTGGTCGGCGACTTCGCGATGTTCCGCGACATCTTGCTGGGCCGCATCAGCCTCTGAATCGGCCCGCAAGGCCAGGTTCGCGTCTCGCCTGGCCACTGCCAAAGCCACGGCCCTGGCCAACACTGCCGGCAGACTCCCGATACGAGTGGCCTCGACGCGATGAACAAGCAAGCGAACTTCAGCCACATGCGCGATGGCACCGCCCAGGACTGGGCGATCATCGCCGACGACTTCCGCGCCTATGCCCGCCAGCTGCCACAGCGCATTGTTGCGCACCTGCGCCTGCTCGATGGCGACTTCGGCGGTTTTCCCATCGATCGCCTGAGCCACTCCCTGCAGACCGCCACCCGCGCCTACCGTGACGGTCGTGACGAGGAATACGTGGTCTGTGCCCTGTTGCACGACATCGGCGACACCCTGGGCAGCTACAACCATCCGGATATCGCGGCGGCGATCCTCAAGCCCTTCGTCAGCGCCGAGAACCTGTGGATGATCGAAAAGCACGGGATCTTCCAGGGCTACTACTTCTTCCACCACCTGGGCATGGACCGGCACCTGCGCGAGCAATTCAGCGACCACCCGCAGTACCAACGGACCATCGAATTCTGCGCACGCTACGATGCCGCGGCATTCGACCCGGATTACCAGAGCCTGCCGCTGTCGTTCTTCGAGCCGATGATGGAGCGGGTGTTCGCCCAGCCCAGGCAATCGATATACAAGGCGGCCTTGAAGGCCTCAGCCTGATTCTGGGTCCCCGTCACCTGTAGGAGCGCCCTTTCGCGACACAAGGCCGCTCCTACAAGGACTGCGCATGACCTGAAGAGGCGCGCAAGCCGACCTAGGCCGGCTCGCCCAGCTCCGCCAGCCGCGACGCGGCTTCGCGCGCCTGCGCCTCGGCAAACCGGTATAGCTCGATCCGGCCGTCCCAGTGCTCGATCAGCGCCGTGCATGACTCCACCCAGTCGCCACAGTTGAGGTACTCCACCTCGCCCACCTGACGGATCTCGGCATGGTGAATGTGCCCGCACACCACGCCCTGGAAGCCGCGCCGGGTGCATTCGTGGGCAATCGCGTCCTCGAAGTCGCTGATGAAATTCACCGCGCCCTTGACCTTGTGCTTCAGGTACGCCGACAGCGACCAGTAACCGTAGCCATAGCGCGCACGCCAATGGTTGAGCCAACGGTTGAGCACCAGGGTGAACTCGTAGGCGCGATCGCCCAGGAAAGCCAGCCAGCGGTGATAGCGGGTGATCACGTCGAACTGGTCACCGTGGATCACCAGCAGGCGCCGGCCATCCGCGGTCAGGTGCTCGGCCTCGTCGACCAAGTGGATGTTGCCGAGGATCAGTTTCGAGTATCGACGCAGGAACTCGTCATGGTTGCCGGTGACGTAGATCACCTCGGCGCCGCGCTTGCTCATGGTCAACAGGCGGCGGATGACATTGGTGTGCGCCTGCGGCCAGTAGATGCCGCCGCGCAGTTTCCAGCCATCGATGATGTCGCCGACCAGATAGATGCGGTCCGCCTGGTGGCCCTTGAGAAAGTGCGACAGGTGCTCGGCCTGACAGTCGCGGGTGCCCAGGTGCACATCGGAGATCCACAAGGTGCGCACCCGCTGCTTGCGCGAAGGGCGAAGAGGTTCGGCTTGGGTCATGAGCAGGCTCCGGCGCTGTTTGCTGGAGACTGGCAGGCGCAGGTGACAGGTTGGTGGCAGTCCGATGACCATCCTGAACCGGCGTCGCGCGCGGCGCAGGGTGTACACTGCTGCCCTGCCCCGCGAGGACTCACCATGACCACCGGCCCATTGCTGTCGCTGCGCCGCTACCGCCACGACCTGATCGCCCACAGCCACGATCACCCACAGCTGGTGTTCGGCCTCGGCGGGCGCCTGGATTTCGAGGTCGCTGGTCGTGGCGGACAAGTCGACCGCCAGGACTTGATGGTGGTGCCAGCCGGCGCCCACCACGCCTGCGGCAGCCCCGGGGGCAGCCGTTGCCTGGTGCTGGACATTCCAGGCGAGCCCTGGCTCGCCGAACACCTTGGCGAGCATGCCGACGACAGCCGCCGCCTGCTCGATCACCCCGGTGCGCTGGCCCTGGACAGTCGCCAGCAGCAATTGGTGGACTGGCTGGCCGCAAGCCCCGTGGACGACCCGCTGATCGCCCGGCAAGGTGCCGTGCTGCTGCTGGCCAGCCTCAATGCCAGGGCCGGCGCCCCGGTGCAGGCCAGCAGGCGGTTGCCCTATGCCGCCTTCGACGCCCATATCGAACAATGCGCCGCCTACCCCTTGCAGGTGGCCGACCTGGCGCGACTGGCCGGACTCTCCAGCGCGCGCTTGCACGCCCGGTTCGTCGGCGAGACCGGCATGACCCCCATGGATTACATCCGCCAGCGGCGGCTGCTGATGGCGCGGCAGTTGTTGCGCGAGAGCCTGCTGCCGGTGGGCGAGATCGCCGCGCGCGTGGGGTATGGCTCGCAGAGCGCCTTCAGCGCCGCGGTGCTGCGGGCATTCGGTTGTACGCCGCTGGCGTTGCGGCGCGAGTCTGGCGACAACTGACGCGAGGTGGGCGACAGACACGCACGGACCAGGCTCTTACACTGACCGCCAAGATCTTCTCTGCCTGCTCCGGCCTCTTCGCGGGTAAACCCGCTCCCACAGGCCAACGCGAAATCTGTGGGAGCGGGTTTACCCGCGAAGAGGCCGGCACAGGCACCTGCGAATGCAAAGGACCACCATGAACCACCGCACCGCCCTCGGCGCCTTGCACATCGGCGCGCTGTTCTTCGGCCTGACCGGCGTCTTCGGCAAGCTGGCCGCCAGCGCCAGCCCCTCGATCATCGTCTTCGGCCGTGCCGCGTTCGCGGTGCTGGCGCTGGGCCTGTTCGCCAGCCTCGCACGCCAGGCCTGGCAACCGCTGCATGGCCAGGACCTGCGCCGCCTGTTGCTCGGCGGCCTGCTGCTGGCCGGGCATTGGGTGAGTTTCTTCATCGCGGTCAAGGTCGGTGGCGTGGCGATCGCCACCCTCGGTTTCGCCAGCTTTCCGGCCTTCACGGTGATCCTCGAAAGCCTGCTGTTCCGTGAGCGCATCCGTCGCAACGAAGCGATCCTGGTGCTGCTGGTGAGCATCGGCCTGGTTCTGGTGACACCAGAGTTCAACCTGGCCAGCGATGCCACTGGCGGGCTGCTCTGGGCGCTGCTGTCGGGGTTGCTGTTCTCGCTGCTGTCACTGACCAACCGCGCCGGCTCCGGGCGCCTGCCGGCGGTGCAGGCGGCGCTGTGGCAGAACCTGGTGGTGACCGTCTGCCTGCTGCCCCTCGCCGCGCCGGGCCTGGCCGCCGTGGCGCCGATGGACTGGCTGTGGATCGCCCTGCTCGGCATTTTCTGCACCGGCATCGCCCATAGCCTGTTCGTCGCCAGCCTGGCGGTGATCAAGGCGCGAACCGCGGCGATGGTGTTCACCCTGGAACCGGTCTATGGCATTGCCGTGGCCTGGGTCGTGTTCGCCGAGCAACCGACCCTGCGCATGCTCGCCGGTGGCGCGTTGATCATCTTCGCCATCGCGCTGTCCAGCCGCATGGCCGCCGAGCAGCCGGCAAGGCCGACAGCGGCCGAAGGCGCCTGATCAACGATCGTTGTGCCCCAGGTCGCGCTGCGGATCGATCTGGTCGCGCACACGCTGCTTGAGCACCTTGGCCTCGGGGAAACCACCGTCGGCCTTGCGCTCCCAGAGCTGCACACCGTCGCAGGTGATGCGAAAGACGCCACCGGTGCCAGGCTCCAGTGCCACCTGGCCGAGGTCCTCGGCGAAGGTGCTGAGCAGCTCCTGGGCCAGCCAGGCCGCGCGCAGCAGCCACTGGCACTGCGTGCAATATGTGATGACAATTCGCGGTTTGCTGTCGGCCATGTCGCGCAACTCCAGGTAAGGGGCCGCTTATACTACCGGTCTTTACCCTCAGGTTTGAGACTCACGATGCGCCGCCTGCTGTTCTGCCTTTTGCTGACGCTCACTTCCCTCGGCGTGCTTGCCGCCGAGGCATCCCGGCCAAAGATCGGCCTGGTACTGTCCGGCGGGGCCGCCCGCGGCCTGGCCCATATCGGTGTGCTCAAGGCGCTGGAGGAGCAAGGCGTGCGTATCGACGCCATCGCCGGCACCAGCATGGGCGCGGTGGTCGGCGGGCTGTACGCCTCCGGCTACAGCATCGCCGAACTGGAGAAGCTCGCCACCACGCTGGACTGGCAACAGGCCCTGTCCGACGCCCCGCCGCGCAAGGATGTGCCGTTCAGGCGCAAGCAGGATGACCGTGACTTTCTGGTCAAGCAGAAGCTGAGCTTTCGCGACGACGGCAGCCTTGGCCTGCCGCTGGGCGTGATCCAGGGCCAGAATCTGGCCTTGCTGCTGGAAAGCAAGCTGGCCCACACCGCCGACATCCGCGACTTCGACAAGCTGCCGATTCCGTTCCGGGCCGTGGCCACCGACATCACCACGGGCGAGAAAGTGGTCTTCAGCCGCGGCCACCTGCCCCAGGTGATCCGCGCCAGCATGTCGATACCCGCGGTGTTCGCTCCCGTCGAGCTCGGTGGACGCCTGTTGGTCGATGGCGGCATGACCGACAACATCCCGGTGGACGTGGTGCGCGAGATGGGCGTGGACCTGGCCATCGTCGTCGACATCGGTACGCCGCTGCGCAACCGCAAACAACTGGCCACGGTGGTCGATGTGCTCAACCAGTCGATCACCCTGATGACCCGACGCAATTCCGAGGAGCAGTTGGCCACGCTGCGCCGCGAGGACATCCTGGTGCAACCGCCGCTGGCCAGCTTCGGCGTCACCGACTTCGGCCGTGCCCAGGACATGATCGACGCAGGCTACCGCGCCACCCGCGCCCTGGATCCACGGCTGGCGTCGCTCCGCCAGGCCGAGGGCGACAGCAACCTGGCGGTGGCACGTTCGCCAAAGCTGCGCACGCCGATCATTACCGCCATCAAGGTGGAGAACGACTCCAAGGTCAGCGACGATGTGATCCGCTACTACGTCCGCCAGCCGATCGGCGAACCACTGGACCTCGACCGCCTGCAGACCGACATGGGGACGCTGTACGGATTGGACTACTTCGACCAGGTGCAATATCGCGTGACGCACAAAGGCGATGAGCACACCCTGGTCATCAACGCCCGTGGCCGGCGTGGCGGCACCGACTATCTGCGCCTGGGCCTGAACCTGTCCGATGATCTGCGTGGTGACAGTGCCTTCAACCTGGGTGCCAGCTACCGGGTCAACGGCATCAACCGGCTCGGCGCGGAATGGCTGACCCGCGCGCAGATCGGTGACGAGCAGGAACTGTACAGCGAGTTCTACCAGCCACTGGACGTGGGCTCACGCTACTTCATCGCCCCCTACCTGGCCCTGGGCTCGCAGAACGTCGAGGCCACCCTGGACAACGACCCGGTCGCCGAATACCGCCTGGAGCGCTACGGCTTCGGCCTCAACGTTGGGCGGCAGATCGGCACCTACGGCGAGGTACGCCTGGGCGTGGGCAAGGCCTGGGGCAACGCCGAGGTGCGCATCGGCGACCAGGACCTGCCCAAGGTCAGCTTCAACGAGGGGTTCTACGAGCTGAAGTATTCCTTCGACACCTTCGACAACGTCTACTTCCCCCACAGTGGCGAAGAGATCGGCCTGACCGTGCGCAAGTACGACAAGTCGCTGGACTCGGACGAAAACTACCGACAGTGGCTGTTGAATCTGGACAAGGCCTTCAGCAGCGGGCCGAACACCCTGGTGCTGGGCGGACGCTACGGGCGTACCCTGGATGAGGCCGAAGTGGTCACTTCCAGCTTCGTGTTCGGCGGTGCCCGGCAACTGTCGGGCTTCCGCCAGGACTCGATTTCCGGGCAGAACATGAGCCTGCTGCGCATGGTCTACTACCGGCGCCTGACGCCACGGGCCTACCTGCCGCTGGACTTCCCGCTGTACCTGGGCGGGTCGCTGGAACGCGGACGGGCATGGAACAACGACAATGAGTTCGACAGCGGCTACATCAACGCCGCGAGCATATTCCTGGGGCTGGAGACGCCGCTGGGGCCGCTGAACCTGAGCTATGGGGCCAACGATGCCCATGAGAAGGCGGTTTACCTGAACCTGGGGCATACCTTCTAAGCTGCAAGCTGCAAGCTGCAAGAAAAAGCGGACCGCGTAGGTAAACCGATCCGCTTTTTCTTGAAGCTTGCAGCTTGAAGCTTGCAGCTGCGGTCAGGACTTCTCGAGATTACCCAGGATCTTCGCATGCACCCGCATGCACACTTCCATGTCGGCCTCGTCGATGCCGGTGAACAACTCGACCCGCAAGGCGTTGGCAATGGTCTCGATCTGCTCGATCAACGGCTTGGCCGGCGGGCACAGCAGGATCTTCTTGGCGCGGCGATCTTCCATCACCGCCTGGCGACGCACCAGGCCCTGGCTTTCCAGACTGTCCAACAGGCGGGCCAGCGTCGGACCTTCGACGCCCACGCTCTGGGCCAGCTCGCGCTGGGTCGGCGCCTCGTCGAATCGCGCCAGGTGCAACAGCACCAGCCAGCGCGCTTGCGAGAGATTGAGCCCGGCCAGGCGGCGATCCAGTTCGGCACGCCAACCCCGGGACATCTGGGCCAGCTGCATGCCGAAACGGTGTTGGTTGTCAGTCAAGGGCATAAGCAACTCAATGAATAGAACTAATTATTAGTCAGCTAATCATGCCCCGAGCGATCAGGCAAGGCTCAGCGCTGCCGAAATGACTGATATCGATGTAAGCGTATGACAAAGATCAGCAATTGGCGCAAATGCCAGCGCTCAGAGTTCGAACTCCACCGCCAGTGCCGCGCGCACGCAGTGCAGCACACCTTCGGGCACTCGCTGGCCAAACAGCGGCGCCACGGTGGACACCGCGGGCAGCTCGCCCTCACCGTCGAGGAAGGCATCCTGCACCTCCATCATCAGCTCTTCCGGCAGGTCCAGCGCCTGCTCCAGGCTCAGCTCCTGGCGGCCGATGGCCTCGGCCAGCAGGCCATAGACGTTCTTCTCGCTGCAGTTCAACTGCCCGGCGATCTGCGCCGGGGTCATGCCAGCGCGGGCCAGGCTGACCAGTTCGTGGCGCAGGTCGAGCACCACCTTCGGCGCCTCTTCGGTGCCACCGGCGCCATTGAGCACTTCGAGGAAAGCCTGGCCGTAGCGCTCCAGCTTGCGCGCGCCGACGCCACTGACCTGGGCCATGTCGCTGAGGCTGGTGGGCATGCTGCGCAGCATCTCCAGCAGGGTGGAGTCGGGGAAGATGACGTAGGGCGGTACGCTGTGCTCCTCGGCCAACTTGCGCCGCAGGGTGCGCAGCGCTTCCCACAGCTCGCGCTCCTCGGCCCGCACCAGCTGGCTCGCCGGGCTGCCACCACTGCCGCCGGACGCCTTGGCCACCGTCTGCGGCTTGAGATCACGGCGCAGCTGCAGGTTCACCTCGCCGCGTAACAGCGGTCGGCAGCTGTCGGACAGGCGCAGGCCGCCATAGCCCTCCAGATCGATGTCCACCAGCCCACGAGCCACCAACTGGCGGAACAGCGAGCGCCACTCGGCCTCGGCCAGCGCCTTGCCGACGCCGAACACCGACAGCTTCTCGTGGCCGAAATTGCGCACTTTCTCGGTGTCCTTGCCCAGCAGCACGTCGACCAGGTGACCGACGCCGTAGCGCTGGCCGGTGCGGAACACCGTCGACAGCGCCTGGCGCGCGGGCTCGGTGGCGTCCCAGGTCTGCACCTGGTCGACACAGTTGTCGCAGTGGCCGCAGGGTTGCTCGAGTACCTCGTCGAAGTACGCCAGCAGCGACTGGCGGCGGCAGCGGGTTTCCTCGCACAGCGCCAGCATGGCGTCGAGCTTGTGCTGCTCGATGCGCTTGTGACGCTCGTCGCCCTCGGAGTTCTGCAGCATCTGCTTGAGCATCACCATGTCCTGCAGGCCGTAGGCCATCCAGGCGTCCGAGGGCAGGCCGTCGCGGCCGGCGCGGCCGGTCTCCTGGTAATAGGCCTCGAGCGACTTGGGCAGGTCGAGGTGGGCGACGAAGCGCACGTTGGGTTTGTCGATGCCCATGCCGAAAGCGATGGTGGCGACCATGATCAGCCCTTCCTCGTTGAGGAAACGGTGCTGGTTGGCGGCGCGGGTCTCGGCGGCCAGGCCTGCGTGGTACGGCAGTGCCGGGAAGCCCTGGTCGCAGAGGAACGCTGCGGTCTCGTCGACCTTCTTGCGCGACAGGCAATAGACGATGCCAGCGTTGCCGCGGCGCTCGCCGAGGAAGGCCATCAGTTGCTTGCGCGGCGACTCCTTGGGCACGATGCGGTAGAAGATGTTCGGTCGGTCGAAGCTCGACAGGAAGCGCTCGGCACCCTGCAGGTGCAGGCGCTGGACGATCTCCTCGCGGGTACGCATGTCGGCGGTGGCGGTCAGGGCGATGCGCGGCACGTGGGGGAACAGCTCGGCGAGCTGACCCAGCTGCAGGTATTCCGGGCGGAAGTCGTGGCCCCATTGCGACACGCAGTGGGCCTCGTCGATGGCGAACAGGGCGATGTCCAGGTCGCGCAGGAACTCCAGCATGCGCGGTTGCACCAGGCGCTCGGGGGCCAGGTAGAGCATCTTCACTTCACCACGGCGCAGGCGACCGGCCAGCTCGCGCTGCTGCTCGGCGCTGAGGGTGGAGTTCAGCGCGGCGGCGGCCACCCCTAGCTCGTCGAGGGTGGCGACCTGATCGTCCATCAGCGCGATCAGCGGCGACACCACCACCGTCAGGCCCGGACGCAACAACCCCGGCACCTGGAAGCACAACGACTTGCCGCCGCCGGTGGGCATCAGCACCAGGGCGTCGCCGCCACCTGCCACGCATTCGATGATCGCTGCCTGGCGCCCGCGGAAACTGTCGTAACCGAAGACATCCTTGAGGACGCGCTGAGCCTGTTCGAGCATTTGCCACTCCAAAATCGCCGTACCATCCTGGACTCAGGCTGGACGATAAATCCGCCGCGCACACATCGAATGCGTAAGCGGTTTTTGCCGGATGGCCGCAAAACGCCACCGGGCACGAAAAACCGCAGAGTATACCCGACTGCCCCTCCCCCGGCATGCCCCGGTGACAGACGTTCCCTTTGCCCCTCGGCTGCCGCAAGGTGCTAGAATCCACTATCGTTTATTCCCCCAAGGTAGCCCTGTAATGTCCTTCGCCGAGCAACTGACCCGCCTGCAAGCCTTCCTCGACGCCGATGAGCTGCACGAAGAAGCGCTGGACTACGTCGCCGCCCACGGCTACCTGACCGCGCTGTCGATCTGCTCGGAGGAAGTACCCGAACGCGAATGGATCGACGCGCTGTTCGCCGAAGAACCCCATTACGCCAGCGATGCCCAGCGCACCGAGATCGAGGCCACCCTGGTCGCCCTCAAGGGCCACATCGCCCGCCAGCTGGCCAGCGACGAGGAATTCGACCTGCCTTGCGAGCTGGACCTGACCGACGAGCCGGACGACTCCGACCTGCGTGGCTGGTGCATCGGCTTCATGGAAGGCGTGTTCCTGCGTGAAGAGGCCTGGTTCGAGAACGCCGAGGAAGAAGTCAGCGAGATGCTGCTGCCGATCATGGTCGGCTCGGGCCTGTTCGACGAGCAGCCGGAGTTCGCCGACATCGCCAGCAACGCCAACCTGCAGGACGACATGATCGTGCAGATTCCCGAGGCACTCAGCGCGCTGTTCCTGCTGCTGCACGCGCCGGAAGAAAAACCTGCCCTGCTCAAGCCACGTCACCACTGATCGAGGTGGTGCGCTACCTGTTGCTGGCCATCGGCTGGCTCAGCGTCGCGCTGGGGGTGGCCGGGATCTTCCTGCCGGTCTTGCCCACCACCCCGTTCCTGCTGCTGGCGGCGGCCTGCTTCGCCCGAAGCTCGCCGCGCTTTCACCACTGGTTGGTGAATCATCCGCAACTCGGGCCGTGGATCCGTGACTACCTCAGCGGCGAGGGGATTCCGCTGCGGGGCAAGGTCTATGCGATCGGCCTGATGTGGGCCAGCATCGGGCTGTCCTGCTACCTGGTGCCGTTGTTCTGGGCACGGGTGTTCATGCTGACCAGCGCGGTGCTGGTCAGCCTCTACATCCTCAAGCAGAAGACCTTGCAGCGACCGAATTGAGCCGAATGGCCAAGCACAATCCCCCTGTAGGAGCGGCCTTGTGTCGCGAAAGGGGCGCGA